>NZ_QYRR01000003.1:0-413725 GCF_003591215.1 Actinomyces sp. 2119
CACAAGCATGGATGCGGCGGCCAGCTGGAGCAGACGGGTGCGCGGCCCGCTGCCCCGGTGCACCACGGCCACCACCACAACCAGCGCCACCAGGGCGACAAGGACTGAAACAACAACCGACAACATGCGGACCCTACCCGTGCCTATCCCCTAGAAGGAACAATTTTCATCAGAACGATAATGGCACAGCAGCGGCAAAGAGTCTACCCCCACATCACTTGTGTGGGAGAGAATCAAGCGAGAACCAGCCGTCCTCGTCGGTACCGGTTTCCAGGCCACAGGCTTGCCTGGCGGCGCAAGGCAAGGCACGCCATCAGGACTGCCAGACTAGGATCGCGGTGGGCGACGCAGGCCTCGCCCCAGCCAGCGCATAGCCCGCGATGGCCTGACCTCGGTGGAGCGCACGGCACCCGGCACATCCTGGGGTGGCGTCACTCCCAGGAGAACGTCCTCCACGACCTGGTCCATGGAGGCCAGCAGCAGCCCGGCCGAGGCCTCCTCCCCCGCCTCTGCCTCCACGTAGCGACGGGCGGTGACCGTACCGGACAGACCGGACTCGATACCGACATCAGTCGCCAGGTCGGCCGTCATAAGGACCACTCCCGCCCGGGACACCCGGGAGAGGCTGGCGGCCAGCTCAGCCGCCTCAGCAGGCTCGGTATCCGCACCGCCGACCAGCTCGGAGATGTCCCACTCCTCGTGGGCGGAGACCAGCTGCCTCACCGCCAGGGCACCACTGGTGGAGGGCACCACGATGCACTCCAGGTCGCTCACGGCGCACAGCGCGGCCAGGGCCTGGGCACTGGCCACCGGGGTGACCACGACGGCGACCTTGACCGCCCTGGGCGCCTGGGAGCCGCCAGCCTGGTCCGGCTGGTCCCACAGGTCGTCAGCCCGGTCCGGCTGACCCCTGCCCGCCGGGCGGGCCTCCTCGTGCCCGTCATCTCCCTGGTCGGGGTCGGACTCCTCAGCCAGAGCCTTAGAGCCTACTGGCTCAGAGGCTGCCAGGCCCTGGGTCAGAGCAGCGAACTCCGCATCCACGTCGCGCGGGGCACCGTCATGGTCACCGGTGTGACCACTGGTCCGGCCAGCGGCCTGACCGTCGCCGCGGCCAGTGCCCTCACTGCTGCCCTGGCCGTCCCCCGACCCGCCGTCCCACGTGTCGTCACGGCTGTCCTGGCTCATCACAGGGCTCCTTTCGTCGAGGGAATCGCCTCCACACGGGGGTCGTCCTCGACCGCTGCCCTCAGCGCACGGGCCAGGGCCTTGAACTCCGCCTCGGCGACATGGTGCGGGTCACGGCCGGAGATGACGCGCACGTGCAGGCAGATACCGGCGTGGTAGGCGATCGCCTCCAGCGCGTGGCGGACCATCGACCCGGTGAAGTGTCCGCCGATGAGGTGGTGGACAAAGGCGTCGGACTCGCCCTCGTGCACCAGGTAGGGGCGCCCGGACAGGTCCACCACGGCCTGCGCCAAGGCCTCGTCCAGGGGGACCAGAGCGTCCCCGAAGCGACGGATACCCCGCTTGTCCCCCAGGGCTATCCGCAGCGCCTGGCCGATACAGATCGCCGTGTCCTCTACGGTGTGGTGGACGTCAATGTGGGTGTCACCCGTGGCCTGCACGCTCAGGTCCATCAGCGAGTGCCTGCCCAGGGTCGTGAGCATGTGGTCGTAGAAGGGGACTGTTGTGGACACGTCCGTGGTACCGGTGCCGTCGAGGTTGAGTCCGACGACCACGTGGGACTCGCTGGTGGCCCGCTCCACACGTGCGGTCCTCGGGGCAGGTGTGCTCATGCTTCCTCCTTGACAACGGTCGCGACGACGCTGGACGCCGCCGCGCCAGGCCTCAGGGCCTCAGACGCCAGGACGGCGGACAGAGACCGGCGGAAGAGCGCCGTCTCCTCAGGCGTGCCCACACTGACACGCAGGTAGCCCTCAGGACCGACGACACGTACCAGGACGCCGTCGTCCAACAGGTGCTGCCAGACCGCCTCGCGGTCGGCAAAGGAGCCGAAGAAGACAAAGTTTGCGTCAGAGTCACAGACGTCAAGACCCCTGCCGCGCAGCCACGACACCAGGTCGTCACGCTCGGCCCGTAGCGAGGCCACCTGCGCCATCAGCTCCTCACTGTGGTCCAGCGCCGCCAGGGCGGCGGCCTGGGTGAGGGAGGAGAGGTGGTAAGGCAGACGCACCACACGCAGCCAGTCAACCAGCTCGACGCTGGCCGCCAGGTAGCCCAGACGCAGGCCCGCCGCACCAAAGGCCTTGGACATGGTGCGGGTGACGACCAGGTGGGGGTAGGTGTCCAGGAGCTCCAGGGCGCTGGGCACACCCGGGCGCCGGAACTCAGCATAGGCCTCGTCCACGACGACGACGCAGTCAGCGGCCTGGGAGCCTGCCCGGTCCCGCTCACCAGCCGCAGGCTCCCGGGGCCCACTTCCGCGAGCGGCCTCCAGGACGGCACGCAGGTCCTGGGGGGGCAGGGCGGTTCCCGTGGGGTTGTTAGGGCTGGCCAGGACCAGGAGTGCGGGGCGACGGCGCCGCATCAGGGCAGTCACCGCCTCCAGGTCCAGGGAGAAGTCCCGACGGCGCGGCACGGTCACGTACTCAGTGAGGGTGTCGCGGGCGTACTCGGGATACATGGAGTAGGTCGGGGTTGCGGACAGGCAGGCCCGTCCCGGCCCCCCGAAGGCCTGGAGGAGGTGGAGCATGACCTCGTTGGAGCCGTTGGCCGCCCAGATCCTTCCCGGCGCCAGGCGCACACCGGACTCACGCTCCAGGTAGCCCGCCAGAGCCTCCCGGAGAGCCGGAAAGTCCCGGTCCGGGTAGCGGTTGAGTCCCGCGGCCGCACGGGCCACAGCCGCAGCGACGTCGGCGACGACCTGCTCCTGCGGGGGGTGCGGGTTCTCGTTGACGTTGAGGCGCACGGGTACGTCCAGCTCAGGAGCACCGTAGGGCTGGCAGCCCTCCAGCCCCGGGCGCACGGGCAGCACGGGTGGTCGGGACCGCCCGGCGTGCGGGGCGGAAGGCGCGGCAGCAGAGGCAGGAGGCTTGGTAGAGGTCACGGCAGGAGTCTAGGAGGTGGCAACGGGTCTCAGAACCTCTCGCTGGCCAGGCGGGCGCCCTCCACCAGGGACTCCAACTTGGCCCAGGCGATCTGGGAGTGGACACGCCCGCCCAGGCCGCAGTCGGTGGAGGCCACCACCCGGTCCGGACCGACGGCACGGGCAAAGCGCTCGATACGGTCGGCCACCAGCTCGGGATGCTCCAGCACATTGGTGGCATGGGAGACTACGCCAGGGATCAGGTACCTGTCCTCGGGCAGCTCGTGGACCAGCCAGAGTTTCCACTCGTGCTCGTGCCGGACGTTGGCGGCCTCAAAGCTCAGGCCGTGGGCGCTGACCATCGCCGCCAGATCGAGGAGCGGCTCAAGCCCCAGGTCTGTGGAGTGGGGACCGTGCCACGACCCCCAGCACACGTGGTACCGCACCTGCGAGGGGTCGATCCCGCTCAGGGCGTGGTTGAGAGCCTCGATACGGACCCGGGAGAAGTCCCTGTAGGCCCCCATGTCGGGCTCGGTGACGAACTGGTCCCAGGACTCGGCGAGGTCAGGGGCGTCAATCTGGAGAGTCAGGCCCGCCTCGGTGATGGCCAGGTACTCCTCGCGCAGCGCCTGGGCCCAGGCCCAGACGGCGGCCTCGTCGTCCTCGTAGTAGTAGTTGCCGATCCGGGCCGCAGCCGCCGGGGAGACCGCGGTCAGGAACCCGTCGCTGACAGGCCTGCCCACGGCGCGCAGGGCTGAGGTGAGAGCAGCGACGTCACGGGCCACCGCGTCCTGCCCGGTGTAGGACAGCTCACCGGTGACGGCCGGGACCACAGGCGGCGGGGCGCTGGCCAGGTGGATGCCGCTGGTGGGGTCCTGATAGGCCTCGGCGAAGGCGACCCAGTCACGCCGGTCGCTCATGGCGTCCAGCTCCAGCTTGCCTGCAGGCGTGGGACGCCTGGATGCCGCCGCCTCCTCGGGGCTGAGGACGGACAGCCCGGAGAAGCGTTCAAAGGTGTAGAACCACCAGGCCCCGTAGTCGACCTTCTCGGTCATGGCGTGGCCGTACTCGCCGTCGTTGACGGCGCTCAGGCCGAGATCGGCCTGCCGACGCACCACCTCGGCGGTCTCGGCCTGGACCACCTGGGCCAGGCCGGCGGCGTCCAGGCCACCTGCGGCATGGTCGGCATTGGCCTGCCGGAGGGCGTCGCTACGAGGCAGGGAGCCCACGTGGGTGGTACGGATCGTCGTTGACATCAGGAATCCTTCCTGGACAGGGCCAGGCGCGCGGGGGCGTCGGCGGAGCGGCCTCAAGGCAGCTGGCGTAGTAGCAGGTCCGTGGCGCTGCCCTGAACGAGGCACCGGTCCCGGTGCCACCGCCAACGCTACCCTGTCCCCGACGTGGTGGCGATCCCCGTCACAGCAGACCCCGACCAACCCGCAGACTCCGGGGCAGGCGCTCAGGCAGTCGTCCCCCGGGCGGCCTCGGCAATCGCCTCGGCGACTCCCATGCCTGCCTCGTCCTCCAGGTAGTACCACCAAAACGGTGCTCCCCACGCCGTCTCGCGGCCCATAGCGGCGCTGGTAGCGTGGGTGATCACCGCCTCGCGGGCAGCAGCCAGGTTACTCGACGAGCCGAACCACCACGGTCCGTCATCCAGGTCCGCACCTCCGTAGCCGAGCTCGGTCAACGCGACCTGCGCGGCGGGCCAGGCCTGCTCCAGGGTGGCCAGGACCCTGTCCGCTGCCGTCCCCAGGGGGTGGAGCTGGGGGTAGACCGACAGGCCGACCACGTCTACCAGATCCCGCAGGTCCTCCCCCACCTGGTCGGCAAGAAAGGTGAACACCGAGCCCTCCGGGCTGCCCTGGCCCAGCTGGTAGTACAGCGTGAGCAGCGTCTGGGCACCGGTCCTGTCACGAACCTGGCGTGCGGCGTAGGTGGTGCGGGACACCGCGCTGTCTCCCAGCCAGTCCCCGCCGAGCTCGTTGCCCACCTCCCACACGTCGGTACCCGGCAGCGCATCAAGCAGAGCGTCCACCCGCTCCTTCCAGGCATCCCCGTCCACGGACCCCATCAGCTGGGAGTCACAGACCTGCCCTACGGCGAGGGCGCCGTGACGGTGCAGCTCGGCGACCACCTCCTTCCACCCCGCCGTCTCAACAGGGTCGGACGGGTCGAGCACCACCATGCGCGCCGCCAGCCGCCGCACCCCACCCGTGGGCCCCTGGGGTCCCACCAGGGAGGCCAGCTCGACTTGTGAGGGAGGACGGGTCAGGGTCACGCCTACCACGGCGTCCTGCGGACCCCGGGCTGCCAGCTCCTGGTCCAGGAGGAACTGAGCCGAGCTGGCGGCCTCCAGGGCCATACGCGACCAGGTGCCTCGCTGGGTCCAGGAGACGGCGCTGCCGCAGGCCTCCAGAGCCTCCTGCGCCCTGGCCCGGCTGGCGAGGAGCCCCGCGCTGGCCTCCACACCCAGTGCCGCCACGCCCGCCTCCTGCCTGCCGTGCAGCGAAGAGGCGGCCAGCTCCAGGAGGTCGTACTCACCGGGACCAGGCAGGTCGGCCATGAGGGCGGAGTACCCGTGGCTGGTCGGCCAGGACAGGGACAGGACGTAGGGTCCCCCAGCAGGAAGGTCCAGGCAGACCCCTGTCCCGGCGGCCTCCTGAAGAGGCCAGGGGGTGACCACGGTCAACGTGCTCGCGTCCAGCAGGACGTCGTCGTAGCCGTCCTCACCGACACCGTTGGACTGCACGGCACGCACGCCCTTCAGGTCCAGGGCGGCCCCGGTCCCATCCGTGACGTGAAGCACCACCCGGCCCCCTGCGGTAGGCCCGGGTCCCGCAGCCGTGGCGCGGGAGGGCAGCAAAGCAGGTAGCGTTCCTAGGCCAGCCAGTCCCAGTGCCGTCCGCCTGGTCATCGTCACGGCCCGGCGGCCGTGACGGGCACAGTACCCTGTCATGGCGACACAGAATAGCCCTGGCGGGCCCTGACAGCCTCCGCGTGGGCCGGGAGGTCCTCGCACCGGGCCAGGGCCTCCAGCGGGTCGGCCAGGCTCGCCAGCGCCGCGGCGTCGTAATCGATGACCTGGACAGGCCTGAGGAAGGCCATGACGCTGAGTCCCGAGGCAAAGCGGGCCGTCCCGCCGGTGGGCAGCACATGGTTGGAACCTGCCAGGTAGTCGCCCAGCGGTACCGGACTGTGGGGGCCGACGAACACCGCGCCAGCGTTGCGTACCCGGCGGGCCACCTCTGGGGCACCAGCGGTGTGGATCTCCAGGTGCTCGGCGGCGTAGGCGTCAACCACGGCTACTCCCTGGTCCAGGTCACGCACCAGAAGGGTGCCGGACTGGGGGCCGCTGAGGGCGGTGGCAGCGCGCTCAGCGTGCCGGGTACCGGCCAGACGGCGACGCAGCGCCGCGTCCACCGCATCAGCGAGCTCAACGGAGTCGGTGACCAGCACGCTGCCCGCGCTCGGGTCGTGCTCAGCCTGGGAGAGCAGGTCCGCGGCCACGTACTCCGGGTCCGCGGTGGCGTCAGCCAGCACGGCAATCTCGGTGGGACCGGCCTCGGCATCGGTGCCGACCACACCGCGTACCGCCCGCTTGGCCGCTGCGACGTAGATGTTTCCCGGGCCCGTGACTACGTCGACCGCCTCGCACAGGAGCGAGCCGTCCCCGGCGCCACGGTCGGTGTCCGTGTCAGCAGAAGCACCGTAGGCAAACATCGCGACCGCCTGGGCACCGCCGACGGCGTAGACCTCGGTCACACCCAGGAGAGCGCACGCGGCCAGGACCGTCGGGTGCGGGAGACCACCGTACCCGGCCTGGGGGGGGCTGGCCAGGGCGACCTGCTCGACGCCCGCGACCTGGGCGGCGACCGCGTTCATCACCACCGAGCTCGGGTAGACGGCCAGACCACCGGGAGCGTAGAGCCCTACCCGACGCACCGGGACCCAGCGCTGAGTGATCGTCCCGCCGGTCACGACCTCGGTCACGCGCTCCGTGGGCAGCTGGGCGGCATGAGCGCTGCGGGTGTGGTCGATAGCCAGCCGCAGCGCGTCACGTACCTGCGGGTCCAGCTCCTCCAGCGCTCGGGTCAGGGCCACAGCCGGGACCCGCAGGTGCTCAGGACGAACCCCGTCAAAACGCTCGGCAGCGTCACGCAGGGCGGCAGCCCCCCGGACACGGACGTCCTCGACGACCGGCCGGACGGCCTCCAGGGCGGCGGAGACGTCCAGGCGGGCACGAGGGAGCACCCCCGCCAGGTCACGGGTGTGACGGTCCAGGTCCCGCAGGTCGGTACGGCTGAGCATGGGCACAGGATATCGTCGGCCAACCCCGCCGCCAGAGCGAGCGCGCCACCGTAGGCTAGTCTCTCCCCTACCTTGGGGCCCAGTAGTCCCAGCAGGCCTGACGTTCCGGCGGTGCCCAGGACAGGTCGGGGGTCCCCACCTCCCCGGTCGCGGCGGTAACCACCAGGGACGGCAGACCTGGCTCCCCACGGGCCGCGCAGTCATGACCAAGCATATGGAGCAGAGGACCCATGTGCCGGGGCAGCACCATCCCCGATATCGCCTCGCTCAGCTCGCCGTAGGTCATGACCTCGCCGTGGCTGGCAGCCTCAATGAGGACGGCACGTGCCCGGGCAGTGGCCAGGGCCAGGCGCCGGGTCAGCAGGTGCTCCCGATGTCCCACCGGGTAGCGGGAGCCGACCTGGAGGACCAGCCCCTCCTCGACGGCAGACTCGGGCTGCGCCGGCCCCTGCAGGTCCTCACCGCGGCGCTGTCGCCCCGGGTCAGGCACCCTGGCCAGCCCCGTCCTGCCAGGCGACGTTGACCAGCACCCCCCGGTCCACCGCGGTGCCTGCCTGCGTCCCCAGGGCCTGGGCGACGTCGTCAGGAAGAGGGTGGCCTGATCCGAGGGCGGGACCTGCCGGGCGGAAGTCCGAGGTCTTCCAGGCTGTGGGGTCCGGGGACTCGCTGACGAGCAGCGGGTTGTCCTGCCTGCTGCCATGGAGGTCCAGCCCGTTCTGCTCCCGCGCGGGCAGCGTCACGTGGGGGCTGTGAGTGAACTCAGCCAGGGTTGGGGCGTTGACGGTCTGGGATGACAGGTCCTCGCCCCAGTTCCACAGCAGCGTCGTCGACGGCAGATCGGTGTCCTGGTCCCGGTAGTAGGCGTTGTAGTTAACCGTGGAGACCATCTCGTTTGCGTAGACGGCTCCTGAGCCGTCATCGTTGGCACCACCGGTGACCTGGAGCATGGCGGCATAGCGCCACGGGTCACCGGGAAGCGGGGTCGTCTGCTCCGAGGACAGGATGTTGTTAACGATCTCGGTGCCGGTGGTGTCCCAGGACAGGCTGTGGCTGGCGCTCCAGTTCTGCACGGCAGTGCAGGTCCCGTCCTCGGAGCGGGCGTTGCACCCGTCGGAGCGGGAGTCCTCCTGGACGACGATGCTGGTCAGGGCGTGGGAGACGGTGTTGTTCCACACCTTGGTGGAGTCAGACCCCGAGATGTGAACTCCTATGCCGGCCCCCTCAATGAGGTTGGAGGCCACGAGGTTGCCGGAGGAGACCTCGTTGAAGACCGCCACTGGAACATTGACGAAGTAGTTGCCCAGGACCTGGGATCCGATAACCCCCTCGTCAAACCAGACCCCGACCCTGCGGTCGGTCCTGAAGACGGTTGGGTCGGAGGCGTCGGCCTCGGCCCCGGAATAGTCAACAGTGTTGAAGGCGAATCGCACGGCAGTAGAGTGGGTGACCTTGGTGTCGCCGATGGTGCAGTACGCCCCGCAGCCGGTCGTGATGAAGCCGGCGGTGTTGTTGGAGGTAAAGACATTGCCCTCAACAGTCACGTTGCTGGAGGAGTTGACGCCCAGCCCGACCCCGCCGTTGCGCTCGAAGCGACTGCCTGTCACTGTCGAGCCCGAGCCGCCGGAGACCGCCAGGGCGGTGCCGGCCGCTGAGTAGCGGAAGACGGAGTCCTCCACGACCGCCCTGTCGGAGGTGGTCACCACCATGGCCCCGCCCGTGGCTGTACCGATCTGCGGATCGGCGTAGTCCCAGCGCTGTACCGGGGAGTACTTCTCGACGGTCAGGCCCCTCAAGGTGACGTCGTCAGCGCTGACCGATATGGCCCGGGAGTGCTGCACCACCTCTACGTGGTGCTCCTGCGGGTCGACACCGATGACGTAGGAAGCGCCGGTGTGCGGGCTGGCGTTGTACCCGGCACGGTTGTTCCCGCTCTGCCTGAGCGTCACCGGCTCAGGGTCCTCCACATAGAAGGTGGAGGCGGTGACCTCGGCACGGCTGGTCACCTGCGTCAGCGGCTGGCCGTCGACGAAGACCTGCTCCGGGTAGGCGGCCATCCCCTCCTCCGCAGGGTCAGCGTTCTCCGTGCACACCTGGCAGAACCGAACCATGTCCGCGGAGGTCGTCCACCTCCCGTCCGCCTGGGTCCAGGAGGAGGGCACGACCGCCCCTGACAGGACCGGGCTGGCACCTGCGGCGGCTCGCACCGTCACCGATGTGCTCACAACCAGCTCCCCCTCGCGGTAGGTGCCGTCCGCAAGCTCAATGACATCCCCGTGCGAGGCCGCCTGGAGCGCAGCGGAGAGGGTGCGAAGCGGGCTGTCAGACGTCCCGTCCCCGGTGTCGTCGGAGCCGCTGCGGGCCGAGACGTGGATCGTGGTTCCCCCGGGCTCAGCCGCAGCCGGGGAGGCGAGCAGGCAGGTGGCGGTCAGGGACGGAAGAGCCAGGACCAGGAGCAGGACCACGGTGCTGGCGGCAAGACGACGCATACCGATACTCCTCAGTATTTTCTCAGCACGGCTGATACCGTCACCATATCGCAGTCTCCCTTCCCTGAACTGCCTGCTACCTGGTTCCCAGGATATTCCAGGGTGAGGAAGAGCCCGCTCTGCGGCACCGACAACTCGCCGCCCAGCCACCAACCCGTCGCCAGCCCGCAGGAGCAGGCGGACCGGCCCGCGACGCGCCTGGGAGGTGTCTGCGATGATGGCCACCGTGACACAACAGCCCTCATCGACAGAACAGCCCTCATCATCAAGGACCTCATCGCAGCCTTCACCGTCCTGCCCGCCTGTTCCTCACCTGCTCCGGGTCCCGGTGCAGGGCCGCATCCGCCTGGGGCAGTTCCTCAAGCTCGCCGACCTGGTCCGGGACGGGGCGCAGGCGCGCGCGGCGGTCCAGGCGGGCGACGTCACCGTCAACGCCGTCACGGAGACCCGGCGTGGCCATCACCTCGATGACGGCGACGTGGTGGTGGTCGACCTGCCTTCCGGCCCGGTAGCCGCCGTGGTGGAGGTCAGCGCCGCAGGCACCCCGGCCCCAGCAGGGCCTTGATATCGGAGTAGAAGGCCGGTGAGGCCTCCACCCGCAGGGAGGCGTCCAGCTGGGTGCGAACCTCCCGCCCCGGGCTGGTCAGGGTCAGGCGCACGGTGGACATCCCGGGGTGACGCACCAGGACGTCCTTGAACTGCTCCACCAGGGGCCCGGTGCACCGGTTGGTAGGCAGGGTGATGAGGACGGCCTCGTGGGTGGCGCTGGAGACGTCGGGGATCGTCATCTCCTGGGCGTACAGCGCAGTCTGGCCGTCCCGGCGGTTGAGGCGTCCGCGCACCGTCACCACCGTGTCCGGAGCCAGCATGGTAGAGACCGTCTGGTAGGTCTGGGGGAAGAACAGCACCTCCACACTGCCCGCCAGGTCCTCCACCTGGGCGATCGCCCACAGATTGCCCTGCTTGGTGGTCTTGCGCGTCAGAGAGGTGATGAGCCCGGCGACAGTAACCACCGCGCCGTCAGGCAGGGCGTCGTCCTCGTGGAGCTCGGCGATCTCCCGGTCGGCCAGGCGGCCCAGCACGCCCTCCAGACCCATGAGCGGATGGTCGGAGACGTAGAGACCCAGCATCTCGCGCTCGTAGGCCAGTTTGTCCTTCTTGTCCCACTCCGGCAGGCTGGGAACCTCCGAGGAGAAGACCGGCCCCGAGCCGAAGGCGGCTGCGGCGGAGGCCGGGGAGGCTTTGCCGCCCGAGCCGCCGTCAGCACCGTCCGGGCTGTCAAGGAGCGAGGCGAACAGGTCGAACTGCCCGGCGGCCTCGTTGCGCTTGACCCCGATGACCTCGTCGACAAGGTCCTCGTGGCAGGCCTGGAGGGAGCGACGGGTGCGCCCCAGGGAGTCGAAGGCTCCCGCCTTGATAAGGGAGTCGATGGTGCGCTTGTTGCACACCACGGCGGGCACCTTGTCCAGGAAGTCCTCGAAGCTGGTGAACTCGCCCTTGTCCCTGCGTGCCGCCACGATCGCCTCGACCACGTTGAGACCCACGTTGCGCACCGCGGCCAGGCCAAAGCGCACGTCGTCGCCGTCAGCGGTGAACTGGGCGCGGGAGGCGTTGACGTCTGGAGGGAGCACGGTGATCCCCATGTGGCGGCACTCCCCCAGGTAGACGCCGAGCTTGTCCTTGTTGTCCTTCTGGGAAGTCAGCAGGGCGGCCATGTACTCGGTGGGATAGTGCGCCTTGAGGTAGGCCGTCCAGTAGGACACCACGCCGTAGGCGGCGGAGTGGGCCTTGTTGAAGGCGTACTTGGCAAAGGGCACCACCACGTCCCACAGCGCCTTGACAGACTCCCTGGAAAACCCCCGCTCCACCATGCCCGCCTCGAAGTCGACGAACATCGTCTCCAGGATGTCCATCTTCTTCTTACCCATGGCCTTGCGCAGCGCGTCGGCCTTGCCCATGGTGAAGCCCGCCAGGTCGGTGGCGATCTTCATCACCTGCTCCTGGTAGACGATGAGGCCGTAGGTGGTCCCCAGGATCGGCTCCAGGGCCTCCTTGAGCTCGGGGTGGATGGGGACGATCTCCTGCAGCCCGTTCTTGCGCAGAGCGTAGTTGGTGTGGGACTCCGCCCCCATGGGCCCGGGACGGTAGAGGGCACCCACCGCAGAGATGTCCTCGAAGTTGTCCGGCTTCATCAGCCGCAGCAGGGTGCGCATACCGCCGCCGTCGAGCTGGAAGACGCCCAAGGTCTCCCCACGGGAGAGCATCTCATAGGTGGGCCGGTCGTCGAGCTCGACGTGGTCGATGTCCAGGGGCTCCTTGCCGTTGGCGACGATGTTGTCCAGGGCGTCGGAGATGACGGTAAGGTTGCGCAGCCCCAGGAAGTCCATCTTGAGCAGGCCCAGGTGCTCACAGGTGGGGTAGTCGAACTGGGTGATGAAGGCTCCGTCCTGGAGGCGCTGCATCATGGGGATGATGTCGGTCAGCGTCTGGGAGGACATGATGACGGCGCAGGCGTGCACCCCCCACTGACGGGTCATGCCCTCCAGCCCCTTGGCCAGCTCGACGATGCGCTGGGCGTCGGTGTCGTCGGCGTGGAGCCTGCGGAACTCCTCGGCCTCGCCGTAGCGCTCGTCCTCGGGGTTGAAGATACCCTTGATGGAGATGTCCTTGCCCATGATGGTGGGTGGCATCGCCTTGGTCAGGCGGTCCCCCACCGCGTAGGGGTAGCCCATGACACGCGAGGAGTCCTTGAGCGACTGCTTGGCCTTGATGACACCGTAGGTCACCACCTGGCTGACCCGGTCGTCCCCGTACTTCTCCTTGACGTACTCGATGACCTCGTCGCGCCTGCGCTCGTCGAAGTCGACGTCGATATCGGGCATGGAGATGCGCTCGGGGTTGAGGAAGCGCTCGAAGATCAGCCCGTGCTTGAGGGGGTTGAGCTCAGTGATACCCATGGCGTAGGCGACCATGGAGCCAGCCCCCGACCCGCGCCCCGGGCCCACGCGGATACCCTGGGCCTTGGCCCAGTTGATGTAGTCGGCCACCACCAGGAAGTAGCCGGGGAAGCCCATCTGGACGATGACGTCGATCTCGTACTCGGCCTGCTTGCGGCAGTCCTCGGGGACGTCGCCGTGGAAGCGGGCGTCCATACCGCGCCAGCACTCCTTGACGAACCAGGACTCCATGGTCTCCCCCTCCGGAACGGGGAAGACCGGCATGAAGGAGGCTCCCTCGTCCACGGTGGTGAAGGAGACGTCGCACTGTTCAGCAACAAGGAGCGTATTGTCGCAGGCCTGGGGCATCTCAGCAAAGAGCTCGCGCATCTCGCGGCCCGGGCGCAGGTAGTAGGTGTCGCCGTCGAACCTGAAACGGTCAGGGTCGGTGAGCACCGAGCCGGAGTTGATGCACAGCATGGCGTCCTGGATCTCTCGGTGCTCGGGGCGCACGTAGTGGGAGTCGTTGGTGGCCAGGAGCGGGGCACCCAGCTCCTTGGCCAGGCGCAGCAGGTCCTTGGTGACGCGGCGCTCGATCTCCAGGCCGTGGTCCATAAGCTCGACGTAGAAGTAGTCGCGCCCGAAGATGTCCTGGAGCTCGGCGGCGCAGCGGCGGGCCTCCTCCCACTGCCCCAGGCGCAGGCGGGTCTGGACCTCCCCGGAGGGGCAGCCGGTGGAGCCGATGAGGCCAGCGCAGTAGCGGCTCAGCAGCTCGCGGTCGATACGGGGCGCCTTGCCCCACTGCCCTTCCAGGGAGCCGTAGGAGTCCATGCGCATGAGGTTGCTCAGGCCCTCGTTGCTGCGGGCCAGCAGGGTCATGTGGGTGTAGGAGCCACGGGCGGAGACGTCGTCGCCGCGCTGGGACTCCTCCCCCCAGAACACGCGGGTCCGGTCGAAGCGGGAGGTGCCCGGGGTCATGTAGGCCTCGACCCCGATGATGGGCTTGATCCCGGCCTTTCTGGCGGCAGCGTAGAACTCGTAGGCGCCGAACATGTAGCCGTGGTCGGTGATGGCCAGGGCAGGCTGGCCCAGGCGCTTGGCCTCAGCCACGTAGTCCTGGATCTTGCCCGCGCCGTCGAGCATGGAGTAGTCGGTGTGGACGTGGAGGTGGACGAAGTCGTCACCGGTCCCGCCCCTGGTGCTGCTGGCTCCTGCCGTGCTACCCGTCGTGCTACCCATGCGGTCATCCTATGCCCCTGTCCCCGAGGAGCCGCCCAGGCGGTCCCGACAGCCGTGGAAGGGCAGTCGGGACCGCCCGCTTACGCCCCCTCCCACCCGTGGCACTGGTGCGCCGGTGCGCTGCCGCACCAAGGGATGGAGCCACGAAGCATTCAGCCGTAGGGGCCACGGGCGGCGACCTGTATGAGGACCTGTATGAGGACATTGAGGGGCTGACGGCACCGAGGGCCTGGCTGTCCTGGCCCGAACCGGCGTCGACGTAGTCCTGGCTGACGCCCGCATGCCGGGCATGAACGGCGTGGAGCTGGTAGAGCGCTGCCGTGGCCTTTACCCGGAACTTCCAGTGGTGGTGCTGACCACCTTCGACGACGACGCACTGGTCCAGGACGCGCTGGGTGCGGGTGCCGCAGGGTTTGTACTCAAGGACTCCTCGGTCGAAACCCTGGCCAGGACCATCACCTCGGTGCACGCTGGGGGGATGGTCATTGACCCTCGGGTAGCTCGTGCGGCTCTGCGGCACGATCCTCCGGCCCCAGCACCCCCCCCGTCTGCGGAGGACCCGCAGCTGGCTGTCCTGACCCCCGCCGAGCGGGAGGTTGCTGTCTTGGTGGCCCAGGGGCTGACCAACCGGGAGATCGCTGCCAGGATGGTCCTGGCCAAGGGGACGGTGAAGAACGATGTCTCAGCGTTGCTGCGCAAGATAGGCTCAGGCAACCATACGGCGCTGGCGCTAGCACTGGACCGCCTGCTTCGCGCCCAGCCGTGAGCCAGGCGCCGGATCACGGCGTCAGCACACGTGCCATGTCCTGGTGGGGGATCCCGGCGTCCAGGTAGCGCCGCCCGCTCACAGCCTGGTAGCCGCAGCGCTGGTAGAAGCCCATGGCCTGCTCCTGGGCGGACCCGCCCCGGCACGGCCCCACAAGCTCTCAGACCAGGCGCAGGACCTCCAGGGCGTGCACCAGGTCCTCGGGATAGTCAGAGGTGAAGTCCATCCTCTCCCCGGTGACCGGGTGGGCCAGCCCCAGCCCCACCGCGTGAAGCCACTGCCGGGCCAGCCCGGCCCGGGCACCCAGGCGCGGGTCCGCCCCGTAGGTCCCGTCACCGACACAGGGGTGCCCCACCGCCGCCATGTGCACACGGATCTGGTGGGTACGCCCTGTCTCAAGACGCACCTGCACCAGGCAGGCACCCGGCATGACCTCCATGACGTCATAGTGCGTCACAGACTCCCTGCCACCGGGGACCACCGCCATCTTCCACTCCCGCCCCGGATGACGACCGATAGGCGCCTCAACCGTTCCCGAGGACGGGTCCAGGTGCCCCTGCACCAGGGCGTGGTAGGTCTTGTCCACACGGTGGTGCCTGAACGCCGCCTTGAGCACGCTGTAGGCACGCTCCCCCTTGGCCACGACCATGACCCCGGAGGTGCCGACATCCAGGCGAGAGACGATACCCTGACGCTCAGGCGGCCCGGAGGTAGCCACCCGCACCCGCATCGCCCGCAGCGCCCCCAGGACGTCGGGCCCATCCCACCCCACCGACGGGTGAGCGGCGACCCCCGCAGGCTTGTCCACCACGACAATGTCCTCGTCCTCGTAGACCACCCCCATACCCTCCACAGGCGTAGCCACCAGCCGAC
Organism: Actinomyces sp. 2119; assembly: GCF_003591215.1. Classification (NCBI taxonomy): domain Bacteria; kingdom Bacillati; phylum Actinomycetota; class Actinomycetes; order Actinomycetales; family Actinomycetaceae; genus Actinomyces; species Actinomyces sp. 2119. The sequence continues at coordinate 15,658 of NZ_QYRR01000003.1, forward strand.
TGACCGGAGGATCAGGCAGCTCGACCTCCAGCAGGTCACCCTCACCCAGACGCTGCGACTTAGCCAGCACCACTCCCCCACGACGCACGGCACCCTGCTGGCACAGGTCACCCACCCTGCTGCGCGACAACCCTGTCATCCGGGCCAGGGCAGTATCCGCCCTCTCGCCGACCAGCCCCTCAGGTACCGGCATGACACGCAGGCTCATGCCTGACCCTCCCGGCCGCCCGCTGCACCAGCAGGCCGCTGCCGGGTACCGTCACGGTCCCGGCCGCCCAGGGTCAGCACCAGGAGCCCCACCGCAGCCACCACGATAGCGATGTCAGCCACGTTACCCACAAAGTACCCGCCGTAGTCGATGAAGTCGACGACGTGCCCGCGCAGGGGGCCCGGGGGACGCACCAGCCGGTCCAGGAGGTTGCCAGCAGCCCCTCCCAGCACCAGTCCCAGCACGAGCGCCCACCAGGTGGAGGCCAGCCTCCGCGAGGCCCGCACGATCGCGACGATGACAGCGACAGCCACCAGTGACAAGACCCACGTGTACCCAGCGGCCAGGGAGAAGGCCGCGCCCGAGTTGCGCACAAGCACCAGGCCGAGCACGTCACCCACAACCGGGAGGCGAGCCCCGTCGCCCAGGGCAGACAGCGCCCAGGCCTTCGTGACCTGGTCCGCCACCACCACGGCACCAGCAACCGCCCATAGCAGCACCGTCGCTGGGACGGCCTGTCTGCCGGCAGCAAGAGGCAGGCCACCGCCCTTGTCAGCCTCTACGGACTGGCCGTCGCTCATGGGATCCTTTCAGTGGCAGGAGGCGGGCCGCACAAGGTCACCAACGCACCACGCAATGTACTAACTGCACTAACTCGGTAGCCACCGTACCCGCCCAGAACTCACCCGCTATTGAGGCAATATTCAAGCGACGCTCAGAAGATGTTCACGCGAAACCACGGCCCACCCGGAGAAACGTTATTGACGGTCCGACAGCAAGGGTCGCCGCCGTGACTGCTCCAGTACGCAGCCACGGCAGCGGAACACGCAGCAGCACCCGGTAGCCCCGCCTGATCACGGGACGGGCCAGGCGGCGGTCGTGACAGCAAGCCTCAGCTGGACTGTCACACACCGCCCCTGGCCGTTGTCAGCGCCTCAGAGGCGCTGACAAAAGGCACCGCTTGGGCACGGTCCGCATGACGCTACCTCAGGTATGCAAGGGCTCAGACCTACAGACCTGCAGTGGCGCCGTCGCTGCCGTCCTCCACGTTGGTGAGAAGGTTTTGCAGGTAGCTCTTGAGTCGGGTCCGGTAGTCGGACTCGAAGCGACGCAGCTCGTCGATCTTGTGCTCCAGGCCGGAGCGCTCCTTCTCCAGCTGGGCCAGGGTGCGGTTGCGCTGGTCCTCGGCCTCACGAACGATCTGCTCACCGGTGGAGCGGGCCTCAGTGACGATGCGCTCACCCTCTGCCTTGCCGTTGGCCACGTGCTCGTCGTGAAGGCGCTGGGCCAGCTCGAGCATGCCTGAGGCAGCAGCCGGGCCCTGCGCGGAGTCGGCCCCGGGAACTACCGGCACGGAGCCGGAGACAGGGACGGAGGGCTCGGGCATAGCGGCAACAGGAGCCACAGGGGCTGCCGCCGCTCCCTCCCCCAGCTCCGCGACACGCCGGTTGGCAGCCTCCAGCTTCGCCTTGAGGTCTGCGTTCTCAGCCTCCAGCTGACGCATGGCCTCAACCACCTCGTCGAGGAAGTCATCGACCTCGTCCTGCTCGTAGCCCTCGCGGAACTTGGTGGCCTGGAACTTCTTGTTGAGGACGTCGTCTGCCGTCAGCAGCGTCATAGTCGTCACCTCGGTGTCGTTACGGGAAAGGTCACGAGCACCGGGATACCGGTCACTCATGCGGACAGAGTACCTGAACTCAGGGTCCAGGCCGTATCAAGCGCGCTGCCTGTCACGTTGGGATCATGGCAGCAGCATATATCGTCTCGGTCTCGCCCGTCCTCAGATCAAGAGGACAAGCAGACGCTGGACGACGATGATCCCAAGAAACAGGACCAGGAAGCTCAGGTCGATCCCGAGCCCGCCCATGCGAAGCATGGGCAGCACCCCGCGGATCCAGCGCAGCGGCGGATCGGTGAGGGTGTAGACAAGGTTAGCCAGGACCAGGACGACACCGGTCGGGCGCCACTGGCGGGCGAACATCTGGACCCAGTCCAGGACTACCCTGACGAGAAGGACCAGGGTGTACAGGCTCAGGAGGCTGGAGAGTATCCGGGCAACCAGCGCGATGGGACCCATGTGCGCGGCTCAGCCCTGATTGAAGAAGCGGTCCCGGCCCTCGACCGCCTCGCCGCCGTCAATCTCGACACTGGCGGGAGTCAGCAGGAAGACACGAGGCGTGACCCTCTCAATAGCCCCGTGGAGACCAAAGACCAGTCCTGCGGAGAAGTCAACCATCCGGCGGGCGTCGGACTCACTCATCCCCGTGAGGTTGATGATCACCGGCACCCCGTCACGGAAGGACTCGCCGATGACGCGAGCCTCGTTGTAGGTGGAGGGGTGGACCGTCACGATCCTACGCAGGTCTGCCGGGACGACGGGCTCAGGGACCGAGGCGGCGTAGTCCTGGAAGTCGTTGTCAGCGAGCTCGTCCTGCTCCTGCACGGCATAGTCGGACTCCGCGACCTCAAAGTCGTCCTCGTAGGCCTCTTCCGTCGGCTCGGAGTAGCCGAGGAAGTTGCTCATACTGCGCAGCGCGCCCATGGGTAGCTCCTTGATTCGTCCGGTCCCCTGCGTTCCGGATGTGGGCCGACGTTATCCGCCCACCCACCGCCACAGGGGGACGCCGTGTCGGCGTGTCACCAACCCCAGGTTCCAGAAAGATTACGTCCAGGATACTCCCATATTGTGTTTTTCTCACACACTACCCGGACCCTTCCGCGGCAGGAAACCCCTCTCCTCCCAACGCCTTAGACGCACCGTGGCACGACGACTCCGGCAAGACGACCGGTCCTGCCGTCGCGCCGGTAGGAGTAGAGGCCGGGGTCCTCGTAGGTGCACCAGTAACCGGTGCTGATCCGCTCGATTCCGCACCGCTCCAGCTGCGCGACCACCCCGGCGGCCACGTCGAGACCAGGGGTGCCCCAGCGGGTCACCGCAGCACAGGCGGGTTCGCGCTGCGCGGATTCCGCACGCATACGCTCACTCACCTCGTAGCAGCCCGAGCAGATACATGGTCCCGTAGCGGCCCACAGGTCGGCCACGCGCGCCCCGGCCGCGACCAGGGCGTCCACGGTGGCCGGGACGACGCCGTCGAGCATCCCGCGACGCCCCGCGTGCACTGCAGCCAGCAAGGAGCCGTCCCCGGAGGCGAGCAGCAGGGGCACGCAGTCAGCGACCAGGACGCAGGCACCTGCCGGGGCTGCGTCCTGGCGGGTGTCGAGCACCAGGGCGTCGGCCGTGGGGACCTCGTACGCCGAGGCGGCAGCGACCACGGCGGAGTGGACCTGGTCCATCCAGGCCAGGCCCCCTGCGCTCCCGCTCCCGGCACCCCTGCCGCCGCGGATCACGCGCCGCTCCAGCTCGGCACGATTCCTGCCGACGCGATGAGGGTCATCACCTACGTGCAGCGCCAGGTTCCAGCCCGCATAGGGGTCCCCGCCGTCACCGGCACCACGCGCACGAGCTCCGGCACCCCGGGTCGTGAAGAACCCGCGAGCGCCGGGGCCCAGGTCAACCTCCAGGAGGTCGCCGTACCCGTCGGCCGCCGGGCCGCTCAACGCAGGAAGTCAGGCAGGTCGATACCGTCGTCCTCGGCATCGACCCCGAGGACCGCCGGGACCTCTAGCTCAGAGGCCGCCCGGCCGGCTGTCTCGTCCACGTAGGCAGGCACCTCACTGGTTGATACCTCGGACTCCGGCACGGGGAGCTCCACCAGGTGCGCAGCCGGTGCCGGGCGAGTCACGGGGTTGCGGGCCGCGTGGGCACCTCCCCGACTGGGCAGGACCTCCTCAGCCGAGGGTGACGGTGCCGAGGCCGCCGCAGAGGCAGACCGGGCAGCACGCGAGGCCGCGGCCACCGCCGCAACAGGCTCGGCATCGAAGCCGGCCGCGATGACGGTGACGCGGACCTCGTCCCCCAGGGCACCGTCCACGACGTTGCCGACGATGATGTTGGCCTCGGGGTGGACCGCCTCGCGAACGAGGTTGGCGGCCTCGTTCATCTCGAACAGGCCCAGGTCCGAGCCGCCCTGGAAGAACAGCAGGACACCGTGCGCCCCGTCGATGGAGGTCTCCAGCAGCGGGGAGGCGATCGCCTCCTCGGTCGCGGTGACAGCACGCCCCTCACCGGTGGCCGAACCGATCCCCATCAGGGCGCTGCCCGCTCCCTGCATGACCGACTTGACGTCGTTGAAGTCGACGTTGATGAGGCCGGGAGTGGTGATAAGCTCGGTGATGCCCTGAACGCCCTGGAGGAGGACCTGGTCGGCCTGCTTGAAGGCGTCGACCACGGAGATGTTCTTATCGGCGATCTGCAGCAGACGGTCGTTAGGGATGACGATGAGGGTGTCGACCTCCTCGCGCAGCGCCTGGACGCCGTCCTCGGCCTGGGCCGAGCGTCGGCGCCCCTCGAAGGAGAACGGCCGCGTGACCACGCCGATCGTAAGGGCGCCGATGGCCTTAGCCAGGCGCGCGACGACAGGAGCACCCCCGGTACCGGTACCGCCCCCCTCCCCTGCGGTGACAAAGACCATGTCCGAGCCGTCCAGGGCCTCGCGGATCTCCGACTCGTGGTCCTCGGCCGCCTTACGACCTATTGCCGGGTCGGCCCCGGCCCCGAGCCCGCGGGTGAGGTCGCGGCCGACGTCGAGCTTGACGTCGGCGTCAGACATGAGCAGGGCCTGGGCATCCGTGTTCACGGCAATGAACTCCACACCACGCAGATCCGCCTCGATCATCCGGTTGACGGCATTGACACCGCCGCCACCGACGCCGACGACCTTGATTTCGGCCTGGTAGTGCTGTGTGTCGTCCACAGCCATGCTCTCCGCCACTGGCGTTCCCCTCACGGTCGTCATGAGTCCCGCGCGGGACTCCCCTGCGCCCTCAACCTGAAGTTAAGGTTTACACTTATGTCATTCTTCGAACGACGGACACAACGCTATAGAACCACATCGTTGTGCTACGTATTGAGGCCCCGGCGTGTTCGCCCCCGGAGCCACCGCCCCGACCTGCTCCAGCCGCTGTGAGGAACCACGGCGCCAAGGCACCTGAGCACCTGTCACCCTGACTGCTGTCACCGCTACGCCCGCTCTCACCGCTGGGCGCCGGAGTCCTCCGGAAGGCCCGACTGGGAGGTTGTCGGGTTGTGCGGTGAGGACACGTCGTAGACAGCGGCCTCAGTCTGCATCAGCACCGACAGCGCCCGGGCCTTGAGGTCGTTGTCCTCACTGCCTCCCCACACCACTGTGGCGCCGCCCTCCATCACCAGGGTCACCTGGCCGTTGTCCGTCGAGGTCCCGCTGGACACCTGGGCCAGAACCTCCGGGTCCAGGGCGCCCACGGCCTGCGTCACCGCCGAGACCTGCTGAGCGCTGAGCGCCCCCTGGGGACTGTCACCGGAGTCGGCACCCTCCTGCGCCACGATACTGACCAGATCCTCGGGAACGGAGTCAGCCGTCTCAAGGACCACCGCCTCCTCGTCCAGGACCTGGTAGCCGTCCTCACCCCGGTAGGAGGCTACCGGCACCCGCATCTCCAGAGCCACCTCCACACCGTGGGGCCACGAGCGCGTCACCTCAGCGGTACGGACCCGAACCAGGCTGTCCTCCACGGCGGCCGACATCTCGGCAGTATCCAGGAGCAGCAGAGAGTCCCCCTGGTAGCCAGCAAGCACCTCACGGACCTGCACATCCTCCACGCTCCCGTCTGAGCCCGTCACCGTGACGGCTGAGCCACGCAGGGCGACAGCGGGAGAGGCCAGGAGCACCCAGGCCACCGCTGCGGTAGCCAGCACGGCCGCAGCGAATAGGGCCACCTGCCGCAGACGCAGACGGGCCAGGGCGTGCCTGCGCTCTGCCAGCCGATCAGCCAGGCCCGTGGAGACCACGGTGCGCTCGTGCCGTGGCTCGGAGACCGGGCGACGGCTGAAGACGGCCAGCTCGGTCGAGCCCGACGCACCCGCCGAGTCCCGTGAGCCGGAAGAACGTACCGCGTCCGCGGTACCCGCGGAGGCGGCTGGCACAGCCGAGGCCCTGGCCGGGCGAGAAGCCGGGGAGGACCCCGGGGAGGACGCAGCAGCACCGCTGGCGGCTGGAGGTGAGCCTGCCCGCCCGGGAACTGGTGCGCCGCTGCCCCCACCACGACGCTGCTGCCCGGAGGCAGCCTCGGTCAGGCCGGGGGAACGACGTCGGTCGGCAGAGGGTGCTCCGCGGCGGGAGGAGCCCCCACGCACGGGCGGGACAGCAGGCGGAAGATCCTCCCGCTGGGTAGCCGGCGCCTCCGGGCGGGGGCGAGCGGGCTTCCTCATCACGGCTCAGTCCCCCTGCCCGTCGGAGAAGGGAGAGCATTACCTCCCCGCTGGGCGGAGGAGGCCTCCAGCTGCTCCAGGACTGTCACACCCAGCTCGGTGACGTCACCAGCCCCCACCGTCAGCAGCACGTCCCCGGGACGCGCAGCCGAGGCGAGGGTACGTGCGGCCTTGCACCGGTCAGGCACGTAGAGGGCCGCAGGTCCTGCCCCACCAGACCCGCCAGAAGCAGCAGGAGCGCCGCCCTGGCCACGGCCCTGCACCACCTGGTCCACGACCATGGCGCCGGAGACCCCGGGGAAGTCGGCCTGTGTCTCGCGTGCCGGGTAGATACCCGTGACCACCACGGTGTCGGCCAGGGCAAGAGCCTCTCCGAAGCGCTGGGCGAAGGCCCTGGTGCGTGAGTACAGGTGGGGCTGGAACAGGACCAGGACCCGCCCGTGACGGGAGCGGGCGACCTCGCGTGCCGTCCTCAGCAGCGCCTCCACCTCGGTGGGGTGGTGGGCGTAGTCGTCGATGACCCGTACGCCAGCAGCCTCGCCGCGGTCCTCGAACCGACGCCCGGTACCGGAGAAGGCCCCCAGTGCCCGTGCCATCGCCTCAGGGTCCACACCCAGCTCCAGCCCGACCGCCCACGCCCCTGCGGCGTCCAGCGCGACGTGGTCCCCCGGTACGGACAGCCGCAGAGGCACCGGCCCCGTAGCGGAGGGACCGCCGTGGCTGCCACGCGAGGTCAGGGTCACGGCAGCCCGGGTGGCGGCCTCCGTGCGCTCGTGCACATCCAGGTGGACGTGGCCCTCCCCCAGCAGTACCTCACCCGGCAGCCCCTCAACGCCCTGGGAGGAGTAGGTCACCACCCTCAGTCCCTCCTGGACGGCTCTGACCGCCAGCCGCAGCGACCCCTCGTCGTCGGCACAGGCCACGAGGAGCCCGCCGGGGACCATGCAGTGCGCGAACTCTGCAAAGGCCTCCTCAAACGCCTCGGCGGTGCCGTAGCTGTCCAGGTGGTCCGGCTCCACGTTGGTAACCAGCTCGACACGAGGCCTGTAGTTGAGGAAGGAGCGGTCGGACTCGTCGGCCTCCGCCACGAAGGCTCTCCCGCTGCCCAGGTGGGCTCCCGTCCCCAGTGCGCGCACGACACCCCCGACAGCAAAGGACGGGTCGGCACCGACCAGGGTCAGGGCCTCGGCCAGCATGCCCGAGGTCGTCGTCTTGCCGTGGGCGCCGGCCACAGCCACGAAGTCGGTGCCCTGTGCTGCCAGAGCCAGGGCCTCGGACCGGTGGATCACCTCCTGGCCGCGCTGGCGAGCCACCCCCAGCTCCGGGTTGGTCTGCCTGATAGCCGAGGACACCACCACGACAGCCTCGGTGGGCACCTGGGACGGCTGGTGCCCCACACGCACGTCCAGCCCCAGCTCGGCCAGCTGTCTCAGGGCGGGGCTGTCCTGGGCGTCCGACCCGCTGACCCGGGCACCACGGGCCGCCAGGAGCCGGGCCACCACGCTCATGCCCGCGCCGCCGACGCCGAGGAGGTGGAACGCCCTGCCCTCCAGAAGCGGACCACCACCCCGTCCCGTCTCGCTGCGGGCGGCCTCCCCCGAGCCCCCGGCTACGGGCATCACCCCGGCCGCCCTGGCCGCCTCGGTCTCCGTACCAGCCTCGCTGCCGCTGCTACGACGCTTAGTCCTGCTCATTGGTCCCTCTCCCTCAGGTTCCTGCCTGGCTGTCCTACGCCGGCTACCCGCAGACCCGCACCTAGCGCGGCTCGTCCTCTCCCGAGGTCACGTCCACGTCGCCCGTCCGTCCGGCGCTGTCCCGCACCAGGGCCGTCAGCCGGGCAGCGGCGTCACGCACACCTGTGGAGGCCGCGGCCTGGGCCATGGCGCCGCGCCGTCGGGGATCAGTCACCACCGCCGTGAAGTCCAGGACGTCGTCCACGGTGAGCCGGGCGTCGAGGACCAGCCGCCCGCCTCCGGCCGACACGACGTCGGCGGCGTTGAGACGCTGTTCCCCGTTACCCACCGGCAGGGGCACGTAGAGGGCCGGTAGCCCCAGGGCGGTCAGCTCGGCCACCGTGCCTGCGCCCGAGCGGCAGATCACGCCGTCCGCGCACGCGTAGGCCTGCTCCATGGTGGTCAGGTAGTCCAGGACGTGGTAGCGCTCCTCCAGGTCCCCTCCCCCCTCGGTGCGAGCCGCCTGGGCCAGGGCCTCACGCACCGGGGCGTCCTTGCCCCGGCCGGTGAGGTGGACAACCTGAAGGGAGGCGGGCAGACGTGGCGGGTCGGCAGCGACGGCCTCAACGAGCACCTCGTTGAGCCGCTGCGCGCCCAGGGAGCCCCCGGTCACCAGCAGCACCGGGGCCGAGGGGTCCAGCCCCAGCGCCGTAGCAGCCTCCTGGCGGGCCTGCCAGGCCTTCTCCTCCGTGGCGCGCGCGGCCACCAGGTCAGCCACGGCGGGCCTCAGGGGCAGGCCTGTGACCTCGGTGCGTCCTCGCCGGGCTGACAGCCGTGTCGAGGCGAAGGTCAGGGCAACCGCTCTGGCCCAGGAGGCCCCCAGGCGGTTGGCCAGCCCGGGCCGGGCGTTCTGCTCGTGGATGACGACGGGCACTCCCGCCTTGCGGGCTGCCAGGTAGGCGGGAGTAGCGACATAGCCGCCGAACCCGACGACCACCTCCGCGCCGATGGCCTCAATGGCCTCGGCAGCCGCGCCGACCGCCCGACCCATCTGTCGCGGAAGCCGCAGCAGGTCCCCGCTGGGGCGGCGCGGCAAGGGGACCCGGGGGACGTAGGCGAGGTCGAGACCAGCCTCGGGCACCAGCCGGTCCTCCAAACCCTCCCGGGTACCCAGGACCAGGACCCGGGTCCGAGGGTCCCCGCCGCAGCCGGGGTCCTGCAGCGCCGCTGCGGTGGCCAGCAGCGGGTTGACATGCCCCGCAGTCCCGCCTCCCGCCAGAAGGACCCGCAACGGCCGGGCACCGGGCGCGCCAGGGCCGGAAGCGGCAGCGGTGTCGGCGGACTCAGCAGGCTCAGGCACGGTTCCTCCTCGGGACGATCACCGACAGGGTGCGGCGCAGAGCGCCGGGGCTTGATCTCAGGGCCTCCTGGGCGCCTGGCTCGTGACGAGCGAAGGCCAGCAGGACGCCCATGGCCAGCAGGACGGAGACCAGAGCGGTCCCGCCCCGGCTGACCAGGGGCAGGGGCAGCCCCAGGACGGGAAGGATACCGGTCACGACCATCATGTTGATGAGAGCCTGGCCCACCACCCAGGCACCGATGGCCGAGGCGGTGGCCACCACGCAGGGATCCGTATGCCGCCGCATGGTCCGCAGGCAGCAGCCCCCGATGACCGCGAACAGGGCGATGACCGTCAGGGTGCCCAGCAGGCCGAACTCCTCCCCCAGCACCGCGAACACGTAGTCGGAGTCCGCCTGGGTGAGATAGCCCCACTTCTGTCGCGAGGAACCGGGGCCGACCCCGAACCACCCTCCCGTGCCCAGCGCCCACTGGCCGTGGCGCGGCTGGTAGCCCACACCAGTGGGGTCGGCGCCGTCGGGACGCAGCCAGGCGAGGATCCGGGCACGACGGCTCACCGACAGCAGGGAGGCGGTCATGAAAAGGAGCAGCCCCAGGCAGCCCAGGGCAGCGAACCACCTCCGGGCCAGGCCGCCCACCCACAGCGCCCCCGCAACGATGAGGACCAGGACGATCACCGTTCCCAGGTCCTGGCCAGCCATGACGCTGAGGACAGCCAAGGCCACCATCACCCACCCGGCCATGACCGCTCGCCCTCGGCGACCCTGGGCGTACCAGGCCACCAGCGTCCCCAGGGCCAGGGCCAGGGCCAGCTTCATCGGCTCCGAGGGCTGGGCGGTGCCGATCCCGGGAACCTGGATCCAGTTACGGTTGCCGTAGACGTTCACGCCGACGGGAGAAAAGACCAGGAGCTGCATCCCCATCGTCAGCACCAGCATCACCCAGGCCAGCCTTGGGAACCAGGACAGGGGCACCCGGGAGAGCGCGAGCATCCCCACGACACCCACGACGGCAAAGACCAGGTACTTGGCGAAGTCCGTGTACGGGTTGCCCCCCGTGGCGGCCACCGTCACCGACTGGACCGAGAAGACCATAACGAGCCCCAGGGTCAGCAGGACCAGGGTGGACAGCAGTAGCGCGTAGTAGGTCAGTGTCGCCTGCTCCCCCCCACGGCGGCCCCTCCCGCCTGCGGCGCCGCGGTCGTCGTCGGGCCGGGACCGTCTCCAGGAGCCGCTCCATGGCCTCCACCGCCGCAACCGGGACCGCAGCCCCTCGCTACCAGGCAGGTCCTGGCCGACGTGGCCTGCCGACGTGGAGGGAGCCGCAGCAGGACGCAGCCTCGGCGGTGAGACAGGCACGCTCACTCCTGGCACCTCCTCTGCCCCCGGCTACGCCCCCCGGCTCCCGACAGGTCCCCGGCGTCACCCGACTCCTCCACCAGCGCGCTCACCGCGGAGGCGAAGAGATCCCCGCGCTGGGCGTAGGAGGAGAACTGGTCCCAGGAGGCGCAGGCGGGAGCCAGGACCACCGTGTCGCCAGCGCGGGCCAGGCGGGCGGCCTCGCTCACCGCCGCGCGCATCAGGGCGCTAGGCGGGGCGTCAGGGACCTGCCGCACCGGCACCTGGGGAGCCTGTGCCGACAGAGCCGCCAGGACGTCGGTCTGGTCCCGTCCGATGACAACCGCACCGCGAAGGCGCGACCTCACCGCGGAGACAAGGTCGAAGAACCGGGCGCCCTTGGTGTCGCCCCCCACGACCCACACGGCACTACCGGCAGGCAGGCCGCTGAGCGCCGCCTGTGCCGCGTGGGGGTTGGTGGCCTTGGAGTCGTCCACCCAGGTCACCCCGTGCGCCTGGGCCACGGTGACGCTGCGGTGCGCCCCCGGGCTGTAGGCACGCAGCCCCGCGGCGACTGCCTCCTCGTTGGCGCCGCCGGCACGGGCCAGGCACGCCGCAGCCAAGGCATCGGCCACGATGTGCCCGGGCAGCCTGTCCACGGCTGCACCCGGTGCAAGGTGGGCCAGGTCCAGGGTCGTGGCCAGCTCGACGGCGTGAGAGCGTCCACGAGAGTGGAAGGCGCGGTCCACGAGCAGGCCGTCCACCACGCCGACCTGGCCCGGGGCGGGGGCACCCAGAGTGAACCCGACCGCCCGGCAGCCCTCCACGACGTCGGCCCTGTCGACCATGTCGACAGTGGCCCGGTCAGCGGCGTTGTACACCGCCGCGGCCCTGGTCCGGGCGTAGACACGGGCCTTGTCCGCAGCGTAGGCCTCCAGGTCCCCGTGCCAGTCGAGGTGGTCAGGCGCCAGGTTAAGGCAGGCCGAGGCCAGCGGGGAGATGCTCGTCGTCGTGTGCAGCTGGAAGCTGGACAGCTCGACAGCCAGGGCGTCCGCCCCGCCCTCCAGGACCGCCTCAGTCACCGGCCTACCAATGTTGCCTACGGCGGGTGCCCTCAGGCCCGCCTGGCCCAGGATCTCCGAGAGCATCGAGACGGTGGTCGTCTTGCCGTCCGTACCGGTCAGCGCCAGCCAGGCCACGTCCGGGCGGGAGGAGTCCTGCTGGAGCCTCCAGGCGAGCTCGACCTCGCTCCACGTCGTCGTGCCGACACGGGCCAGCGTCCTCAGGACGGGGCCGGTGGCGGGAACTCCCGGAGAGACCACGACCAGTTGCAGGTCGCTGTCCTCCAGCGCCCGCGCCGTCGCCTCCGCGTCACCCACGGTGACACCCGCCACCGTGCTCCCCAGTGACTCGACCGAGGGCTCCCGGGAGTCGAAGACGTGGACCTGCGCACCCAGGGTGGTCAGCGCCTCCACGGCAGCACGGCCGCTGCGCCCCAGGCCCACGACGCCAGCGCGGGCACCCTCCAGGTCCTGGCGCAGCGGCCTGCCGACCGGGCCGGTGGTCCGAGAAGGCCGCTGCGGGGGCACACTGCTGGTCGCTGCGGTGGTCACGGTGCTGTACACCCTCCTGCTGGTCCTGGCTGTGGTCAACACTGTCAGCACTGTGCTGAACACCGTGCTGAACGCGGTGGCGTCGGTACGCCCCGCGGCCCGCCGACGTGGGTGCCGCGGCACGGCCGCGCCCAGAGTACTCAGGCTACGAGGAACTCCGCGTAGAACAGGCCGAGCCCCGCGACGACGCACAGGCCGGCAATGATCCAGAAGCGGATCACGACGTTGACCTCGGTCCATCCTCCCAGCTCAAAGTGGTGGTGGAGTGGAGCCATGCGGAAGACACGCTTGCCGGTTGCCTTGAAGGAGGCGATCTGGATGACGTCGCTCATGACCTCGGCCAGGAACAGCCCTCCCAGGACCACGGCAAGGAACTCCGTACGGGTCAGGATCGACAGCCCGGCCACGGCTCCCCCCAGCGCCAGGGATCCGGTGTCCCCCATAAAGATCTTGGCCGGGGAGGCGTTCCACCACAGGAAGCCGAAGCTGGCCCCCATGAGCGCTGCGGAGACCATGGCCAGGTCCCGGGGGTCGCGTACCTGGTAGCAGGTCGTGGCCACCACGTCGGAGTGCCCGTAGAGGCAGGACTGGTTGGTCTGCCACACCCCGATAAGGGTGTAGGCAGCGAAGACCATGGCGGAGGCGCCCGCTGCCAGGCCGTCGAGTCCGTCGGTGAGGTTGACCGCGTTGGACCAGGCAGTGATGAGGAAGTTCGCCCACAAGATGAACAGGAGGAGGCCCACAAGAGCCCCGGCGAAGGCGAGGTCCAGGGAGGTGTCCCGGGCGAAGGAGACCCGGGTCGAGGCCGGGGCGACGCCGTCACGGTCGGTAAAGCGCAGGGCCATGACCGCAAAGCTGATGCCGATGAAGGCCTGGCCGACGATCTTCTGCCAGGCCCGCAGGCCCAGGGACCGCTGCTTTGAGATCTTCTCGAAGTCGTCCAGGAAGCCGATGAGCCCCAGCCCCACGACCAGGTACAGCAGGAGGACCCCGGAGGCCCGGGGAGTACGCAGCTCGCTCAGGTTGGCCAGGGCGTAGCCCGCCACCGTGGACAAGATGATGACGACACCACCCATGGTGGGGGTGCCACGCTTGGTGAAGTGCCCCTGCGGGCCGTCCTGGCGGATGAACTGCCCGTACTCCTTGACCTGGAGGTAGCGGATCAGCAGCGGTGTCCCCAGGAGTGTGCCGACCAGGCCGACAAGGCCGGAGACGAGGATGGCGGTCATCGGGGGCGAGCCTCCTTGAGGTGGTCGGCCAGGCGCCAGGCGCCGGAGCCGTGGGATCCCTTGATCAGGACGGCGTCGCCGTCACGAAGCAACGTGCTGGACCGTGTCACAGCCTCCTGGGCGTCGGCGAGGCCGACGGCCTCCACGCCCTCAGCCCGGGCCGACTCCAGGGCCGGCTCCGTCCCCGCTCCGATGCCTACCAGCAGGTTGGCCCCTGCCTGGGCCGCCAGCAGGCCCGTCCGAGCGTGGTCTGCCACCGAGGCCCCACCCAGCTCCAGCATCTCCGAGACGACGACGACACGCCGCCGCTGTCCCGCCAGGGCAGGCAAGGCTGCCAAGGCTGCGGTCATGGAGTCGATGTTGGCGTTGTAGGAGTCATCGATGAGCAGCAGGTCACCCCCGAGCACAGCCACGTCCATCCGGTGCGGGCTCTCGATCTCCACCTGTCCCAGCTGGTCGGCGACGACCTCGGGAGCGGCCCCGGCAGCCAGCGCGAGCCCGGCCGCGGCCAGCGCGTTGGAGACGTTGTGCGCCCCGGGAACAGCCAGGTGGACCCGTCGGGGCTCGGCGAGCCCGGGAAGGCTGAGAGTGAAGGACGCCCGGGCTCCCTGGCCCACGACGACGTCGCTGGCGCGCAGATCAGCGCGGCCTCCGCTGGCTGAGAAGGTCAGGACCGGTCCGGGTGCACTGGTGACCATAGCCGCAGCGCGCTGGTCATCGACGTTGAGCAGGGCCGTGCCCCCAGGCAGCAGGCCGGAGAGGATCTCTGCCTTGGCCTGGGCCACGCCCTCGATGGAGCCGAAGCCGCCCATGTGCGCGTGGCCGACCATGAGGACGGCGGCCGCGTCCAGGGGCGCGACACCGGTGAGGTAGTCGATGTGGCCGGGGCCGGAGGCCCCCATCTCCAGGACCAGGTAGCGCGTGGCCTCGTCAGCCTCCAGCACCGTCAGCGGCAGCCCGATCTCGTTGTTGAAGCTGGCTCGCGGCGCGACGGTAGGACCACAGGCGGCCAGGACCTGACGCGTCAGGTCCTTGGTGGTGGTCTTGCCCACCGACCCGGTCATCGCCACCACGTCCAGGCGGCTGCCTCGAGCCAGGGCCGCACTGCGCAGGTGCTCCAGGTGGGCACGGGCCAGGGCACCCAGCGCCTCTACCGTGTCGGGGACCACCACGAGTCCCAGGGGCAGGTCGGCACCCGCCTCAGGGCTGCTCACCAGCGCACCCACGGCCCCTCGCTCCAGGGCCGAGGCCAGGTGGGCGTGCCCGTCAGTGCGCTCCCCGCGCACCGCGACAAAGAGCGAGCCGGGTCGAGCCTGCCGGGAGTCAGTAACCACCGGTCCGTCCACGACCGCGTCAGGTCCGAGGAGGCTTCCGCCGACGACAGCAGCAGCCTGCGCCAGGGTGCGGCTCATGCCTGGGGCCACTTCTGGGCGACGGCCTGGGCCATGACCGGGGCGTCGTTGTAGCGGATGAACTCGCCCCCGGCCTCCAGGAAGGGCTCGTGGCCCTTGCCTGTGACGATGACAGTGTCCTGCGGCCCGCACAGCTCCACACCCCGACGCACGGCGTCGCCGCGCCAGGTCGTGACCTCCTCGACGTCGCGCAGGTCCGGACGCACCGAGCGCACCCCCTCCAGGACGGCGTCACGGATGGACTGGGGGTCCTCGCTACGGGGGTTCTCGTCAGTGACGACGAGGACGTCCGCGAGCCTGGCGGCTACCGCGCCAAGCATGGGGCGCTTGCCCTGGTCACGATCGCCGTCGGAGCCGAAGACCACGATGAGACGCCCCGGGGTGATAGGCCGCACAGCCTGCAGCGCCAGCTCCAGGGCGTCCGGTGTGTGCGCGAAGTCCACGATGCACAGCCCCCGGGTCCCGTCACGCTGGCTGATGCGCTGCATCCGTCCGGGCACGGCGTGGGCGCCCGCCAGCGCCTCCACCGCGGTCTGCGCCGGGACCCCGGCACACAGGGCCATGACCAGGGCCAGGGCGGCATTCTGCACGTTGACGGCGCCGGGCAGCGGACAGGAGGCGGGGAGCTCCTGCCCGTCGGGGCCGTGGAGGACAAAAGTGGTCGCGGCCTGCGTCAGGGAGACGACGGCGTCGCTCACCCACCACTGCGCCTGCGCGTCACCAGGGTAGGTCCGTACCCGCTCCACCGGCACGGCCGCCGAGGCGGCCAGCTGTCGGCCCCACTCGTCATCGACGCACACCACCCCGCGGCGCGCGTGCTCCGGGGTGAACAGCCGGGACTTGGCCTCCAGGTATCCCTCCATGGTGCCGTGGAAGTCCAGGTGGTCACGCTGGAGGTTGGTGAAGCCGACGACGTCCAGGACCGTTCCGTCCAGCCGGTGCAGGACGACAGCGTGGCTGGATGCCTCCAGGCAGGCCGCGCCCACCCCCTGCTCCGCCGCCAGGGCGAACATCCTGTGAAGCACCGGGGCCTCGACGGTGGTGCGCGGAGACTCCACCCGGGAGCCGCCCACACGCAGCTCGACGGTGCCGGCCAGCATGGTGGACCCCAGGTGCGCCGTGAGGATCGCGTCCAGGAAGTAGGTGGTGGTGGTCTTGCCGTTGGTCCCGGTCACAGCCGTGGTCACCAGCTGCCGGGCGGGGTGGTGGTAGATCTCAGCAGCCAGCGGCCCAGCGAGCGCCCGCGGGTCGGGGCAGGTCAGGACCGGGGTGCCGGGAGCCGTCTGACGAGCCAGGGACACCCCGTCAGGGTCGGTCAGCACGGCGACAGCGCCGTCGGCCACGGCCTGACCGCAGAACCGGGCACCGTGGGCAGTGAACCCGGGCACCGCGACAAAGACCTCCCCAGGTGCCACGTCCGCGGAGTCCACAGAGGCCCCGGCCACAGCCAGCCCGGCCAGGGCGGCCGCGTCCTGGTCAGTCGCAGGGCTGGCGCCCAGGCGCTGGGCGAGCACCTCTAGCGAAGTGGGCGCGTTGTGCTGCGGCCGCAGCGAGGCTGCCGACTCGTAGGCGTGGTTGGTCATAGTTCCTCAATCTATCGCGAGCCCGGATGTCGATCCCCCACAGATGGAGTATCAGTGACGCATCTCGGAGGTGCTTGCTGTCACGTCCGCCTCTTCTACCTCTCCTGCCCCGTGCTGTCCCGCACCGCAGCCCGGTCACCGCGCGTCCACACCGTCAACCTGCTCCCCGTCCCCCTGTGCCGCGGCCCCGGCAACGACTGCGGGGTCGGGGGCGATTCCCAGGGACTGCATGGCCGCCAGGGCCACCTCACGGAACACGGGAGCGGCCACCGTGCCCCCGTACACCCCCTTGGGGCGGTAGACGATGACGGCGATCGCCAGAGCGGGCTCCTTGGCTGGCAGGAAGCCGACAAAGGATGCCACCGTCCCGTCCTCAGTGAGGATTTCAGTGGTACCGGTCTTGCCCGCCACCAGGTAGCCGTCAACGGAGGCCGCCTCGGCGGTGCCACCCTCCTGGGTGACACCGATGAGCATATCCGTGAGCGTGGCGGCCGTCTCCTCGCTGATGACGCGTACCCCCTCGGGCACCGTCTGCGTGGTCTCCTCGCCGTCCGCAGTGATCCAGGCGTCGATGACCCGTGGCGCGACCCGCACACCACCGTTGGCAATGGTCGCCAGCACCTGGACGGCTTGGAGGCTCGTGCAGGCGATCCCCTGCCCGAACATGGTGGTGTAGCGGGTGCGGTCGTCCCAATCCTGCGGGGAGGTGAGCAGCCCGGCGGACTCGGCGGGCATCTCGATCCCGGTGGGCGCCCCCCACCCGAACCTCTCCATGCAGGAGTATCGAGCCTCGTCCGAGACCCGTTCGCCGACCTGGACCGTACCGACGTTGGAGGACTCCGCCAGCACCTGGGCTGTTGTGAGGACCTGGTGGTCGTGAGGGTGGGAGTCCCGGAAGGACTGGCCGTTGGAGGCAGTCCAGGTGTAGGGCACGTTCCACGTCTCCTCGGCAGTGACGGCCTCCTCCTCCAGGGCGGTCGCGAAGGTCACCACCTTGCCGACACTTCCGGGCTCGAAGACGGCCTCCACGCTGCGCGCGCCACGGTCCTCCTCGGCGGTCGCCGCCGGGTCGGAGGGGTCCACAGAGCCGGAGTCGGCTAGGACAAGCACCTTGCCAGTGGCCGGCTCCACGGCCACGACGACGCCCCACAGCGCCGACTCCTGGGCAACCACCTTGTCGATCGCGGCCTGGGCTATCGACTGCAGGTCCGGATCCAGGGTGGTGCGCACGGTGGTGCCGGGTACCGCCTCGTCGTCCTGCTGGTCCCCGGTGGGGATGATGGCCCCGGTACGGCCGATCTCCTCGCTGCCACGCCCGTCGGTACCGGTCAGGAGGTCGTCCTGGGTCAGCTCGAGGCCGGCGGAGCCGATCAGCTGGCGGCTGTCGCCCTCGTAGGTGTAGCCCAGGACGTTGCCGGCGACGTTGCCCGCCGGGTAGGTGCGCCGGGTCCGCTGATCGGGCTCGACACCGGGTATCCCCAGAGCCTTGATCCGGCGCCAGGTGTCAGGATCGACCTCCTGGGCAATGATTGAGTAGGACGAGTCACCAACCAGCGCGGCCCCCAGCTCCAAGGGGTCCTGGTCCAGGACCGCAGCCAGCTGGGCCGCGGCGGCCGCGGCCCCGTAGCCCACTACGACCTCTCGCGTGCCGCCGGTAGCCTCGTCGGCCTGCTCCTCAACCTGCTCGTACTGGGACACAGCCTGCTGGTTGACTCCGACGTCGTAGGTGACGGCGCTGGAGGCCAGCACCGTCCCGTCCCGTCCCGTGATGTCCCCGCGACGCGCACGGTTGACCCAGCTCACGGTCCGCTCCGCCTTGGCCCGAGCTGCCAGCTGTGGTCCGGCGACGGCCTGGATGTAGACAGTACGACTCGCAAGAAGACCGAACAGGCCGATTCCTGCCAGCCGCAGCGCCTGGCGACGAGAAGGGTTCACCGCAGGCTACCCCGCCTGGTTCGCGTCATCGGTGGCAGGGGAGCCCTCCGTCAGCGTGGAGCGCTCCAGGTCCACCACTCCGGGCGCCCCCGCCGGGACCATACCCCGCTCGGAGGCACGGGTCGCCAAGGAGTCCGGGGCGGAGGCCTCCTGGACGTCGGTGCGCAGCGTCTCCACGTGGTCGTTGAGGACGTTGAGCTCGACCTGCGCCTCCTTCATCCGGTAGGCGGTGTCAGCCATGCGGGCGTTGAGCAGCATGGAGGCGACCAGCGCTCCCGCCAGGACGAGGATGATGATCGCCAGGAAGGGCAGGGTGGTGCGTGCGGGGGCGGTTCCTGTGACCACACGCAGCCGAGGACGACTGGTACCTGCCTCGTCGTGCTGGAGCCCACGGGCGTCGCCCTCACCTGCTACCAGGGAGCCGCCCCAGGACACTGCGGAACGACGTGTCGCAGCGGGACGGGTTGCTCGCGCTGTCGCGGCTGCGCTCATCTCTTGCCGGCCTTTCCTCGTCGGTTACTGGTGTCTGTACGGCGCGCATACGGGCCGCCGCGGGGCTCGGGTGCGGGCGCCTCCTGCACGCTCCTGGTGCGGGCCGCTGCCCGCAGTCTCACGGATGCCGCCCGCGGGTTGAGCGCGACCTCGTCGGGACCAGCCCTGACGGCACCGTGGGTGAGCAGCTCGAGGTAGGGGCGGTCGGAGTCCGGGACGGCGGGAAGACCGTGGGGCGCTCTGGTGGTCGCGCCTGACACCAGTGCCCGCTTGACGATCCTGTCCTCCAGGGACTGGTAGGACTCCACCACCACGCGCCCACCGACCCGCAGGCAGTTCAGTACCCGCGGTACCGCGGTCTCCAGGATCTCCAGCTCGGAGTTGACGGCGACGCGCAGCGCCTGGAAGGTGCGCTTGGCGGGGTGGCCTCCGCTACGGCGCGACGCCGCCGGGACCACCTGGCGGACCAGGTCAGCCAGGTCCTGGCTGGTGGTCACCGGGTTCCCCGCCTCACGGCGACGCACCACCGCCCGGGCGATCTGGGAGGCGAAACGCTCCTCCCCGTACACCCGCAGGATCCAGGTAAGGCTGGCCGCGTCCTCAGTTGCCAGGAGGTCACGGGCCGTGGGACCAGTGGTCTGGTCCATACGCATGTCCAGGGGCACGGGCCTGGAGTAGGCGAAACCGCGGGCGGCCTCGTCCAGCTGGAGGGAGGACACGCCCAGATCCATGAGGACGGCGTCAACAGTGCCGTCGGCTGCACCTGCGAGGAGGGGGGCATGCTCCCGCACGATCTCAGCCACCTGGTCGTAGGTACCGTGGACAGCGAGGAAACGTCCCCCGTAGCGGGCCAGCCGCGCCTGGGCCAGGCGGAGGGCCTGCGGGTCGCGGTCGATACCGATGACACGCAGGCCCTGGAAGCGGTCCAGGGCTGCCTGGGTGTGCCCACCCATGCCCAGGGTGCAGTCGACCATAAGCGGTGCGCCCCGCCCCGCCTCCCCGTTGGCGTCCGCGGTAGCCAGGGCAGGTTCCAGGAGGTCCAGGCAGCGCCCCAGGAGGACGGGAGCGTGCCGACGGGCGACATCCTCCGCCTGCAGCGGCTGTGGTGGTAGGCGTGTAGTGCCAGCAGCGGTCACGGCATGTCCTCCTTCCGGCTGTCTTCCTGCTACGTTGGTCTGTCCTGCCGGGGCCAAGGCCCCCGCCCCGGTGAGCCACCTGGCCAGGACTCCTCCCGTGGTTCCGGCACCGGGGAAGAGGTGCCGGACTCGGCATCGGGCGGAGACCTCGTCAGGCGGGTCACCGTCGGGGCGTCTCAGAAGAACCCGGGGATGATCTCCTCGGCTGTGTCGGCAAAGACCTGCTCCTGAGCGGCCAGGTAGTCGCTCCAGGCAGTGGCGTCCCATATCTCCACCCGGGCCCCTGCCCCGATAACGGCCAGGTCCCGTCTCAGCCCGGCATAGCTGCGAAGCTGAGCGGGGAGGGTGATCCGCCCCTGCTTGTCCGGAACCTGGGAGTCCGCTCCTGAGAGCATGACTCGGATGTAGTCGCGTGCCTGCTTCTGGGCCAGAGGTGCCTCACGGAGCTGTGCGTACATGCGCTCGAACTCCGCAGAGGTGAACGCGTACAGACAGTGCTCCTGACCTCGGGTGATCACCACGCCGCCAGCCAGCTCCTCACGAAACTTGGCAGGCAGGATGAGGCGGCCCTTCTCATCCAGCTTTGGGGCGTGGGTGCCCAGGAACAACGGGACACCTCCTTCCCCTCGGCTTTCCCCTGGCCCCCACCTTACTCCACTTTCCTCCCCTCCTTCCCACGCCGTGCGGGAAGGCTGTCACGTCACGACGTCGTCTTCCGCCAGATCAAGCGGATCTGCCGTGGTGGAGGGAAGTGGAGGGGGACGCGACACGCCAGTCACGGCCAACCTCTCCGGGCACCGGGCGCAGGAGAGCCGGGACGACTACGCCCCAGCCCGGGCGGGTCAGGAAGGGTCAGGAAAAGGCATCAGAGAGGGACAGGTAAGAGGGACAGGCTGGGTGTTTAGGGATCGAGGGAGCCGGGAAGGGGTCCGGGGACAGGCGAGGTTCTCACGCGGGACTCATGTGGAGGCTGCGGGAGGGAGCCCGCAGCCTCCACGTCTACCGGGCACGTTGGCGAGGCCGACCGGGTGGAGGGAGGCCGACCGGGTGGAGGACAGTGGAGGGAGGAGACGCGATACCCGGCACCACACAGGAACGACCGGCGCACCCGGTCAGGGCGTACACATCACTCGATGCCGACGCAGCGTGCGCACGGCACCCAGGGACACCTGCTCGGGGGCACGCACACGTCACCCCCGTCAGGCACGGCTCGCTCAGCCCTGAGAACCGCGCCGACGGTCCCACCGCTGCGACTGACGGTCCATGAAGGAGGAACGCCGTGAGGGACGTCGGGACGACCCAGGACCGCCACCGGCCTCCACACGCGTCAGGGCGAGGGTGACACCCCAGACGGCCATCCCGAAGCCGACGACACCCAGCAGGATAGAGATCACGCTGTTACGCACAACCACACCGCCGACGACCAGGCTCATCCCCACTAGCACCAGGGCGACTCCGGCCCCGATGTGCCTGGGGGACAGACGCAGGGGCCCAGTCGTCCTGCTGTCCATCGTGTCGGCAAGTCCCGGGTCCTCCTGGTGGAGCTGCGACTCCAGATCACGCAGGACCTGCTGCTCTCGCTCTGACAGTGCCATCGTGCTCCTCGTTTCTGAGCCAGGGGGTGGAGTCGTGTGCGTCGTAGCGGGACGGTCTACGCGGTCGGCTGGGGCCGCTGTTCCGCCACAGCCAGGATAGGCCTTGTTGTGCCCCGGGAAAACCTGGGAGCCAGATTGGTCATCCCTCGGGACGTGGTGAGGTCGGCGGGGGCAGCAGGCTGGCTGGCCTCAGGGCCTGCCCGCCCCAGCGTCTGCGCACGGCGTCCGCAGCCCTCTCCGGCGCGCCGTATCGGGGGTCCTCGTCCAGGAGGAGCTGGACACCCTCCTGGACGCGGAACAGTCCCTCGACCCGAACGCCCAGCAGGCGGAAGCCTCCGGGGGGCGTGGGCAGCGCGTCGAAGAGACCGCCCAGTGCCTGCCAGACGTCACGGGCCAGGTCCGTTGGCACGGCCAGGGTCCGCGAGCGGGTCACCGTGGTGAAGTCCGCCCCCCGGGCCTTGAGCACCACGACGCGGCAGCGCAGAGACCCAGCGCGCAGCCTGGCGGCGCACTGGTGGGTCTGGTCCAGCAGGACCCGGCGAGCGTGCTCACGGTCGGTAATAGTGGAGTAGAAGGTGGTCTCGGTACCGACGGACTTCTCCTCACGGACCGGGTTGACAGGCCTGGGGTCGATGCCGTGGGAGAGGTCGTGAAGATGCCGCCCGGCAGCGGTACCGAGGATCTTCTCCAGACGGCGCACGTCCGTGGCGGCCAGGGTCCGCACGTCCTTGATACCCCAGCGCTGGAGCACCTGCGCGCTCCTGGCACCCACCCCCCACAGTGCCTCCACGGGGAGCAGGTCCAGGAAGTCCCTGGTGGCTTCAGCCGGGATCAGGAGCAGGCCGTCAGGCTTGGCGTGGGCCGAGGCGAGCTTGGCGACGAACTTGGTGGAGGCCACCCCGACCGAGGCGGGAACCCCTACGCGGCCGCGCACCTGCTCACGGATCCAGGTAGCGACCTGGACGGGGCCGCCCATGCGGCGCCTGGCGCCCGAGACGTCCAGAAAGGCCTCGTCCACACTGACCCTCTCCAGGACAGGGGTCACTTCGGCCAGCACCGCCATAACCCTGGCCGACACCTGGCTGTAGAGCTCGTGGCGCACGGGCAGCACCACGGCCTGGGGGCAGCGCCGCAGCGCCTCCGCCATGGGCATGGCCGAGGACACGCCGTAGGCACGAGCCTCATAAGACGCGGCAGAGACCACGCCACGTCCGTGGGAGCCCCCGACGACGACCGGCCGCCCCTCCAGCTCAGGATGCTCCATGACCTCCACGGAGGCGAAGAAGGCGTCCATGTCCACGTGCAGGATTGGGGTCCCGGAGTCGTCCTCCCCCCAGGAGCGACGGGCTGACTCCGCCCGCGGAGCCCTGCTCATGACCCTCACCTCCCTATCCGCAATCTCTTCCTCAGCCGCAGCGGTACCGCCGACAGCGCCCCTCCTCAGAGCCGGTGACAACGCTACGACCGCGTCCACTCCGCAGCGCACCCCGGCAGGCACCCCGCACGCGGCATCCTCGTCCAGGCTAACCTGTCCCTGTGACACGTAAGCGCGGATTCAAGGGGGTCGTGTCCCGCCAGTCCCGCAGGCCCGACGCTGTGCAGACGCTGCCCTCGGGGCCTGTCACCACCTCCTGCTCCACCGCCGAGCTGGTCGTCAGGGACACCGGGGTGCTGCTTCTCCTGGACGGCGCGGAGTCCTCCTACCTCGACCTGCGTGACCCCGCCCACCTGGACTTTGAGTACCACCAGCAGATGGACGCGGTGCTGACGGTGCTGCGCGGCCCGGAGGCAGCAGTCCGGGCCGCGCACCTGGGCGGAGCGGGATGCGCGCTCGCTCGGGCCTGGGACGCGGCTCGGCCAGGGTCCCGACAGCTGGCGGTGGAGATCGACGAGGTACTGGCCCGTCTGGTACGGCAGTGGTTCGACCTGCCACGCTCACCTCGGCTACGAATCAGGGTCGGCGACGCGGCCGAGGTCGTGGATACCCTGGACGCCGGGAGCTGGGACGTCGTGGTACGTGACGTGTTCGCGGCCGGACAGGTCCCGGACTTCTGCCGCACCGAGAAGTTCCTCACCTCCTGCTCCTCCGCCCTGGCACCGGGGGGACTGCTGCTGACCAACTCCCTGTCGACCCCGCGCGCGCCGCTGCACCAGGAGCTGTCCGTCCTCACCGCGATCTTCGGAGGTGTCCTCGTGGTGGCTGACGCTGCTGCCGCTAGGGGCAGACGACAGGGAAACGTCGTGACCGTCGCGCGACGCGACCCCTACAGCACCCGCGAACGCGAGGAGATCGACCGTGCGGTGCGACGCCTGCCCCTCCCCGTACGCGCCTGGGACCCCGCAGACCTCCCGCTGACCCGTGGCTGAGACTGCGTTGCCCCGTCGCTGAGGGACGCTGAGGGACCCCGAGCGAGCCCGGTCGGGCAGCAGGAGCTCAGCCCTCTGGGCTGGGGCTCCAGCCCTGCTGCCCCAGGTCGCCGGACTCGTTGGCCTCCAGGAAGGCCTCTAGCCGGGCACCGATCTCATCCGCGCTGGGCAGGTCGAGCACCGGGGCCGCGCCGGAGGCGTCAGCTGCCGAGATCCGCGGAGCCAGTGCGTCGTACTGGGCCTCCAGGGCCGACACGACGGCGGAGACCTCCGGCTGCTGGGCGGCCTCGGCGTCGATCTCGGCACGATTAGCGCTGGCGGCCGCCTCCAGGTCTCCCACAGGCAGAGCCAGCCCCGTGGACTGCACGACGGCTGTCAGCAGCGCCGAGGCTCCTTGCGGGAACTCGTCCCGGGCCACGTAGTGGGGGATAGCAGCCGAGACTCCCCGGGAGTCCAGCCCCAGCTCACCCAGGCGCATCTCCAGGTAGGCCGCCAGTGAGCCAGGAAGCTCCACGTGGCCGAAGATCTCGGCCTGGGTGGGCAGGAGGTCCGGCTGGCTGCCGTGGAAGTGGACGTAGGTCGGGCGTGTGTGGGGCACGGCCATGGGAATACCACCGATACCCACCGCCTGGCTCACACCCATGGACACCGCCAGGTGCGCGACAGCGCCGACGAACTCGTCCCACCGGTAGTCGGGCTCGGTGCCGTGCAGGAGCAGGAGGTCCTCCCCGTTGTCGTCGTGAAGAAGGTCCAGGACCAGCTCAGGCATGGACACCGAGCTGTAGGTGTTGTGGGTGAAGGTCATGACCGGTCGTCGGGCACGATAGTCCACAAGGGAGTCGACGTCGAAGGTCGCCAGTCGCTCGTTGGGAAGCGTCATGAGGAGCTGCTCGACAGCGAGCGACCCAGCGTTGCCGGCGTCCATGGCCCCCTCGAAGTAGTGAATGAGGACGCGCGGGGAGACCGGCTGGTCCGCTGGGTGCTGCACGCTGAACAGTGGTCTCACAGATCTGCCTCCTTCCTCGTGTCTCCTCGTGTGGTGCTGCCTGGTCGGACCGCTGCGGGGCGACCCGTACTGCTCGAAGCCTAGACGAGCAGCGCCGTCTGTAGGCCGAACAAGCCGAGGCGCCCATGTGTTCCCGGCACACCAGGCAGCGACGGCCGCTGTTCGCCGTCGGCTTTCCCGCCGCCACAGCAGCAGGAGAATAATAGGGCGTCCCTGTGCCGTGGGAGGCTACGGCACCGTGCACCGTGTATACCGTGCGGACGGCGGCACACTCTGCTGCCACCAGCCTGACCGCGCTCCGTCCGCCCTGACCCTCAGTGAGGCCACGTGAGTCACACACCACCCTCCTCAGGCGACCAGCCGGGACCCCGACAGCCAGCATCTGCTGAGTCTGCTGAGGCCGCCCGTCGCCGCGAGCTCGACACCGAGCAGCAGGTGGTCGACCTCGCCTACGCCGAACTGGACCGCCAGCTGGACCGGGCCCGCCGGTCCCTGGCCGAGACCGAGGCACAGGAGGTCTCCGGCACCCACCAGTCGCGCGGTGAGCGCGACGCCTACGCCGTCCACTACTCCGGCCTGGTCTCCTCCCTGGAAGGAGTGGAGTCCAGGCTGGTCTTCGGACGGATGGACATGACGGCCCAGGCCGCCCAGGCAGCAGGAGGCTCCTCCCCCGTCACACGCGGCGGCGCACGCCACTACATAGGCCGCACCGGGCTGCAGGACTCTGCGCATCGCGAGGTAGTCCTGGACTGGCGCGCTCCTCTGGCCCGCGCCTTCTACCAGGCCACTGCACGCGACCCGATGGGCCTGGTGCGCCGCCGCCACATTGACACCCGCGACCGCACGGTGGTGGGGGTGGAGGACGAGTTGATCGACGTCACCGCCCTGGGCGGGAAGGACGGGCACCAGGATGACGGGGGCAGCGGGAGGCGCACCCACGACCTGCAGGAGGAGGACCTCCAAGGGGAGGGGGCGCTCATCGCGGCCATGTCCGCGGCACGTGACGGCCGCATGGGCGACATCGTGGCCACGATCCAGGCGGAGCAGGACCGGGTCGTCACCTCCGGCGGCAGGGGCGTCCTCGTCGTCCAGGGCGGTCCCGGCACGGGCAAGACCGCAGTGGCGCTGCACCGGGTGGCCTACCTGTTCTACTCCGAGCGCGAGCGCCTGGAGCGCTCCGGGGTGCTGCTGGTCGGCCCCTCGCCGACGTTCCTGCGATACGTCGAGCAGGTCCTGCCCTCGCTGGGAGAGACCGGGGTGGTCTCCACCACCATGTCCGACCTCCTGCCCGGGGTGCGGGCGCGCGGCACCGAGCCTGCACAGGCGGCAGAGATCAAGGGGCGCTCCGCGTGGGTGGAGATCCTGCGTCGCGCGGTGCGCAGTCTGCAGCGGGTTCCTGACGGGCCGCGCACTATCAGGGTCGAGGGCACCAGCCTGGTCCTGGAGCCCTCACAGGTGCGTGAGGCGGCCACGCGGGCCCGGCGCTCCGGTAAGCCCCACAACCAGGCCAGGGAGCCCTTCGTCCTGTGGCTCCTGGAGAGGCTGACCGACCAGTACGCGGCCGCCACGGGACAAGACGTCTCGGACCCTGACACGCGCGCCTGGATCCGCGAGGACATCCGCACGGCACGCGACGCCCGCCGGGAGATCAATCTGTGCTGGATGCCGACCACGCCCACGGGGCTCCTGGAGCGGCTGTGGACGCGTCCCCAGCTCCTGGAGACGCTGGCCCCCGAGCTTACCGCGACCGAGCGCGGCCTCCTGCGACGACCTGCTGGCTCCGCCCTGACGGCCGCCGACGTGCCTCTCCTGGACGAGCTGGCCGAGCTACTAGGTCCCAGCGAGGACGCCCAGGCCCACCAAGCCCGTCTGGAGGCTCAGCGCCACGAGCAGCTGGTGGCCTACGCAGCCCAGGCCATTGAGTCCCAGGAGCTGGGCAACGGCATGGTCAGCGCGCAGATGCTGGCCCAACGGGTCCAAGGTACAGGCCCGTCCCTGACCTTGGCGGAGCGCGCCCGCGCGGACAGGAGCTGGACCTACGGGCACGTGGTCGTCGACGAGGCCCAGGAGCTGGGCGCTATGGCCTGGCGGGCCCTGGCGCGCCGCTGCCCAGTCCGCTCCTTCACGGTGGTCGGTGACCTGGCCCAGTACTCCGGCCCCCACGCGCCCGCCAGCTGGCAGGAGGCGCTGGCCGGGCTGGGGACCTCGGCGGGTGGGAGCCCCCCGCGAGGATCTCGTGGCCACAGTGGTAAGAAGACGTCGGGGTCAGCGCCCCTGCGCCAGGAGGTGCTCAGCGTGTGCTACCGCACCCCTGCCACCATCATGGCGGCGGCCGAGGCCGTGGTCGGCGCGCTCGGGCACCCCACCCCCTACCCGGTGCGCTCCGTGCGCGACCTGCCTGACTGCCTGCACGTGGACGACCTCTCCGGCACCCGGTCGGCTCAGGACGACCAGGCCTGGGCACAGGTGCTGCGTAGCGCGGTCAGCGAAGAGCGTGACCTCCTGGACTCCTGGGCCGGTCCCGGTGGTGGACGCCTCGCCGTCATCACTGCGGAGGCTGACCAGGAGACCGACCAGGTGGTCCAGGCGCTGGCCCAGGACCCGGCGCTGGCTCAGGCCATGGAGGCACCCGGCGGTGACGTGCTGCGTGCCCGTGTGGCGGTCATGGCGGCGGCAGCGGCCAAGGGCCTGGAGTTCGACGTCGTCGTCCTGCTGGACCCCGACCGCCTGGCTGCGGCCAGCCCGGGGGACCTGTACGTGGCCATGACCCGGCCTACACGGCGTCTGCGGGTCCTGTGCCGCTCCACCCCGCCCCAGGGCCTGGACGGACGACACCGCTGACACCAGCTACTGACCACACCGACCACCACCGGCCGCGCCGACCACCGTGGCATCATCTGACACTGTCCGTGAGCGTGACGACACACTATTCGCCTCCTCCCCCCACGGGACGCGAGGCTACGCATCCGTAGGTTAGCGTTGCGCCAGGCACAGTACCTGCCTCGGTACCTGCCCGCCTCGGCGGGCAGGTACCGACACCACCCCGTGTTCTTGAGCGAAGGAGAGACCGTGAGCACCCAGAGCACGCCCGTGCCCCCTGAGTCCCGCGGCGACGGCACACCTGCCCCCCGCTCCCCTCACTACGCCCCGGGGGTCCCTGCCACCATCCCCCCGGTCACCGAGCCCCTGTCCTGTATGCTGCGCGACGCCGCGAGGCAGTTCCCCGACCAGGTGGCCCTGGACTTCATGGGTGCCACCACCACCTATAGCCAGCTGACCCATCAGGTGTCCCAGGCCGCCCAGGCCCTGCGAGGGCTGGGAGTGCAGGCTGGCGACGTTGTGGGGGTGGTGCTGCCCAACTGCCCTCAGCACGTGGTCCTGGCCTACGCGGCGTGGCGCATCGGCGCCGTGGTCGCCGAGCACAACCCCCTGGCCCCGGCCTCCCAGCTGCGCGAGCAGGTACGTATCCACCGGGGGCGCGTGCTCATCGCCTGGGAGAAGACCCTCGAGCGCCTGGTCCAGGTCACCGGCTCCCTGCGCGAGGCCGGCCTTGCGGACATGGAGGTGTACTCCGTGAACCTGTCACGGGGCTTGCCCCTGCGCAGCCGCCTGGCGCTGCGTCTGCCAGTCGCCGCCGCCCGGGAGCGCCGTCGCGAGCTGCGGGGCCGGGTCCCTGCCGGAGTCCGCTCCTGGGACGACGCGGTCGCCTCAGCCCCGGCGCTGGCCAGCAGCCACCCGCTGCCCGGCGCGGGGGACCCGGCGGCCCTGCTGTACACCGGCGGCACCACCGGCACGCCGAAGGCCGTCTGCCTGACCCACGCCAATCTGCGATCCAACGCGGAGATGAGCCTGGCGTGGGCCTCACAGACTACCGTAGTGGGGCAGGAGACCTTCTACGCAGTCTTGCCGTTCTTCCATGCCTTCGGGCTGTCCCTGTCGCTGCTGTGCGCCGTGGGCCTGGCCGCCACTCAGGTGGTGCTGCCCAAGTTCGGCACCGACATGGTCCTGGCGGCCTGGAGGCGCAGACCTGCCACCTTCTTCCCCGGAGTCCCCGTCATGTTCGATCGGCTGGCGGCCCGGGCGGCAGCCACGGGTGCGGACCTGTCCTCCTGCAAGATCGCCGTCTGCGGGGCCGCTCCCAACCCCGTGGCCGTGGCCCAAGCCTGGGAGGAGGCCACCGGGGGTGTCATCATCGAGGGCTACGGAATGACCGAGTCCTCCCCCATCGTCCTGGGCAATCCGATCTCGCCCGAGCGCAGACCCGGGACGCTGGGCATACCCTATCCCTCCACCGAGGCGAGGCTGGTGGACCCGGACAACCCCGACCGTGAGGTGGCCCCCGGTGAGATTGGCGAGCTGGTGGTCCGTGGCCCGCAGGTGTTCCCGGGCTACTGGCAGGACCCGCAGGAGACGGCAGAGGTGCTGACCAAGGACGGGTGGCTGCGTACCGGTGACCTGGTGCGTGAGGAGGAGGGCTTCTACGTCATCGCCGACCGCCGCAAGGAGCTCATTATCTCAGGGGGCTTTAACGTCTACCCCTCCGAGGTAGAGGAGGCGGTGCGCTCCATGCCGCAGGTTGAGGACGTCGCCGTCGTCGGCCTGCCCGGCGAGGCGGGTGGGGAGTCCGTGGTCGCGGCCATCCTCCCTAAGGAGGGGCAGAACGTGACCCTGGAGCAGGTCCGCGACTGGGCCGCCCGGACGCTGTCGCACTACGCCCTGCCGCGCCAGGTCGCCATCCTCTCCGAGATGCCCCGCTCCCAGATCGGCAAGATCCTGCGCCGGGCGGTGCGCGAGGAGCTGCTGGCTGCGCGCGAGGCCGCCTCGGTGGCGGCCACCGCGGCCGTCACCTCTGTCAAGGGGCACCTGGCTGGGGGTACCGGCCAGACCGGGGACGGTCCGGCCTACCAGGGCGGTACCGAGCCCGGACACAGGGACGACCAGAGGCCCGGCAAAGACAGCACTCCGGCGTGAGCAGCCTGCTGGAGACGGCCACGGACTTCTACCCCAGCGGATCGCCCTGGACTTCAAGAGTGCCACCCTCACCCACACCGAGCTGCTGGAAGCCTCCGAGCGTGCCGCCTGGCTGCTGCACCGCGCCGGTGTGCGCCACGGCGACCGGGCGCCCCTGCTGCTGCCAAACTGTCCCCAGCACGTCGTCGCCATCTAAGCGGCCCTGCGGCTGGGGGCGATCGTCTCCGAGCACAACCCCTGGCCCCGGCTGCCGGGGTCCGCGCCAGCTGGTCGGCGACGGCGCGCAGGTGCTGGTGGCCTGAGAGAAAGGGCTGGGACCGTGAGGTCGCCCGAGCCCAAGCCCAGCGCCTACCCACCGCTCACCCCTACCCTGCGGTCCCCGACGTCGCGGTCCTGCTCTACACCGGCGGTACCACGGGCACACCCAAGGCGGCGCTGCTGACCCACGCCAACCTGCGGGCCAACGTGAACCGGGTGCCGATGCCGCACGAGGGCGCGGAGACCTTCCTGGCGCTCCTGCCGTTCTTCCAAGCCTTCAGGCTGACCTTCAACGTGCTCAGTGCCGTGCACAAGGCGGCAACCCAGGTGCTGCCCCCCAGTTCGACGTGGACCAGGTGCTGGCCGCCCACAGACGCCGACCCTTTACGTTATGCGGATGACGCGGGCGGCGGGCGTCCACTGTGAGATCGCGAGGGCGGGGCCGGGTCCGCCCACATGTCGCCTGTTGACAGACCGTCCACCGAGGGATTAGTATTCCTGTTATACTTACTAAGTAGTAAGTAACGACCGTTGTTGAACACCGCTGTTCAATGAAAGGGTCCACGCACATGGCACAGCAGCCCGCGTCCCCCGCCGAGGAAGACACCTCGGCCCTCTCCAATCTCGCGCCCGACACCGGCCTGCCGCTACAGCGCGCCACCATGGTGCGCTTCGGCATCGGCTTCTTCGGCATCTCCATACTGTGGGCGATCGGCCTGAACACCATCGCCGCAGTCCTCCTTCCTCAGCGCCTGAAGGACATCGGCGTCGACAACCCGACCGCCCTGCTCGGATCCATATCCGCGGTCACCGCCTTGGTGTCGCTGTTGTCCAACTTCATCTTCGGGAATCTCTCCGACCGCACCCGCTCCCGCTTCGGCAAGCGCAGCCCCTGGGTGGTCAGCGGCGGCGTTCTCGGCGGCCTGTGCCTGTTCGCCATCGGCATCCTGACCAACGCCAGCGCCATCACCTTCATCTACTGCGTGTGCATGGTGGGCCTCAACATGATGCTGGCCCCGGCGATCGCCGTGCTGTCCGACCGCGTGCCGGAGACAATTCGCGGCACCATGTCCACCTTCTGGGGCGTCGGCGTCTCCATCGGCTACCCGATCGGCGCGATCGTCGGCGCCCGCTTCATCTCCGAATCTGGCGCCTCCGTCTCCGGATTCACCCTCGGCGGCATCCTCATGGGCATCGCCGGCATCTTCGCCGTTGCGGTATGGCCGCGCGAGCGCTCCCCCGTGAATGAGGCCACCGACGCGGGGGGCCTGGTTGACCTCCTGCGCTCCTTCATCCTGCCGATCCATGGCGCGGCCGACTTCTGGAAGGCCTTCTTCGGCCGCTTCACCATGCTGGTCTCGTACCAGATGATCAACGCCTACCAGCTCTACATCATCCAGGACTACCTGGGCCTGTCTACCAGGGAGTCCGCGGCCACCGTGACGCTGATGTCCACGATTACGCTGGTGGTCGGATTGATCGGCGGCTTCATTGGCGGCCCACTGTCCGACCTGCTGCGGCGCCGCAAACTGCCGGTGGTCATGGCCTCCATGTGCTTCGCCCTGGGTGTGCTCATGCCCTGGATCATGCCGACGACAACCGGAATTTACCTGTTCGCCTTCATCGCCGGCTTCGGCTACTCCGTGTACAACTCGGTGGACCAGGCCCTCAATGTGGACGTGCTGCCCAACCCCGACACCGCCGGCAAGGACCTGGGCATCCTCAACATGTCCACCACCCTCGGCCAGATGTCCGGGCCGGTGATCACCTCCACGATCGTCACCATCACCGGTGCCTACACGCTGGTGTTCCCGGTATCCATCGCCTGCGCCCTGATTGGCTGTATCTCCATCCTGGCGATCCGCTCGGTGCGCTGAGCGCAACCTCGCACGCGCCCGGCCGGGCGCGCCTTATTGTCGCCACCCGGGCCAAACGCCGGCCGGACGCTTCTCAACCACCTGTAGAACCGTACGATCTCAACGACCCGCAGTAGGGCGGCCACCGCTGCGGGTGCGTTTGTCCCGGATTCAGACAGTTGACAAGCCCTGGCCATAGGATCGGCACATGCCGCTAGCGTCCTCCACCAAGCGTCACCGCATGACCGCCGCCCAGCGGCGCGAGCAGATCGTGGAGGTCACCACCGAACTGGTGGCCAAGCACGGGTTTAACGGACTGTCGCTGCAGGAGGTGGCCGACGCCGTCGGCATCACCCAGGCGGGACTGCTGCACTACATCGGTACCAAGAACGGCCTGCTGGAGCTGCTGCTGGATAACCGCTACGACCGCCAGGGCACCCCGCAGGACTTCATCGACTCCGGCGACCCGGCGGCCACCCATCCCGATGGCATCAGCCTGCCGGCCTACTTCCGCTACCTGGTGGCCTTCAACGAGGCCCGCCCGGAGCTGATGGAACTTTATATGACGCTGGGCGTGGAGGCGACCGACCCGCGCCACCCCGCCTACGACCACTTCATCAACCGCCCCGACCAGGTGTGGGACCACTACTCCACCTTTACCTGGCGCCTGCCACCCGACATCGTCGCGGCGGGCGGCTGGGAGACGATGCGGCCGCTGGTGGAGATGGCGATCGAGGCGATGGACGGGGCGCAGATCCGCTTCTTCCGCCGCCCGCCCATCTCCCTGACCAAGGAGTGGGCGCGCTGGGAGGCTGTGTTGTTCCCCTCCCCGGTCTGGGACGACTACCGCTAGCCGCACCCCATACATTGCACGACCCCGGGGTCGTAAAACGTCACCAAGGTCGTGGAATGGGCCTACAAGCGAGCGCAGCCGGGAACAGCAAGCTGCGAGCGCGGGCGGGAACAGCGGGCTGCAGGCGTGGCCGGGGCTTGGCAGGAGCACTCCGAGGCGCGAAGGCTACGGATGGTAGACCAAGGCCTCTGCCGCTCCCGCCCGTCCTGCGGGGGCCGCTCCCGCGCACCGCTCAGGCCAGCGGCTTGGAGGCCACCTCCACGTGCTCGGCGGGCACCACCACGGTCACCAGGGAGTCGGCCGGGGCGGTGAAGGACACGTTCCTGTTCCCCACGCCCACCACGAACTCCTGCGGAGTGGTCATGTCATTCTGGGCGGCCACCACCACCGAGCCGTCGGGGTTGTGGAAGGCCAGCAGGTTCTCATACCCGGTGTAGGACAGCGTCGGCACGAAGCGGGCGCCCGGCTGCACGAAGCCGGACAGGTGCCGCAGCACGTAGTACTCGTAGGTGAAGCGGCTCTTGCCGGTTTCAGGGTCCACGGTCACCAGGGAGTTCTGGCTCCACCCCCAGCGGGAGACGCCGCCCTCGTCCAGCGCCAGGTTCCAGTAGTCGTAGACGCAGGCCCCGTTGTTGAAGTAGTGGCGCATCATCGTCCAGGCGTAGCGGGCGTAGCGCCAGTCGTTCCTGCCGTCGCCGCACTCCTGCTCGGACTGGTAGATCTTCAGCTCCGGGTGGTTGTGGTGGACAAAGGGCACCGCCCGCTTTCCGTCCCACTGGAAGCCGGCACCGGCGATGTGCGGGCCCACCTCCGGATCAGCCAGGACCTTCTCCACCATGGTGTCGTCCGGGCGCTCCATGGTGCCGAAGAAGACCTTCACGCCGCGCCGCTCCATCTCGGGGACCAGGTGCTTCAGGAAGGCGATCAGTCCCTCCGACGTCCAGGTGCAGGCGGGGTAGATCTGGGCGGAGTTGAACTCGTTCTGGGGCATGACCATGGAGATGTCGATGCCGCGCTCGGCGTAGGCGTCGATGAACTTGCCGAAGTAGCGGGCGTAGGCGTCCAGCACCTCCTCGGTGAGAATCAGCCCGTCGGTGCCCTCCTCGATCTGGTTGTCCGGGGGCAGGCCGTTGTCGAAGGCGGTCTGCTCGCTCATCGGGTTGGGGGCGGCGCAGGCGTAGTGCTTGTTGCGCTTGAACCAGGACGGCGGCCCCCAGGGGGAGGCCCACAGGGTCAGGTCGGGCCGGTGGGCCTTGGCGGCCTGGATGTAGGGCACCAGGGTGGCGTCGTCGTGCTCGACGCTGAAGTGCTCCAGGGCGAAGTCGCCGTCAACCTCGTCGTAGGAGTACCAGTCGGTGGCGAAGTCGTTGGCGCCCACCGGCATGCGGCACACGGTGAGGTCGGTGCCAACGCCGGGTGCGAAGACCTGCCGCAGCACCTCGTTGCGCTCGGCCTCAGACAGCCGGGACAGCGCCACCCAGCCGAGCTCGTTGAAGCAGACACCGAAGCCGTCGATCTCCTGGGCGGGCGCGTCCAGGCGCAGGAAGGTGCCGGGGAAGGTCTGCATCGGCTCGATGGTGACGGGCGTTTCCGGGGTGAACCAGGGATCGGCCTCGGTGGTGGCGTAGAACTGGAAGCCGTCGGCGCCGACGGCGAGGGGGCTGGCTGGGCTGGTGTCGGTCATGGTGCTCTCCCAATGGTGCAGTTTGTGTGCTTCATTGCGGGTTGCCGGGGCGGCTCAGGCCTCGACGAGGAGGACGCCCCAGGCGGGAATGGTTACGGTGGCGCCGGACTCCAGGCGAGTGCCCGGGGCGACGACGGTTCCCAGGACGTCCTCACCGCCCTCCGGCAGGGCGATCTCGACGGCGTCACGGGAGTAGTTCAGGAAGTAGCTCAGCCCCCGGCCGCGGCCGTTGGTGCCGCGGCGCACGGTGACGGTGCCGACCAGGTCCTGCGCCCAGTCGGTCACGTCCGCCCGCTCTGCCACCAGCCGCAGCACGGCGCGGGTCAGCGCCGGGGCGGTCATGGTGGCCAGGTGGGTGATCGAGCCGGCGCCGACGGCGCGGGTGGCCACCGCCGGCCCGGACCAGGTGTGGTGGTCGTACTCGGCGAGCACCTCCACCTCGGCGTCACCCTGGAGAGTGTCGGCGTCGACGGGGGTGAGCAGCTCCATGAAGGTGGAGGCGGCCAGCTCTGTCGGGACTGCCGGATCTGTCGGGCCGGCGACGCCGTCGTCCAGGGCCGCGGCGAGCGCGCCCACCGGGCGCAGGGCGACGCCGTCGGGGCGGGTGAACTGGTCGGTTCCCAGGCCCAGCAGGCCGGACAGGCCATGGGGCTGGCGGTCGGTGAAGACCTGCAGGTTCTCGTCGGCGACGCCGGTGCGGAAGGTGGTGACCAGGTGGCCGCCGCCGGCCACATAGGCGCGTAGGGCGTCGGTGGTGGCCTGGGCAGTGACGTACAGGGCGGGGGCGATCAGTGCGGCGTAGCGGTTAAGGCGCTCAACGGGGGCATCGGCGGGGACGACGTCAACCTCCAGGTTCAGGTCGAACAGGGCGTCGTAGAGCCAGCGGAAGACGTCGTTGTAGTTGGCGCCACCGCCCGCGTACTGGCGGGGGAAGCCGGCCTCGAGGCTGAACCACTCCAGGGCGGTGTAGGCCTCGTTGGAGACCATGACGGCGATCCGGTTGTACTTGCGCAGGCCGGTGAGCGAGTCGGCATGCTCGGCCAGCTCGCGGCCGATCGCGACCGCCTCCCGGTAGGTGGGGTTGGGCGTGTAGTCCTGGCTGAGCAGGCCCTTCCAGTAGGTCTCGAAGGAGTTGTGGATGGAGCCCCAGTGCCAGTACATGACGCCGCAGGCGCCGGAGGCCAGGTGGGAGTATGCCTGCAGGCGCAGCTGGCCGGGGTAGGGCAGCCAGCCCATCTGCCCCTGCGCCTGCGTCTCGATGACCAGGTAGGGGTCGCCGTCCTTCAGGGAGCGGGAGATGTCGCCGCCGAAGCCGATCTCCCTGCCGGTGAGCTGGTCCTCGCCGGGGTGGTAGATATCCACACCGGCCAGGGTGACGGCGTCGGCGGCCTGGAAGTGGTCAACGGCGGGCTGGATGCCGAAGGAGTAGCCGCGCCACTCGTAGTCGAAGTTGTGGGTGACGAGCTGGTCCTCGCGGCGGTACTCGTCGACGATGGCACGCTGCCAGGCGAGGAAGTCAGTGACCAGGCCGCGACGGAAGGCGTCGAAGGCGGCCGCCAGGGAGGCGTTGATGGTACCGGTGACGTCGGGGAAGTCCTGCCAGGCACCCACCCGGTTGGACCAGTAGTTCAGGCCGAACGCTGAGTTCAGAGCGTTGAGGCCCTCCTGCCCGTCGCCGAAGCGGTCCTTGAGATGGTCGACGAAGGCGCGCTGGATGTCGGGGTTGGCGGCGTCGTAGTACTTGGTCTCGTTGTCCAGCTGGAAGCCGACCACGTTCGCGCGCGGCGCGGTGTGCTCCACCAGGGCACGGATGGCCGCCTCGCCGTAGCGGCGGTAGGCGGGGGCGAGGATGTTCATGTTCTGGCGCGGCCCGTACTTGTTGGGTCCGGCGGCGGTGACACCGAGGACCTCGGGGTGGCGGGAGGCCAGCCAGGTGGGGATGGCGGCGGTGGGGGTGCCGATGATGACGTCGAGGCCGTGGCGCTGCGCGGCGTCAAGGGCGCGGTCGATGTGGGTGAAGTCGAAGGCGTCGGGGGCGGGGTTCCAGGTGCCCCAGGTGAACTCGGCGATGCGGATCGTGGTGAAGCCTGCCTCCATCATCATCTGCATGTCGCGTTCGAGCCGGTCCGGGCCCGCGGCAGCGGGGGTGTACTCGTCGTAGTAGGCCGCTCCGAAGATGAGCCGGTCCGGGTACTGCGTCATTGTGCCCTCCTGTGCGGCGCCCTCGCCGCTTATCTAGTAGTTACTAGATAGTAGGTCAGATGGGCGTGGAAGGGAAGACACGGTCGCGAGCCGGAGTTCTCCGGCCACGCCCGAGGACAGCACTCCGGGCCGGTGGCCGCTGTGCGCTCGAACGCGACAGCACCACCGGCCCGGGGGCCTTTCATTTCGTTGATTTACAGCCATATACCGACGTGCGTGTGGCGGACCCCGACGACCCCGACCTCGCCCGGGAGGTGCCCGACGGCGAGCCGGGCGAGCCCCTGGTGCGCGGCCCCAGGTCTTCGCCGGGTAGTGGGAGGACCCCGGGACGACTACGGCTGCTGTGCTAGGGGACGGCTGGCTGCTCACCGGCGACATGCTGCGCCGGGAGGCCAGGCGCAGGCTGCTGGAGAGCGGCTCCTAACCGGTGGGGACCGCAAGGCACTGGCACGACAGGCACCCGGCTCAGCTCTCTGTGCGTTCTGTGTGCGCTCTGTCCCCAGGCGTAAGTGCCAGGCGGGCGGCTCGCGTACGGCCGCCCGTGCTGGTCAGGGCCTGGACGCGTCCCGCCCGTCTGTCCACCACCTGCCGGTGCTGTCCTCCTTGAGCGAGGCGCTTAAGGCGGCCGTGGCAGCGAGCAGGACGATGATGGCCAGGGCCTGCAGCCCCGGCTGGTTGAGCGCGGCGGCCAGGGGGACCATCATGGACCCCAGGGCCATAAGGACCCATCCGGCGAGGCGGCTGAGAGACAGAAGCATCTTTGTACGGTCCTTTCAGGGTCGAGCCCCGGCCGAGCACCTAGGAGCCGGGGGCTCCCAGGAGACTGCGGAGGGGGCGCAGACGGCCAGCGGGCTGCCGACCTGACACGTCCTATTCCACAAGAGACGCACCGACCGCGAATCACCCCCGGGAAGGAAAAACCGAACCAGGCCTCCCCCAGAAGGAGGAGACCACCCTCACAGCGCTGTCGGCAGGGGACGAAGGCCGCCCAGGCCGACCGCAGAGCCCGTCGTGCCGCGCCCTTTCGGACTGCCCTTGAGCCGCGTGCCAGCGGTCTGCTGCCATCAGGGCCAGCAGACCTAGGGCACGCAGCAGTCAGGCTCCCTGCGCCAGCAGCCCACAGGCCTCCAGGGTGGTGCGCAGCGCCTCGACCTCCGCCGCCTGCGCGCGTACCAGGGGCAGGCGCAGGCCCGCGTAGGGCAGGCGCCCCTGGAGCACCAGGGCCTCCTTGGCCATGACCGCCCCCTGGCCACCCCCCATCATGGCCCGTACCAGGGGCCTCATGCGCTGGGCGACGGCCCGGGCACCTGCTAGGTCCCCAGAGTCGACCTCAGCGATCATCTCCCGCCAGGAGTGCGCATCAGCGTGAGCCACTACGGAGACGACGCCGGAGGCACCGTGGGTCAGCCACGCAAAGTTGAGGCCGTCGTCGCCGGAGTAGTACTCCAGTCCTGTGGACTCCATGCGCTCAAAGCCTTGCTCGACGTCACCGGTGGCATCCTTGACCGCCTTGACGCGGGGGTGCTCGGCCAGGCGGGCCAAGGTCTGGTCACTGATCCGCACTCCGGCGCGTCCGGGGATGTCATAGATCATGATCGGCAGGTCGGTGGCCTCCACCACAGCCATGATGTGGCGGTAGACACCCTCCTGGCTGGGGCGGTTGTAGTAAGGGGCGTTGACCAGGAGCCCCTGCGCCCCCGCCTCCTGGGAGCCCACGCCAATGCGTACCGCGTGGGCGGTATCGTTGGAGCCTGCCCCGGCGATGACCATAGCCCGCTCCCCCAGTGCCGCCCGGACCTCCCTGATGAGCAGCTGCTTCTCCGGCAGGTGGGTAGTGGGGGCCTCCCCAGTGGTGCCCGACAGCAGGACCGTGTCCACGCCGTCGTCCACAAGGCTGACCGCCAGTGCACAGGCGGCGTCCACGTCCACCTTGCCGTCAGGGGTGAAAGGCGTGACCATGGCGACGCCGACGGAGCCGAAGGTGCGGGAGGCAGCGGTGCTCATGGAACAAGCCTACCGGTGCCGCAGCACCTGTTCCGTGGTTCCTGGGACCATGATCGCGCACGGCCACCTACCCCGACCTCTCCAGGCGTGCTACCACTTCAGGCATATTCAGGCATGCTGCACATCTTGGAGGGGGCGCGGACAGGTCCCGCCAACACGATCTGGCGGTATGACAAGGTTCCGGAGAGCAACGCGTGGCTTCAGCAGCGCGCGAGGGGTCTGAAGATGTGCAGCGAAGGTTTCGCTGCACATCTTCGGTCCGCGACCTGGGGCATCAGTGGGACAGCAGCACTTCCTGACTACTGCCTCTCCGCAGAACATCGCCGGTCGATTGCCGCCAGGGCTGGCGACACTGCGCAGCAGCCCGTTGACGATGTGCAGACGGATAGGCTGGGAGCATGACCGCTCCCCACACGCCCGAGGTGCCAGAGCCCACCGGCCACGACGACGCCGCGCCAGAGCCGACGCAGCTCCCACAGCAGCCAGACAGCCCCGCACCGGACATGGCGGGAAGCGCGATCGCGGATCTGGACGCCCGCACCAGCCACCTCGACTATCTCAGCGGTCACGCCACCCCCGCGAAGCACAGCCCCGGTCGTGGCCTTTCCCAGGGCGCTGGTACCGACGGCACGGGCCCGGCGGGCGTCACCGGCTTTGTGCGGGAGGCCCGCCCCGACGACCTCACCGCGATCGGCACCGTCCACGCCGCGTCCATGCTGGCATCCCTGGAGGCAGGCCACCGCAGCGCCCACGGCACGGACCTGCCCGAAGGTGTGCGCGCCATGGTCGCGCCCCCGGTTGTGGCCACCGGCTGGCAGGAGGCTGTCACCTCTCCCCCGTCCCCGGACCACCACGTGCTCGTGGCCACCCAGGAGGGGACGGTCGTCGGCCTGCTGGGGCTGGCCCCGACCCGGTCAGTGGGTACCCAGCCCCTTGCCCCCGACAGCTCCGAGCCTGGCAGGGCTGACAGCTCCGAGCCTGGTGGAACTGACAGCACCGGGGCTGACGGCACCGGGAGTGTCGCTACAGGGCGCACCGGTTCTGAGTCCGTCGTGCCCGCCGCTGCCGGGACCAAGCCCCCTGCACTTACCGATGCGAACAGGTCGCAGGTCCCCCCGAGCCTCCCGGTCCCTCGGGACTCACGGCCGACCGAGAACCGGGCGTCCCTGCCCGCAGCCGAGGTCACGGCCCTGGGCGTGGACCCGGCCTACCAGCGTCGTGGTCACGGCTCCCGCCTGCTGGCTGCTGCTGCTGACACGGCGCGAGACCGAGGAGCCAGGGCGCTGGTGGTCTGGGCGGTGCGCGGTGACGACTCGTTGGCCCGGTTCCTGCGCTCGGTCGGCCTGGCCCCCACCGGGGCGCACCGTGGGCTTCCCGTGGGCCAGGGGGTCACCGAGGACTGCTGGGTGGCGCAGCTGTAGCGTGCCAGGACTGTGGGCACCCACCGCGCGTGCACCAGCCGGGACCCTGCGGGCGCCTCACAGACCCCAGGCCAGCTCCTAGAAGTCCTTCCTGGTGAGGCTGCGGTAGCCCCACAGGAACAGGGGCAGGCACCAGGCCACGGCCAGCAGCACCGTTACCGCTGGCTCCTCCAGCCAGATGGAGGGGGTGTTGGCCACGCCCTGCAGCCTGGCCAGGACCGCGTTGGGCGTCACCGCGTACACCGGGTACAACAGCGCCGCTCCCCGCCCGGGCATCAGCAGCGAGACAGCCACCGCGCTCATGACCTGGGCGCCCCCGATCGCCAGGGCGAAGATGATGGAGGCGGTCGCGACCAGGCGTGTTCCCATGGACAGCAGGGCGCCAGCCGCGCTGGCTAGGGCCAGTACCAGTCCCGCCCGGACCACGGCCTCCAGGGAGGTGGCCAGGTCGAAGGGGACGGACTGGTAGTCCATGTAGGGCCTGGTGGTCAGGGCCAGCCCCAGCATGAGCATCAGCGCGGGCAGGGCCGGGACCGCTGCGGCGCAGACCAGTTGTGCCCAGAACAGCCTGGAGCGGCTGCCGACCGCAACTACCGTGGGCATGATGGCGCCGGAGGCGTACTCCGCCCCGCCGATGACGATGCCTGCAAGGCCTGCCGGGACGCAGGCCGCCTGGACCCCGGGCACTCCGACGTAGGAGGAGAAGAAGCCTACGACGCACAGCTCGAGGACAACCAGGACCTGGACCGAGCGTGTCCTCACCGCCTTGTCGAGCTCGCCAGCCAGCACCCGGCGCCAGGTCACCGTCGACGGGGCGGCACGGTCACCAGTCATGACTCCTGGCCTCCTTCTTCCAGCACGTGGAAGAACCAGTCCTCCAGCGTGCGGCTGGCCTGGCGCATCTCGGTGAAGGAGAGCCCCTCCTGGGAGAAGGCCTTCTGGACCTCCTCAATCTCCGCGTCTATGAGCACCGTGTCCTGGTCCTCGTGCTCCTCCACCTGCCACTGTCTGGCCCGTGCCAGCACGAGGACCCGGGCACGCTCACCCGAGCGGACCAGGACCCCACTCGAGCGTCGCACGTCATCGGTCCAGGCCTGGGCCAGGACCCGCCCCTCCGTGAGGACGACGACGCGGTCGGCTATGTCCTCGACCTCGGCGAGCAGGTGGGAGGAGACCAGGACGGCTCTGCCCTCCTCGGCCTGGCTGCGCAGGAGGGCGCGCAGCCACCGGACCCCCTCGGGGTCGAGGCCGTTGAAGGGCTCGTCCAGGACAAGGTTGCGGGCCTGGCCCAGCATGGCAGCCGCCAGCGAGAGACGCTGGCGCATTCCCAGAGAGTAGGTCCTCACCTTGCGGTCCCTCACCGCCGCGATACCGGCCTCTTCCAGGCACTGCCTGACCCGGCTCTCCGGGACCCCGGAGGTCATGGCCAGACCCTTGAGGCTGTGGAAGCCGGTGCGGGACTCCACCCAGTGGTCCGGTCCGAGCACGAGCCCCAGGTGCCCCAGGGGGAAGGAGGAGGTCCCCGGTGCGGCACCGTCCACTTGGACCTCTCCCCCGTCAGGCCTTACCAGTCCACCCAGCGCCTTGAGCGCGGTGGTCTTCCCGGCGCCGTTAGGCCCCACCAGGCAGGTGACAGCGCCGTCGGGAACCTCAAAGGAAGCGCCCCGAAGCGCCTGGACGTGGTCATAGACTTTATCCATCAACGTGACAACTAACGACATCTACACCCCCAACAAACTACGTAAACAAATACGGCCTACACGCTGCTCGTCCAACTATTGGAGCGAACTTTTACAACAGTTCCACCAGAAATCTCATAAACAGCGTCCGCATATTTCAACGTAGATTTCCTATGAGTTGCACAGATAACAGCGACCCCCATTCCCCTCAACCTATCAGTCAGTAACATCATGCCGCTTTTGTCGACTTAGCTCATCTAGAGCATTGGATTCTGATTGAGGATCATCTTTTCTCGAAGACATATGGCATTTATCGTACTGATTACGAACATGGCATATACGCACAGCAGTGCTGTGATGCTCGCGTCGCCTTGCTGGTGTAAACTAGTGGAGCCAAAGAACACCATATGTACCCAAGCTGTCCACCCTGCCCACCTGACTCGGACAGGAGTCG
The DNA here is from genome assembly GCF_003591215.1 of Actinomyces sp. 2119. Lineage (NCBI taxonomy): Bacteria > Bacillati > Actinomycetota > Actinomycetes > Actinomycetales > Actinomycetaceae > Actinomyces > Actinomyces sp. 2119. The sequence continues at coordinate 58,292 of NZ_QYRR01000003.1, forward strand.
CACTAGCGAGGAGGCGCACCCAGACCAGCTGCTCCACAATGAGGACGCAGTAGACTACAATGGTGGCCCTGACGCTTGTAGGCTCAAAAGCAAGCGGTTGCGACGAGAGGCACGCATCAACCAGGAACGCGCAACACAACGCTGCTCCAGCAAGAAACAGAAGACGGGCCGTTGTAAGTCTAGGAGAAACATGTGCGGTTCCTCGCGGCGCTGCTTGCATTGTCCGCTCGGACACCATGCGTTACCACTCTGCCTCTGGGCGGTTGGTTTCGATTGCGGGCTACGTTGTTGGCGGGTCCTTATGTAAGTAGTTTAGCAGACGCGGATGTGTCGCAGTTCACAATACTGCCGATTTTCTTTACTCTCAATGAGATGCATCACATACATTTATGCTTCGTTACATCTCCATCACTGCGTCCAGCCCCACTGTCAGGCCCTCCAGCCAGCCCACCTGGCGCACCGCCAGGATGACGCCAGGCATAAAGGAGGAGCGGTCGAAGGAGTCGGTACGGATGGTCAGCTGCTCCCCCGGGTTGCCCAGGACCACCTCCTCGTGCGCCGTCAGCCCGCGCAGGCGCACGGCGTGGACGTGGATACCGTCGATGACCGCGCCCCGCGCGCCGTGCAGGTCCGTCTGGGTGGCGTCAGGAACCGGTGCCAGACCTGCCTGCGCCCGGGCGGCGGCGATCCCCCGTGCGGTAGCCACCGCTGTCCCCGAGGGGGCGTCCACCTTGTCCGGGTGGTGGAGCTCAATGACCTCGGCGGACTCAAAGAAGCGCGCGGCCCTGGCAGCCAGGCTCATGGCCAGCACCGCAGACAGCGCGAAGTTGGGGGCGATGAGCACGCTGCGCCCCGCCGCCTCAGGGCGGGCCAGGTGCTCGCGCACACGCTCGTAGGCTGCCTCGGTCCACCCGGTGGTGCCCACGACGACGTCACACCCTGCGTCAACGAGGGCGTGGACATTGGCCTCAGTCACCCCAGGAACAGTAAAGTCCACAGCGACCTGGGCGCCGCCCAGGTGCTCGACGTCGATGGTGTCCCCCACGTCCAGGCGGGCCACAAGCTCTAGCCCCTCGGCCTGCTCCACCGCCTGGCAGACGGTAGAGCCCATGCGCCCGGCGGCGCCGATGACAGCAACAGTGATGCTCATGGCCCGACCCTAGCAGCTGTAGCCGCAGCCGACTCACGGCACCACCCACGCCTAGCAGCCTGTCCAGCACCACGCTGGGCGTCACAGGACCAGCACCAGCACGGGACAGCCACACCCGCCGTGGCACTGACCAGCTGCGCGCAGAACACTCTGCTCCGCCGACCCGCCGCGTCCCCACACCGATCCCCGTTGATTTAGCCTGGGCACCTACCGGGCGCCACCGGGACCACGCACCGAGCACGAGAGCGAGGGCGAGCGCGCAGGGGACCTCTATCGGGGCTGGCACTCGCTGGCCAGGCGGGCGATATGGAGGGTCAGGTAGGCCAGCTCGGCGTCGGTCAGGCACGGCCCGTTGACCTCAAGCAGCGCGCGCACGCGAGAGGCGGCGCGGAAGGCCAGGGGCTGCGCCTGGCGGATCGGCGTGACCAGGTCCTCCAAAGAATCCGATATCTGGCGGCCGTCCTCCAGCCGGACGAACAGGTAGCGCAGGTGAGTTGCGAAGCGCGCCGCGCTCATAGCCTGCTCATCCACCTGGATGCCCAGCACGGCGGAGACCACGCCCAGGATCTGGGTGATGGTCCTGGTCATCCGCACCGTGGGAGCCAGGTCGGAGCCCGCGAACTGGGCGTTGACCAGGTGCAGGGCCAGGGTAGTGGCCTCTCCGTCGTCCAGCCGCACGCCCAGACAGTCCTCCACCAGGCGCACCGCCTGCCTTCCCCAGCGGGTCTCCTCCGGGTAGAGCTGCTGGACCTCCCAGCGCAGCGGGTGGTCCACGACGATACCGCGGCGACTGCGCTCCACCGCGAAGCGCAGGTGATCGGCCACGGCCAGCAGCAGCGACTGGCTGACCGCGACCCTCCCCTGGGCGCGCACCGGCTCCAGTGCCTCCGAGGCGAGCCGGACGGTCTCCAGCGGGGTCTCAGACAGGAAGGACACCAGCCCGGGCACCGAGTGCTCGGCGTCAGGGACGAAGATCTCTGAGACGGACCCGGCGTCAACCGGGTCGCCCAGGTGCCTGCCGTAGCCGATCCCCCGCCCCAGGAGCACCGCCTGGCCCGCGTCACGGTCCCGGGCCAGCACGGCGTTGTTGTTCAGCACCCTGACGATCTGCCAGGCCCTGGCCCCGGCGCTATCCGACATCCTCGTGTCCTTCTTGTCCCGTGGACCTTGCTCCACAGATCCCGCTCCGCAGACCGTGTGTTCCCCGGTCCGTACTCCTACCAGAGGGTCCGTACTCCTACCAGAGCTGCGCGCCGTTAGAGGCGATGACCCTGCGGTACCACTCGAAGGAGTCCTTGGGCCGCCGCTCCAGGCTGCCCTGGCCCGCGTCGTCGCGGTCGACGTGGATCATGCCGTAGCGCTTGCGCATCTCACCGGTGGTAAAGGACACCAGGTCGATGATCCCCCAGGGGGTGTAGCCGATGAGGTCCACTCCGTCGTCGAGCACGGCCCGCTTGAGCTGGTCGATGTGGGAGCGCAGGTAGTCGATACGCTGGGGGTCGTGCACGGAGCCGTCCGACTCAACCTGGTCCACAGCCCCGAAGCCATTCTCCACCACGAACAGTGGCAGCTCGTAGCGCTCGTAGAGCATGTTGAGCGTGTAGCGCAGGCCCACCGGGTCCACCGGCCAGCCCCAGTCGGTGGAGGCCAGGTGAGGGTTGTCCACCGAGTTGGGCATGCCTCCGTTGAGGCTGGTGGAGGTGTCGGCCCGGGCCCCGGCCCGCACCACCTGGGACATGTAGTAGGAGAACCCGATGTAGTCCACCGTCCCGGCTGCCAGGATCTCAGCGTCCCCGGGCTGGACGCCCAGATCCCACCCTTCCCGCTCCACGCGCCGCTGCCAGGCGGCCGGGTAGTGGCCGCGCACGTGGACGTCGGGGAAGAGGAAGCGGTCGCGGTTGGCGACGGCAAAGGCCATCATGTCCTGCGGGTCGCAGGACCAGGGGTAGATGGTCGGGGAAGAGATCATGCAGCCGATGCGTAAGGCAGGGTTAAGCCCATGGCCGACCACGACCGCCCGTGCGGAGGCCACCAGCTCGTTGTGTCCGGTGCGCAGCATGACCTCCACAGGGTCGTCGCCCGCCTGGAGGGTCACCCCCGAGTTCGTCCACAGGAACAGGGGGTTGTCCACGTTCATCTGGTTGTTGATCTCGTTGAAGGTCATCCAGTAGGTGACCCTGTCCCCGTAGCGCTCGAAGCACACCCGGGCGAAGCGCACGAAGTGGTCAGCCACCTCCCGGTTGCGGAAGCCGCCGAGGCTGCGAGCCAGGTGCAAGGGCATCTCAAAGTGGGACAAGGTCAGTACCGGCTGGATGCCGTGGGCCAGGAGCTCGTCGATGAGGGCGTCGTAGAAGGCCAGCCCCTCCTCGTTGGGCTCGGCCTCCTCGCCCCTCGGAAAGATCCGGGACCAGGCGATGGAGGTGCGCAGGCACCTCAGGCCCATCTGGGCCATGAGCGCGATGTCCTCCCGGTAGCGGTGATAGAAGTCGATCGCCTCATGGTTGGGGTAGTACTCCCCGGGCTCGACGCGCTCGGTGATGCGCCGTGGCACGCCACGGGCGCCCGCGGTGAGAACGTCCACGACCGAGGGCCCCTTGCCGCCGACGTCCCACCCGCCCTCCAGCTGGTGGGCAGCCACGGCACCTCCCCACAGGAAGTCCGCGGGCAGAGGCCTGGTGTCGGCCACATCAGGCGGCAGGCCCCACGGGTCGCCAGCCACGTCCTGGCGGAAGGGCTGCGCGCCCGGAGAGGACGGACTGGGGCGAGAGGACTGGGACGACTGGGCTGTCATGGGTGTGCTCCTCCCGCCCGTCAGGACTCGTCCCCGGCCTGTGCCTGGGAGACGGCCGCCCCGGAGACCTGCGCCTCGTCCTCAGCCTCGTCCTCAACGCCCTCAGAGCCGGTCAGGAGGGCCGTAGCCAGCTCCTCACCGTGCCTGACGCTGGACTGGGGGTAGAGCAGCACCTTGTCATAGGCGTCGGCGTTGGTGACGATGACCGGGGTGACGGTCTTGTAGCCGGCCTCGGTGATAGCCTCGCGGTCACACTCCATCAGCAGGTCGCCAGCCCTCACCTCCTGGCCTGCCTCGACGTGGCTGGTGAAATACTTGCCGTCGAGCTCGACAGTGTCGATACCGATGTGGATGAGGAGCTCGACCCCGTCGGAGGAGATCAGCCCCAGCGCGTGCCTGGTAGCCGGCACCATGACCACCTTGCCGTCAAAGGGCGCGTAGATGCTGTCCTCGCTGGGCTCCACGCCCACACCCTTGCCCATGGCACCCGAGGCGAAGACGGCGTCAGGGACGTCACGCAGGGGCACGAGCTCGCCGGAGACCGGGCTGGCCACGGCATAGCGCTGGGAGGCCGCTGCCAGCTCGGCGTCATAGTTCTCCTCCCCCAGCTGGGAGACCATCGCACCAGGCGCCGCAGAGACCTCGGCCCCGTCTGCACCGGCGGCCCCACCAGCCTCGGCAGGGTCCTCAGGGTCCTTGGGGTCCTCAAAACCGGTGACCCACACCAGGGCGATCGCACCCAGGAAGGCCACCAGGCAGCCGATGACCTCACCGACCAGGGAGCCTGAAGCCGTCTCGGAGTAGCTGTTGAGGATGGTCAGCGGACCGGGCAGACCTGCGTAGGCGTAGTAGTGGGAGCCGAACAGGGCGACCACGACCGCGCCGGCCGCCCCGGCGAGGCAGCCCATGACGAAGGGACGCTTGAGCCGCAGGGTGACACCGTAGATGGTGGGCTCGGTGATGCCGAAGATACCGGTGACGGCGGCGGATCCGGCTACCCCGCGCATCTGGCGGGAGCGGGTGCGGATGAGCACGCCCACGGCCGCCCCGACCTGGCCGATGACCGCCGCGGTCTGGAAGGCCTGGAAGGTGTCCTGGCCGTAGTTGTCAAAGTTGGCCAGGACCATGGGCGTAACCCCCCAGTGGACCCCGAAGATGACAGCGACCTGCCACACACCTCCGATGACGGCACCAGCGATCACCGGAGCGACCTCGACGAGCCAGTTGTAGCCGTTGGCGATACCCGTGGCTGTCGAGCTGGACAGCGGACCGATGACCAGGAAGGTCAGGGGCACCATGATGACAAGGCAGAAGAAAGGGGTGAACAGCTGCTTGGCCGCTGCCGGGAGGTGGTTGTTGAGGAAGCGTTCCAGGTAGGACAGCAGCCACACCAGGATGAGGGGAGGCAGCACCGAGGAGGTGTAGACGGTGGGCGACATGGGGATAGTGAGGAAGCTGATGGTCTCCCCCTGCGAGATGGACTCCGCCATGGTGGTCCAGTCCGGGTTCATGATGGCCGCGCAGCACAGGACCGCGACGTAGGTATTGGTCTGGAAGTGGCGGGACGCGGTGATCGCGATGAGGACAGGCAGGAACGTGAAGGGCGTCCAGGACATGAAGGACAGCACCTGGTCCGTCCCGGTGTCGGTGAAGTCCGGGTAGAGCATACGGGTGATGATCAGCGCCCCCTGGAGGATGCCAGCCGCAGCCAGCACGTAGATGAAGGGAGCGAAGACGCCCGACATCGTGGCAATGACACGGTTGAGGACCGACTGCTTGGGGACCTCGGCCTCCGAGCCTGTGCGGTTGGCCAGGTCAAGCTCCTTAGCAACAGCGTCGTAGACCTCGGTCACGTGGTTGCCGATGACGACCTGGAACTGGCCTCCCGACTCGACGACGGTGATGACACCGGGCATCTGGGAGATCGTGTCCTTGGCGCCCTCCGGTGTGGTGCCCAGCACCAGCCGCAGCCGGGTGGCACAGCGCGAGGCCTGCCGGATGTTGTCTCCACCACCGACGACCTCAATGATGTCGTGGGCAAGTCTGGGGTAGTCGCGGACCTTCTCAGCCATTGAGGGTCTCTCCTTTACGGAACGGGACAGTCGAACCCTGTGACGGCCAAGGAAGACCACGCACTATAGCGCCTACGCTACAGCGCGAGGCGTGCCGCCTCAGGCGTGGCACCACACGACCCCGCGTCCAGGAACGCAGGATACTGGGTACCGCTACCGACCTCGGGTTCTTGCCTCGACGGAGTAACAGGCCCGACGACCATGCCCTAGACTACGCGGCACCACCGCCACAGACAAGCCCCCGGCGAGACTCACCCGGTATGCCCGTGAGAGAGGCTCCGCGCCCCATCAGGCGGATCGTCGTGGAGTGCGGCCCGGAGCAGGCAGTGCGAGGCCGGGGCCTGCGGAGAGGACCCGAGACGTGCCGTCCAGGGGCGCGGTCCCGGGGAGGCGTGGCGACCACGCTCTCAGGAGGAGGACCTGGGGAGCGCGTCAGTCCCCCGGTCCCACCAGTACCTGGCAGCGCTCCTGGCTGACCAGCCACGCGGCCAGGTCACGCACCTCCTGGGCGGTGACCTGGTCCAGGAGGTGCAGGCTATGGTCCATGGAGCGCAGGCGCCCGGTCACCACCTCGCTGCGGCCCAGTCGACTCATCCTGGCCAGGGAGTCCTCGCCTCCCAGCACCATGGCGCCACGCAGCTGGCCGCGAGCGCGAGCCATCTCCTGCTGCGTAGGCCCGTGGGCGGCCAGCTTCTCAAACTCGCCGAGCATGACTGCCCCCACCTCCTCCACGTTGCGCGGCGCGCAGCCCGCGTACAGGCCGAAGGCCCCCGCCCCGGCGTAGGAGATATCAAAGGCGTAGGTGGTGTAGGCCAGCCCGCGCCTCTCCCGGACCTCCTGGAACAGGCGCGAGGACATACCCCCGCCTAGCACGGTGGTCAGCACGCTCATGGCCCAGCGGCGCTCGTCACGCACCGGGATGCCCTGGCAGGCCAGGTAGAGATGTGCCTGCTCCGTGTCACGCCCCACCCTCACGTCGTGAACCTCCAGGGGCGTGACGGGCTCGGCCTCGAAACGACGCGGCCTGGGTGCCACCGGGGAGGAGTCCCACCCCGCGCGAGCCAGGTCCTGACTGACCCGCTCGCACAGCTCGTCATGGTCCACCGCTCCGGCAGCAGCCACGACCAGGGCGTCGGAGGCGTAGGTGCGCCGGTAGTGGTCCCACACGGCGTCGCGCGACACCTCGGAGACGGTCTCGTAGGACCCGCCGATCGGCCGCCCCAGCGGGGTCCCCTCCCCGAAGGCGGCCCGGGCGAAGGCCTCCTGAGCGACCTCGGCAGGGTCGTCGGCGGCCTCAGCCAGCTCGGAGACGATGACGCCCCGCTCGGTCTCCACCTCATCAGGGTCTAGGAGGGAGGAGGTGACCATGTCCGTCACGACGTCCACAGCCCCCATGGCGTCAGGGGCCAGGACCCGGACGTAGTAGGAGGTGTGCTCCTTGGAGGTGGCGGCGTTGGCCTCACCGCCGATCATGTCGAAGGCCTCGGCGATCTCGCTGGCACTGCGAGTCGCGGTGCCCTTGAACAGCAGGTGCTCCAGGAAGTGGGTCGAGCCCTCCTGCCCGCTGGCCTCGTCACGAGAGCCCACCCCCAGCCACAGACCGATCGCCGTGGAGCGCAGGCCTGGCACCGACTCAGTAATGACACGCACGCCACCGGGAAGCACGCTGCGGCGCGTCAACGCGCCGTCATCCTCCAGCGAGAACTCAGTGCCTGCCTGTCCGGGCTCGCCACGCACCAGCTCGACCTCGGTGTATCCCTCAGAGAGCTCCACACCGCCGACAGGTGTCACCGCCCCGGCCCCCGGGGAGGAGCCGGACGCTGGCTCTGCGCCACCACCTGCCGTACTACCTGCCCTACCGTCAGCGGCACGAGCTGTCACGCTGCGTGCCGCACTACCTGCTGCACTGGTCATCACCGGCTGAGCCTACCGAACAGCGAGGGCTCCAGCAGGCCGGCCCCAGGTGTCAACCCACCTGGCACGCAGCCAGTCCTTGCTGACACTCTCCACCCGGGTGGCAGCCGTGCCAGCCCACCTGGCACGGCTCCCACTGAGATGGAAGTGTTCACAGGGACTATCCCGCCCTACCCAGAGAATGCAGTATCACAACACAGAGACTGGCCTCCTCGCGGGAGGGTGGGCCCACCCGTCAGGTCAGGCGATCCGCCCTGGGGGGCTGCACCCAGGCCGAGCCCCCTCGTAAGTCACTCCTCCTCTGAGTCTCCCTCCCGCAGCGGCGTTCGCTCCACCGAGACGGTCCCTGTCTGGGAGGAGAGCCGGGCAACGGCGTCCCTGATGCGCTGGCCGACAGCTGCGTCAATACTGTCCCAGTACCACAGGGCACGCTCCAGCACCTCGGGCCGCTCGACCTGGACCAGGCTGCTCGAGACCGTCTCTACCAGCCGTCGGCGCTGGGCCTCGGTAAAGACGTCACGCACCAGGATGCCAGCCTGGCTGAAGTCGTCATCGTCCTCCCGGAGAGTCTGGGCGGCGACCACCATCTCGCCGTCAGCCTCCCACCCGTCCTCCAGGCGACCTTGCTCGTCAGCATAAGGGCGTCCACCAGAGTTGGCGGCGTAGGTCGGCTGGCCGCCAGAGTGGAAGTAGCGCATCGGCCCGTCGAAGGTGTAGGTGTTGGCGTGCTCACGCACCTCCGGCAAGGGCTGGTTGACCGGCAGCTGGTCGTGGTTGACGCCGAGCCTGGCCCGGTGGGCATCGGCATAGGCGAAGACACGGGCCAGCAGCATACGGTCTGGGGAGAACCCGATGCCCGGGACGATATTGGAGGGGGCGAAGGCCGCCTGGTCGATCTGGGCGAAGAAGTTCTCCGGGTTCTCGTTGAGCGTCAGCGTCCCCACGGTGATGAGCGGGTAGTCCGCGTGGGGCCAGGTCTTGGTCAGGTCGAAGGGGTTGATCCGATAGGTCTTGGCCTCCTCGTAGGGCATGACCTGGATGGACAGCGTCCAGCTCGGGTAGTCGCCCCGCTCGATGGCTTCGAACAGGTCGCGGCGGTGGAAGTCAGCGTCCACCCCGGCCAGCTCCTCGGCGTCCTGGCCGCCCCAGTTCTCCACACCCTGGTTGGTGTGGAAGTGGAACTTGGTCCAGAACCGCTCACCCGCCTCGTTGATGAGCATGTAGGTATGGGACCCGTAGCCGTTCATGTGCCGCCAGGTGCGCGGCAGGCCCCGGTCCCCCATGAGGTAAGCGACCTGGTGGGCGCTCTCTGGGGACAGAGTCCAGAAGTCCCACTGCATGGTCTGGTCACGCAGGCCCTTGTCCCCCAGGCGCTTCTGGCTGCGGATGAAGTGGGGGAACTTCATGGGGTCCCGCAGGAAGAAGACCGGGGTGTTGTTGCCCACCAGGTCCCAGTTACCCTCGCTGGTATAGAACTTGAGGGCGAAACCGCGCACGTCGCGCCAGGTGTCAGGCGACCCGGCCTCCCCTGCGACGGTGGAGAACCGCAGTAGTGCGCGCGTGCGCGCACCCGGCTGCAGAGCGGCAGCCTTGGTGTAGCGGCTGATGTCGTGGGTGATGACCAGCTCACCGAAGGCTCCCGAGCCCTTGGCGTGGGGCTTGCGGTCAGGAATGTTCTCGCGGTTGAAATGAGCCAGGGAACTGACCAGGTGGTGGTCGTGGAGCAGCAGCGGCCCGTCCGGTCCCAGGGTGATGCTGTGACGCTCGCTCGTGGCCGGGGCGCCGTTAGCCATCGTGGACCCAGATCCGCCACTCGGATTAATCGGCTTTTCCAAAGTATTACCTCCTCATCGACGGTAGGCACAATAGAAGCACGAAGAGCCTCAGATCACCAGCAGGTTGCGGCCACAGCCACCGGGAGGAGCGTCAATCGGGAGAATATCGCCAGAAGACCCGCACCAACGACAGCGCTCACCAGCGTCGACCGTGTCACGACAAGGCCGACGCCTCCCCCTATTCATCACCCTCCTGTTGCGAATTACCAGACAGAAGGATCACGGACCCACTAGGGGAACAGACCGAGCACGCACGGTGGGGCCGAGCCTTCCGGCCCGGCCCCACCGCAGTAGTGACCAGTAACGACCAACAACGACTAGCAGTGCCAGCAGCAGCTGCCGAGGACGCCCTGGTCGCAGCGGACTTCTACTCGTCCTCGGAGTAGTCCACCGCACGCGTACGTCGCCGACGCGGACGGCGCTCGCGCCGCTGGCCGTCACCATCGTGGTCCCGGCGGCCCCAGTGCTCGGAGTGGCTCACCGCCTTGCGAGCGGCCTCGTTCTCTGCCTCGGCAGCCAGCTGCTCGTCAGTGAGGACCGCGTTGAGGGAGAGCTTGCCGCGCTGGTCGATCTCCGCGAGCTCGACCTGGACCTTGTCACCCACGTTGAGGACGTCCTCAACGTTCTCAACACGCTTGCCGCCCACCAGCCGACGGATCTGGGAGACGTGGAGCAGCCCGTCCTTCCCCGGGGTCAGGGACACGAAGGCGCCGAAGGTCGTGGTCTTGACCACGGTCCCCACGAAGCGCTCGCCGATCTCCGGCATCTGGGGGTTGGCAATGGCGTTGACGGCCTCGCGGGCAGCCTCCGCCGAGGGGCCGTCCGCAGCACCGATGTAGACGGTGCCGTCGTCCTCGACCGTGAGGTCGGCGCCGGTGTCCTCCTGGATCTGGTTGATCATCTTGCCCTTGGGGCCGATCACCTCACCGATCTTGTCCACAGGGATCTGCACGGTCAGCACCCGCGGAGCGGTGGGAGCCATCTCGTCAGGGGCGTCAATAGCCTGTGCCAGCACGTCCAGGATGAAGAGACGGGCGTCGCGCGCCTGCCCCAGCGCCCCGGCCAGGACCTCGGAGGGCAGGCCGTCCAGCTTGGTGTCCAGCTGCAGGGCGGTGATGAAGTCCCGCGTGCCGGCGACCTTGAAGTCCATGTCGCCGAAGGCGTCCTCGCTTCCCAGAATGTCGGTGAGCGTGGCCCACCGGGTCTCGCCGTCGATCACCTCGTGCATGAGCCCCATGGCGATGCCGGCCACAGGTGCGCGCAGCGGCACGCCCGCGTTAAGCAGGGACAGCGTGGAGGCGCACACCGAGCCCATGGAGGTGGACCCGTTGGAGCCCAGCGCCTCCGAGACCTGGCGGATGGCGTAGGGGAAGTCCTCCCGGCTGGGCAGCACCGGCACTAGCGCACGCTCAGCCAGGTTGCCGTGCCCGATCTCTCGACGCTTGGGAGCACCCACACGCCCGGTCTCACCGGTGGAGAAGGGGGGAAAGTTGTAGTTGTGCATGTAGCGCTTGTGGGTCACGGGCGAGAGGTCGTCCACCTGCTGCTCCATGCGCAGCATGTTGAGCGTGGTCACCCCCAGGATCTGGGTCTCCCCCCGCTCGAAGACAGCCGACCCGTGGACGCGGGGCAGGACCTCCACCTCCGCGGCCAGGGTCCGGATGTCCTTGAGGCCGCGGCCGTCCATGCGCACGCCCTCGGTCAGGGTGCGGTGGCGCACGATCTTCTTGGTCACGGAGCGGAAGGCGGCCTTGAGGGCCTTGAGGTCCTCCTCGGCGGGGAAGGACTCACCGACCTCGGCGAGCACCTGCTCCCTAACCGTGTCCACGGCCTCGTCACGAGCCTGCTTGCCCTCGGTGGCCAGGGCTGCGGCAAGACCACGGGCCTGCGCTGCCTTCTCCACAGCGTCGTACTGCTCGTCAGTGTAGTCCAGGTAGAGGGGAAACTCCGCCGTGGGCTTGGAGGCGTGGGCGGCTACCTCGCCCTGGGCCTCGCACAGCGCCTTGATATGCGGCTTGGCCGCCTCCAGGCCCTCGGCAACGACCTCCTCGGTGGGGGCGACGGACCCGGCCCTGATCAGGTCCCAGGCGTTCTCGGTGGCACCGGCCTCCACCATCATGATAGCCACGTCACCGGAGTCCAGGACCCGGCCGGCCACCACCATCTGGAACGTGGCCTGCTGCTGCTCGGAGTAGCGGGGGAAGGCGACCCAGCTGCCGTTGACCAGCGCGATACGGGTGCCTGCCACCGGCCCGGAAAAGGGAAGGCCGGCGATCTGGGTGGACATGGACGCGGCGTTGATAGCCAGGACGTCGTAGTCGTCATCAGGGTGGATCGCCAGGACCGTCTCAACGACCTGGACCTCGTTGCGCAGCCCCTTGACGAAGGAGGGGCGCAGCGGACGGTCGATGAGACGGCAGGCGAGGATGGCCGAGGTGCCGGCCCTGCCCTCGCGCCGGAAGAAGGATCCGGGGATCTTGCCTGCCGCGTACTGACGCTCCTCCACGTCGACGGTGAGCGGGAAGAAGTCAAACTGGTCCTTGGGCTGCCTGCCGACGGTCGTGGCGGACAGGACGGCGGTCTCACCGTCGAGGTAGGCCATGGCGCTTCCAGCAGCCTGCTTGGCCAGACGACCCGTCTCGAAGCGAACCACACGCTTGCCAAGGGGGCCGTTGTCAATCACTGCCTCCGCGGCAGTGACCTCGGGATCATCAATGAACATCTGCGATGCGTCTCTTTCTCGTGATCTGGGCCAGGCCGTGGCCTTCGATCGAGGCCCACGCAAGCAGGTACCACCCCGCCCAACCCGCTGCGTGACCCCAAGGAGCATACCCTGAGAGCCACAACGTGCCTGGCAAGAGGTCCCGATTCCGGGGGCCACCACCGAAAACCGACGGCGGCCGACATCCGCGGCGCGGAGACCTGTCTGCCCCGCGCGCGAGGCCGCTCAGATCGGGGCGCTGGCAGGCGCCTTGAGAGCAGCCGCAGTGGATAATACCGTGCGAACACAGCCTGTGGCGCCAAGGTGACCAGCGGGTCACGTGAGATCGGCCGCGTAGGTACGCCTCCCCTCGCCCCCGGCCCAGCGTCGTCTCGCCACCAACCCGGGACCTTGGGGCTCTGGTGCCGCGCAGCCCAGAGTGCCATCGTGCCAGCAAGACCACCAGGAACCAGCACCCGACAAAGCCAGAGGGGCACCGTCAGCCCCCCAGAGAGGACAGACCGCCATGACCCACCGCATGATCCTCAACCAGACCGGCTACTTCGGTCGTGGCTCGATCAGTTCCATTGCCCCCGAGATCATCCGCCGGAACCTGACCAGGGCCTTCATCGTCACCGACCCGGCCCTAGTGGGCAACGGTACCGTAAGACGGGTCACCGACCTGCTGGACGAGGCCCGCGTGCCCTGGGACATCTTCTCCGACGTCGTGCCCAACCCGCCGGTGGAGAAGGTCCAGGCAGGCCTGGCCGCCTTCCGGGCGTCAGGGGCCGATGTCCTCATCGGCCTGGGAGGGGGCTCGCCCCAGGACACCTGCAAGGCGATCTCCGTCATCGCCACCAACCCGGAGTTCGAGGACGTCGTGAGCCTGGAGGGGCAGTCCCCGACCAGGAACCCGGGCGTGCCGATCATCGGGGTTCCCACCACCGCAGGAACCGCCAGCGAGACCACGATCAACTACGTCATCACCGACACCTCCGCGCAGCGCAAGTTCGTGTGCGTGGACCCGCACGACATCCCAGTTGTGGCTGTCGTCGACCCCGACCTCATGGACGGCATGCCCCGCTCCCTCAAGGTGGCCACTGGCCTGGATGCGCTGACCCACGCCATCGAGGGATACGTCACCCCGGGCGCCTGGGAGCTGAGCGACGCTCTGTGCCTGCGCTCGATCCAGATGATCGCCGCCAGCCTGCGCGCCGCCGCCGACGGGGACCCGGAGGCGGTAGAGCAGATGGGCCTGGCGGCTTACATCAACGGCATGGCCTACTCCAACGTGGGCCTAGGGCTCGTCCACGGCATGGCCCACCCGCTGGGCGGGCGCTACGGCGCCCCTCACGGCGTAGCCAACGGCATCCTGCTGGCCCCGGTCATGGCCTTCAACGCCGAGCACACCGGGGAGAAGTACCGAGACATAGCCCAAGCCTTCGACGTGGCCGACTCCCGGACCATGCCACTGGACCAGGCGCGCGCCGCCGCCGTCGACGCCGTCGCCACCCTGGCAAAGGAGCTGGGCAACCCGACCAGGATCTCGCAGATCGGCGTGGACGCCTCTGGGATCGATGCCCTGGCCGACGACGCCTTCGCCGACGTGTGCACTCCGGGTAACCCACGCCCCGCCACCCGCGAGGACATTCACACCCTGTACACCTCGCTGCTGTGAAGACAGGCGCAGCCCCGGGACGAGCCTGTGTCCACCGCCCGCCCTACCGGCGGATACCGAGGCGGGCGATCAGGGAGCGATAGCGCTCGATGTCCTCCCTCATGAGGTAGTCCAGGAGGCGGCGACGCTTACCGATGAGCAGGTAGAGCCCCCGGCGCGAGTGGTGGTCGTGGATATGGCCCTTGAAGTGCTCGGTCAGGTTGGAGATGCGCTCGGTCAGGATGGCGACCTGGACCTCGGGTGAGCCCGTGTCGCCCTCGTGGGTCGCGTACTCGGCGACGAGCTGCTGCTTGCGCTGGGGGCTGATCGACATTCGGACTCCTCAAGTCTCGTTGCGCGGAGCACCGGGGCAGGTTCTCCCGGGCATGACTCGTCCGCGGCCGGTCTACGGCGGCGCAAGACTACCAGCGGAGGCGGGGTCCTGCGCCACCACCTCCTGTGGGGCAGAACACCTACCGAACAGCACCAGCAGGGCGCCTGGAAAACGCCCCACAGGCAGCCCACGAGGACTCCATGAGGCAGCCGACAGGAAGGCACCCTGGCAGGGAGGGGATGCGGGCACGATCAGAGACGACGGTAGACTCCAGCCCGGTCTGCCTGACGCCGCGCCAGCCACGTTCCCGCAACCACTCCCGCCACAGATGCCGCGGGGCCGACACCGTGCCCCCGGCCATCCCTCCACCCCCTACGCCCCTCCGCTCCCATATCCTCCCAGCCCCCACCCGACCAGGACCCCCCTACCAGCACCAACGACCGGAAAGGACCGATCGATGCACCGCCGGAGCCGCCGCACCCTGCCTGCCCTCTTTCTGTGCGTCTTCCTGTCCGTCGTCGTGTTTCTCGGCATGGCCACCTACCTGCTCCCCGAGCCCGGCACCCACAGCCCCTCGGCCGCACCCACGGCGACTGCCAGCCCCGCCAGCACGGGGTGCGACTCGCAGCTGTCCCCTGGCACGACCACCGTGCAGGTCACCTTCTCCGGGCAGCGCTACCCCGTCCGCGTCCACCTGCCCGAGGAGCCCTCTATCCAGGGTGCCGAAGACGGCACCCGCGACGAGCTCCCCGACCAAGCCACCCCGGCGACTGACCAGGAGGCCCTGGCGCTGGTCCTTGACCTTCACGGCTCCGGTGCCAACGCTACCGCCCAGGCGCAGATCAGCGGTCTGGACGAGATCGCCGACGCTCACGGCTTCGTCGTGGCCCAGCCGACCGCCGCGATCCCGCTGGAGTCGGACAGCCCGCTCCCCGACGGGAGCTGGGCCTGGAACGTCCCCGGCGTCCCGATGGTCGCGGGAGACTACCCTCCTGAGGACGCCCGTGACGACGTCGCCTTTCTCACTGCGGTAGTGGACCACCTGGTCCAGACGGCCTGCGTGGACTCCCAACGTGTCTACGCCACCGGCTTCTCCGGTGGCGGGCGCATGGCCAGCGCCCTGGCCTGCGCCCGGCCCGGTCTGCTTGCCGCGATCGCCCCCGTGGCCGGGCTGCGCGCGGGCAGGGCCGCCTACGACAACACCTCCGAGACCGACCCTCTGACCTGTGACCCGGCTACAGGGGTCCCCGTGCTCACCTTTCACGGCACCGACGACTGGGTCAACCCCTACGAGGGCAATGCCGACCCCCGCTGGGGCTACTCGGTGAACACCGCTCTGGGGCGCTGGGCGGAGCTCAACCAGTGCACCGAGCCGCCCACTCAGACCCAGGTCAGCGAGCAGGTGCTGCTCACCTCCTACAACGACTGCTCCGGCGGCTCCGGGCGAGTACAGGGCTACACCCTCACTGGTGCGGGCCACACCTGGCCGGGAAGCGAGGCAGACTTCGGCGAGCTGGGAACCGTCTCTCAGGAGATCGGCGCCTCGGAGCTGATGTGGGAGTTTTTTGCCAAGCACCCCGGCCGGTAGCCGCCTGCGGCAGTACGGGGCTAGGCCGTGACGTCCTCCGGCCGGATCGGGCCGGGGACGGGCACGCCCAGGATCTGCGCAGTCTGGGCGACGTCCTGGCGCATCTGGACCAGCAGGGGGTCCAGTCCGTCAAAGGCCAGCATGGGGCGCAGGTACTCCACCAGCTCGACGCCAACCTCCTCCCCGTACAGGTCAAGGTCGCAGCGTCCCAGCACGTGGGCCTCCACGGTGCGCTGGGGAACATCGTCGAAGGTCGGGTTGGTGCCGATGGAGACCGCCGCGGGCAGGCGCTCCACCTGGTACCCCACCTTACGGACAGCCTGGGCACCTAGAGCCTCCCGGCCGCCGCTGCCCTGGTTCTCGCTGTTCTCGCTGCTCCTGGCGTCCTCACCGCGCCGACCGCGCACGAGCCAGCCAGCATAGACGCCGTCCGCAGGGACCACACCGGCGGTAGCCGCGTCCAGGTTGGCGGTGGGGAAGCCTAGCTCCCGCCCGCGGCGCTGGCCGTGGACCACCCTCCCGCGCAGCCGGTGAGGGCGGCCCAGGATGTCAGCGGCCTCACGCACCTGCCCCTTCTCCAGGCAGCGCCGCACCCAGGTGGAGGACCACCGGCGCCCCTCCTGAGAGCTGACCTCACCCAGGATCTCCACGTCGAGACCGACCGCACGGCCGATCCTGCGCAGGTAGGAGGCGTCCCCCGCGTTGTCGCGCCCAAAACGTACGTCGTCACCAACGACGACGGCCCTGGCTCCCAGAGTGCCCAGCAGCCAGGTACGCACGAACTCCTCCGGCTTCTGGGCGGCAAAGTCGAGGTCGTAGGTGACCACGAGGACGGCGTCCAGCCCGGCCTCCTCCAGGGAGGCCAGACGGTCCGTCAAGGAGGTGATGAGCGCGAAGCGCTGCTCGGGGTGGTGGACGTGACGGGGGTGCGGGTCGAAGGTCATGGCCACGGCCAGCGGCCGGACCCGCCCCTGCCCTGTCCCCTCCGCCATCTCGTGGGCGCGCTCGACCACACGGTCCAGGACCGCCCGGTGCCCACGGTGCACACCGTCGAAGACGCCAACTGTCACCACGCTGCCCGGCCCTGCGGCCGCGCCCAGGGACGCAGGAACCTGCTGCGCGCTGTACCAGACCTCCACCGCGTCCCATCCTGTTTCTCGATCCACCCGGCAGGCTGCACGGACCGTGCCGGTCTTGCGGGTCAAACCCTGCCACGACCAGACCGTGCCGCGCGACCCCGCCAGCCCTGACACGCCCGCCCTGGCACACCAGTGCTCGCACACCCGTCCCGACGCGTCTGCCCAGACACGCCCCGGCTTGACCCGACCGCCGAGCATCGCTAGGGTCCTTCTCGACCGACGGTCGGTCGATGTGCTGAGCCAAGCACCGACGAGACGTCAGCAGCCAGGGAGACCCGGGAAAGTCCAGGAAACCCAGGGAAATCCAAGAAGAGCAACGAAAGAAGGGAGGGCCGCACCGTGCCAGCCGCCCGATCCGCCAAGCCTGCGCCCCAGCGGCGTACCGAGATCCTTGACGCCGCCCAGCACCTGTTCGCCACCCAGGGGGTCCAGGCGACCTCCATGGAGGACATCCTCTCCAGGGTCGGTATCGCCAAGGGGACGCTCTACTACCACTTCTCCTCCAAGGAGGAGATTCTCCACGCCCTCATCTCCCGCACCACCAGCAGAGTGGCTGAGCGGGCCCGAGACGTCGCCACCAGCCAGGAGCCCACCATCCGCAGGTTCCTGCTCATCGTGGCCGCCGCGCGCGTCGACGAGCCAGAGCGTCGGCTCGCCGAGGAACTCCACGCAGCGGACAACGCCGCGTTCCACGTCCTGTCGATCGTCGAGACGGTCCGCAGCCTGGTACCGGTCCTCACCGAGGTCGTCGAGCAGGGGGTCTGCGAGGGGGTCTTCGCCACCGAGCATCCCCGCGAGGTCGTCGAGATCCTCCTGACCAGCGCTAGCATGCTCCTGGATGAGGGCATCTTCGCCGGTGAGCCGCAGGAGGCCCAGCGACGTGCGGCCGGGATCGTCCACGCCGCCGAGACGCTGCTGGGCTGTGAGCCCGGAGCGCTGGCGCCAGCCCTGGAGAGACTGTCATGAGGTACCTCTACCTCCTGCTGGCTGGCGTCCTAGTCAACTCCCTGGGCAGCGGCCTGACCGCCTTCGGCCTGGCGGTCTTCGCCTACACCACCTACGGCACCGCCTCAGCGGTGGCCATGGTCCAGCTGTGCGCCTTCGCCCCCGTCGTGCTGCTGGCCCCCGCGGCCGGCGCCCTAGCCGACCACTTTGACCGTCGTCTCATGATGGTCCTCGGCGACGGCGGGTCCGTCCTGGGCCTGGGCGTGGTCGTGCTCGCCCTGAGCACGCCCTCTCCCCGGCTGGGACACATCCTCCTGGGGGTGGTCCTGTCCTCCTGCCTGGCCGCGCTCACCGAGCCGGCACTGCGCGCCTCCGTGAGCGACCTGGTGGACCCACAGGACCATGTCCGCAGCTCGGGGCTCCTGCAGGCGGCATCCTCCGCCCGCTACCTGCTGTCCCCGGCGCTGGCTGGCCTTCTTCTGCCCCTGACGGGCCTGCGGGCGCTGCTTGTGCTCGACGCCGCCACCTGCCTGGTGACGGCCGCCTGCTCCTGGAGCGTCATGCGGGCGGTGGGACGCAGGCCAGCCGAAGCCTGGGGCAGCCGGGCCGACGTCGTCAACCACACGCTGGGAGGCTGGCGGGTGCTCGCAGCCCAGCCCGCTCTGAGAGCGCTCGTGGGCCTCATGACAGTCATGACGCTGCTCCTGGGTACCCTCCAGGTCCTGGTCAAGCCCATCCTGCTGCCCCACGCCGACGCCGCCGCGACAGGGCGGGCCGAGACCCTGGCCGCCTGATTGCCTCCACCTGGGCCACGCTGCGGCGACTGAGACGGATCCCCGCCGTGGAGGCTCTGCGCAGCACGACCAGCGGCGGGCTGGCCAGGCGCCGTCACCGCTGGAGCCTCGCCAGGGCGCGCCGCCTGCCCGTCCAGGTGTGGATGGGGGTGCGTGAGGCGTGCCGCCCCAGCAGCGCGCTCCTGACCGGGGTCCTGGCAGTGTGCGCGCTCACCATGGTTCTTCCGGCCAGCGCCTACACCACCCTGGAGGATCCACGCTTCATCACCTACCTGGGTATCGGCGAGGCCGACATCCGTATTGACGTCTACTCCGGTTCCGGCGACCTGGCACAGGTAGAGGACGTCGTCGGCTCCGAGACCCGCATCACCCACCACACCACCCTGCTGAGCCGCCGATACGAGATGGCCGCCTCCGAGGGGCAGTGGGAGTCGGTCGTGGTCGAGGTCGGCGACCATGACGCCATCCCCCTGAGCTACGTCTCGGGGGAGCCTCCCACCAGTCCCGACGAGGTCGCCCTGTCCACCGCCCAGGCGGAGGCGGTAGGTGTCGAGACAGGGGCGCGGGTCCCCGTGCGCACCGCGGACGGAACCGTCGACCTCACCGTCACCGGCACCTACCAGGACATCACCAACGGAGGGCGCACGGCCAAGGCCGTCCTCGACGACGGCAGCCCGGATCTGTGGCAGGTGGTCTACGCCGACCTGGAGGATCCGCAGCAGGGCGACCTCGTGGTCGACAGCCTCAGAGCCAGCCTGCCCGACGCCCAGGTCAGGACGACCGACGACTACGCCTCACAGGTGCTCGGCGCCACCAGCAGCCAGCTGCGCACCGTTGCCGTCCTGGCCTGCGCCGTCGCCCTGGGGCTGGCCTTCCTCGTCACCACCCTGCTGACCACCCTCCTGGTCTCCCGGGAGAGGCAGGCTACCGCTGTGCTCAGTGCCCTGGGCTGCACCCGGAGGGACGTCACCCTCCAGTACCTGACCCGTTTCATGACCATCACCCTGGCAGGCCTCGCCCTGGGCGGCCTGGTGGCTGCCACCGCAGGCCAGCAGGTCATCGGGGGCGTCCTGTCGGCACTGGGCGGAGGAGGCGCGCAGATCCAACTCCTTGCCCGCCCGTGGCTGGTCGGAGGGGCCGTGCCGCTGGCGCTGGCTGCGTGCGTGGCGGGGGCCGTCCTCGTGGCGCTGCGAAGGCTCCCCGCACCCACGCTCACGACCCTGGGAGCAGGCGAGTGAGACCGGGTAGAGGCAGGTGGCAGGAGCCCTCCCGCGCGGGCACGCCCGCTACCGTCCGGCCTCCTCCCGGTAGTACCGCGGCGGCGTGCCCGACGAGGCACCACAGAGCAGCCGCGAGCACCCACAAGCACCTCCAAGCACGACATCAGCCCAGGACAGGAGAACCAGCATGACAGCACCCAGGACAAGCAGCACGACGACATCGGCCCAGGCCTCGCAACCGACCAGAGACAGCAGGACCACGAGACCGCCGGCCTCCACCGTCGCAGGTGTCGAGCACGAGGCCGCCAACCCTTCTGTCCCCGCGCTCCGAGCCCGAGGGCTCACCAAGAGCTATGCCAGGAGCTGTACCAAGAGGTACGGCAGGAGCCGTAGCCTGGCCTGGGCCAGACCCCGAGCCGGGACAGCGCCGGAGGACTCTACCACCCCCGTGCTGGACAGCCTTGACCTCACCATCGAGCGGGGACAGCTCGTCGCCGTCATGGGACCCTCCGGGTCAGGCAAGTCCACGCTCCTGCACTGCCTGAGCGGCATGGACCGACCCACCTCAGGCGCAGTGCTCCTGGAAGGCACCGACCTCACCACCCTGACGGAGCCCGAGCTGGCGGCACTGCGCCTGTCCCGCCTGGGACTGGTCTTCCAGCAGCCCCACCTGCTGGCGACCCTGAACCTGCTGGACAACATCGTCCTGCCCGGCCTCATGGCCGGTCACCGCCCCCGGCGCGAGGTCGTGTCACAGGGTCGTGAGCTCATGAGCCGTATGGGAATCGCTGAGCTCATGGGCTCCGACGTCACCCAGGCCTCGGGTGGTGAGCTCCAGCGTGCCGGCATCTGCCGCGCCCTGATCAACGACCCTGACATCGTCTTCGCCGACGAGCCCACGGGAGCCCTCAACTCAGCCACTGCCGCACAGATCCTCGACCTGCTCACGAAGATCCACGTGTCAGGAACCACCATGGTCGTCGTCACCCACGACGCCCGTGTGGCGGCCAGGGCCGACCGGGTGCTGATTCTGGTGGACGGCGCGGTGGTGGAGGACCTCAGCCTGGGCGGGTTCAGGCAGGACGAGGCCTCCTCACGGCTGGCGATCGTGTCCGAGGCCCTGGGACGGCACTCTGTCTAGCAACCGCTGGGAGCCCCGGCTCCGCAGTCTGGTCCCAGCCTGAGCAGTCTTGTCAAGCCCGTCTGGAGCGCTGCGCCCTGGCCCAGGGTCTGGTCCCAGCCTGAGCAGTCTTGTCGGGCCTCGGCACCCGCCTCAGTGCCCGCCGCAGCCGCAGGCGGACCGGCGGTGCTCCTCGTGCCCGGCGCGGCCGCCGCCGCAGCCACAGCCGCCCGAGGGCGCCGCGGAGACGTCTCGCAGTCCCAGCTGGTTACCTGCCTTGCGTCCCGGTAGGACTCCCGCGGCCTGCCCTGCTGCCGTCGTCGGGGTGCCTGCGCTCCCCTCTGCCTGCATCAGCACGGAGACAACAGCCTGGGCGATCGCTGCAGGACTGCCCGGTTGCGCAGGGGCCTCCTGCTCGGGGGCGTCGGGAGCCCCGGTGCCCTCAGGTGGCTGGCCGTGCCCACCGCAGCCGCAACTACAGCCCTGTCGTGAGACGCCGTCCTGGCTCACGCCGGTTTCCCTCGTCTCCTCGCTCTTGGCTGTCGTACCTGATGCCTGTGTTGTCTGTGTCATGGGAGCGTGCTCCTGCCTGTTCCCCGCAGTCCTGCTTCTCGCAGCACTTCTCACGATTCTCGCAATACTGGCCGCTTCGGCCGCTCGTGGCGGCCCAGCCCCGCCGAGTCCTGGATTCTGCCAGCAGACGGCCTCCCGCTCACGCCGGGGCCAGTACCAGCACTGGACGGGCTCTGGTGCCCTTGCGAGCCAGCAGCGCCACGAGGGTACCGTCCGGGTCAAGTCCCGCGACCACGTCCTGCCCCTGGGCCGCCTTGGAGGTGACAGGCCGCTCGGGGAGCTGTGCCTGGTCCAGGAGCGCCGCCTCCAGCGGCTGCCCGTATCCCAGCGCACAGGCCTGGGAGGTGGTCAGACCCACCGTGGGCAGACAGCGGCGAGCCACCGCGCCCAGAGGAAGTACCGGCAGCCCCCGCGGGTCGCCGGACGCGGCATCAGCCTCCACCTGGACGCTCAGCTCCTCCAGTGTGGCTGCCTCGCCACAGTCGAAGGGTCCCACCGAGGTGCGGCGCAGCGTGGTCAGGTGCGCCCCACAGCCCAGCGCCCGGCCCAGGTCCCGGGCCAGGGCACGCACGTAGGTCCCAGAGGAGCAGGCCACGTGCAGGTCGACGTCGACCACCGCGGTGCCGTCCCGCGCCGTGGTCGGGCGTGGCTGCCCGAGCAGGCCTATGTGGTGGACCACGACCTCCCGGGCCGCCAGCCCGACCTCCTGTCCCGCTCGCACCCGCTGGTAGGACCGCCTACCGTCCACCTTGACCGCGGACACGGCGCTGGGAACCTGCATGATCCGCCCTGTCAGCGGGGCCACGGCCTGCTCGAGGCGGGGTAGTAGCACATCCTGAGGCTGGCAGCCGGTACTGGCCGTCACCGGCCCCTCAGCATCCTCGGTGAGCGTCTCCTGCCCCAGCCGCACAGTGGCCTCGTAGGTCTTGTCCGCACCCACCAGGTAGGTGAGAAAGCGGGTCGCACGGCCCACCCCCAGGACGAGCAGACCGGTCGCCATGGGGTCCAGGGTGCCCGCGTGCCCGACCTTGCGGGTGGCCGCCAGACGTCGCAGCGCCCCCACGACGTCGTGGCTGGTCACGCCCTGGGGCTTGTCCACCAGGACGAGGCCGTCGGGCGCAGCCACCCCGGCTCGCGCGACGCGCAACCGCGGACGGGCTGCGGCAGCGCCAGCACTCACCGGAGCCCGTCGAGGCCGCCGGAGCCGTCACCACCGCTCAGGTCGTCAGGGCCGCCAGGTTCGTCAGGACTGTCGGGATCGTCGTGGCGGTAAGGGTCTGCCTCTCCGGCGTAGGAGGCGCCGCGAGCGGCCTGGGATATCTGCCGGTCACGCTCACGCGCCTGGGCCAGGGCCTCCTCCATGGTCCTGGCAGTGTCAGGCAGCGCGTCACGCTGGAAGAACAGGGCCGGAGTCAGCCGGATGCCTAGTGCCCTCCCCACCTCCGAGCGGATCAGTCCCCTGGCTGACTCCAGCGCCGCGGCCGAGGAGTCCTGCTCCTCCTGAGAGCCGTAGACGGTGTAGAAGACCGTCGCCTGCTGGAGGTCACCCGTCACACGGACGTCAGTGATTGTGACAAAACCGAGCCGAGGATCCTTGAGGCGGTGGAGAAGACGGGCCACGGTCTCGTGGATGCGGTCGGCGACCTTGCGGGCGCGAGCGGGGTCAGCCATAACGGATCCTCCTGGGGGCGCGGGCTCCTCGTCAGGTCCTGGCGAGGTAGTAGTGACAGGGGCCGGTGACACGGATGCCGGGGTCTGGGCGACACACGTCACCAGCGGGTGTGCGGCCGCTGGCCCGTCCGGCAGCCGCCGGTCAGCCGGGGCGCACCTGCCTATGCTACGCAGCGCACGACCCAGGTGGAGCACGACCCGAGTACAGTCAGCACTATCTCCCCAACGCGAACGGACCGCTCATGACACCTCCTGACCGGGCTGGCAGGACCAACCGGGCTGGCAGGGTTGGCAGGACCAACCGGACTGACTGGGCTACCAGGAGTCACAGGACCGGCAGGGTCAGCGCTCCTCCCCCCGATCCTGCTCCCGGCCCCGGCCACCATGCCACCACGACCCGTACCGGGGCTGCCCTGGTCCTGGGGTGCTACGTGCTGTGGGGGTTCTTCCCCCTGTACTTCCGCCTGCTGTCGGCAGCGGGCAGCCTGGAGGTCATCGGCAACCGGGTGGTGTGGACCCTGGCTACCTGCCTGGTGCTGACCGCCGTGCGCCACCGCTGGCGGGTGCTGTGGTCCGTGGCCTCCACGCCCGGCCTGCTGGGGACGCTGGCCGTCTCTGGTGCGCTGGTGAGCCTCAACTGGCTGGTCTACGTCTACGGCGTCACCACCGGGCGCACCGCCGACGCCGCCCTGGGATACTTCATCAACCCCCTGGCCACCGTGGCGCTGGCGGCCCTGGTGCTGGGCGAGCGCCTGCGCAGGGCCCAGGTCGTGGCAGTAGGGCTGGCAGCGGCCGGTGTCGTAGTCCTGGTCGTGCTCCAGGGGTCGCTGCCCTGGATCTCCCTGGCCCTTGCCCTCAGCTTCAGCCTTTACGGCCTGGTCAAGAAGCAGGTCGGTACCAGGGTCGACGCCCTGACCGGGGTGGCGGTGGAGACCGCGGCCATGTCTCCCCTGGCACTGGCCTACCTAGGGTGGCTGGCAGCTCACGAGAGCCTGGTCGTACAGGCTTCACCGCTCCCCCTCCCTCTGGTGGTGCTGCTGGTGGCAGCCGGACCAGTCACGGCGCTGCCCCTGCTGCTCTTCGCCGCCGGGACCCGTCAGGTCCCCCTGTCCCTGGTCGGACTAAGCCAGTACCTCACCCCGATTACCCAGTTCCTACTGGCCTGGGCCGTCTTCAGGGAGGACATCTCCCCGGCCCGGTGGGCAGCCATGGCTCTGGTGTGGGCCGCCGTGGCTGTCCTGGTCACCGATACCGTCCGCCAGGTCGCCCGGCGCCCACGCCCTCACCTCACGAACCCGTGACAGCTGTGCACCGTTCCGGAGAACCTGCGAGGGACCCCGGCCTCATGCCTGCTCCTTGTCACTAGCATCCCCGGCGTGACCTCCCAGCAGAAGGGGCACCACGTAGCGCTACCCGCCGGGGAGGCCTCCAGGGAGGCCCTCCGCTACCCCGGGCGCGTGGGAGACCAGACCAGGCACAGGGCCTGGTAGCGAGTCGACCAGGACCAATCAGGACAAGGAGCACCATGACTTCTGCGGCACCCTTCGCAACAGTCTCCGCAACGATCTTGGCGGCGGCCCCAGCATCCACGGAGTCCGGCCGGTGCTGACCACAAGTCTCCTGCCTGCCCTGATCCTCCTCGGCCTCACCGCACTGGTTATCACCCGAAGCGGACCACTGACCCAGCTCCTTCTGCGAGACGCGGCCAGCAGGCAGCTGTCCGTCAGGCTCTCCCCCCGGTTCCGGGTCCTCCCTCTCCTGCGGCGACAAGTGCCAGGCAGCTTCACCCTGGCCTATCCCCGGTGGCCCTACACGGACAGCAGCAGCTCCCGAGGGTATGAGGAGACGGACGACCGAGGTAGCGGACCGTGGTCAGTCCTCGAGGTCGGCAGGTGGAAGATCCTTTGCCATGACGTGTACCACCTCTACGAGCTGGTCCTGGAGGTACGGGCCGCAGGGACTTCCGTGGCCTACTCCGACCATGAGATCCTCACCCGGAGAGCCGCACGCGACCAGGTGCACCCCCTCCAGGGGCTCACGGTCCTGGCAGGAGACGAGGGACCCAGCGCCACTACCGTGGGAGCGGGCGACCACGCAGCCAGTGAGACCGACCCCGGGGACACACACAGGGGCCTTGACGCCATCATCGCCCACTGCGACAGCAGGCCGACGGCCTTCGAGTCCTTCTGCGCCGACCTCTTCCGGGCGCACGGCTACCACGTTGCGGTCACGCCGTCCTCGCGCCCGCGGGGATTCAACCTGCGCCTGCTGCGCAACCAGCGCATCTCGCTCGTAGAGTGCCTCTACGATCAACACGACCCCGTTGATGTCCCTGTCGTCGAGAGGCTGCGCAGCGCCAGCGCCCGCGAGCACGCCGACGCCCTGGTCGTGGTGACGACCGGCTCGTTCACCCTGGAGGCGACTTCCCTAGCCCGCCAGAAGGACGTCCGGCTCGTTGACGGCCAGAAGCTGGTGGCCATGTGCCGCCAGGTGTGGGGAACCTTCCTGGAGAGCACCGCCCCGACCGAGGTCGGGCCGGTGCACGACGTGGTGGGGGCCTCCTCCCCGGATACCGGGGAGGAGGCCCCCACCACGACCGTGAGCGCCAGGCTCAGGAACGAGGCTTCTCCCGCATCTCCCAGGTCTCAATGACGTCGCCCTCAGCGATGTCCTTGAACCCCAGGTTGATACCGCACTCGTAGCCCTCACGGACCTCGGTGACATCGTCCTTCTCCCGGCGCAGTGTCTCGATGGACAGGTCACCGTTGACGACGACGCCAGCCCGCACCAGACGCGCCTTGACGCCACGCCTGATGGTGCCAGAGCGCACGAGGGACCCGGCGATCGAGCCGAACTTCGAGGAGCGGAAGATCTGGCGAACCTCTGCCGTCCCCAGCTCGACCTCCTCGTAGACCGGCTTGAGCATGCCCTTCATAGCGGCCTCGACGTCCTCGATCGCGTTGTAGATGACCGAGTAGAACTTCATGTCCACGCCCTCGCGGTCGGCAATCTCCGAGACGCGCTCGGCAGGGCGGACGTTGAAGCCGATGATGATCGCTGAGTCCACGGTCGCCAAGTTGACGTCGTTCTGCGTAATCGCGCCCACCCCGCGGTGGATGACACGCAGCGCGACCTCCTCGCCGACGTCGATCTTGAGCAGGGAGTCCTCCAGGGCCTCCACGGCGCCCGAGGAGTCGCCCTTGAGGATGAGGTTGAGCGTGTCGACCTTGCCCTCCTTGAGGACGTCGGAGAGGTTCTCCAGGGACACCCGCTTGCGGCGCTTGGCCAGCATGGCGGCACGCTCGGCAGCCTCTCGCTTGTCCGCGATCTGACGGGCCGTGCGGTCGTCAGGAGCCACGATGAAGGAGTCCCCGGCACTGGGTACGTTGGTCAGGCCCAGGACCAGTGCCGGACGCGCGGGACCGACCTCCTCCAGGTTCTCACCGTGCTCGTTGAACATGGCGCGCACGCGCCCGTAGGCGCTGCCTGCCACAATCGGGTCACCGACGTGCAGGGTACCGCGCTCGACCAGGACCGTGGTCACAGCACCACGCCCCTTGTCCAGCTTGGCCTCAATGGTGACACCGCGAGCATCACTGTCCGGGTTGGCCCGCAGGTCCAGCGCGGCATCAGCCGTCAGCAGCACCGCCTCCAGCAGCTCGTCAATGTGGAGACGCTGCTTGGCGGAGATGTCGAC
Source organism: Actinomyces sp. 2119 (assembly GCF_003591215.1). Lineage (NCBI taxonomy): Bacteria > Bacillati > Actinomycetota > Actinomycetes > Actinomycetales > Actinomycetaceae > Actinomyces > Actinomyces sp. 2119. Next base: position 85,493 of record NZ_QYRR01000003.1, read on the forward strand.
GAACATCGTCTCGCCACCGTACTCCTCAGGCACCAGGCCGTACTCGGTGAGCTGGCCGCGGATCTTCTCCGGGTTGGCCCCCTCCTTGTCGATCTTGTTGACCGCCACCACGATCGGCACGTTCGCGGCCTGGGCGTGGTTGAGGGCCTCGACCGTCTGGGGCATGACGCCGTCGTCGGCGGCCACGACAAGGATCGCGATGTCGGTGACCTCGGCCCCCCGGGCACGCATAGCCGTGAAGGCCTCGTGACCCGGGGTGTCGATAAAGGTGATGCGACGGCTCTCCCCTGCCAGCTCGACCCCCACCTGGTAGGCACCGATCGACTGGGTGATACCGCCGGCCTCGGCAGCCACGACATCTGTAGAGCGGATGGCGTCCAGCAGCTTGGTCTTACCGTGATCGACGTGCCCCATGACCGTGACCACCGGGGGACGCGGGAGCAGGTTGGCGTCGTCCTCGTCGGCCTCCTCAGCCTCCAGGTTGATGTCGAAGGACTCCAGCAGCTCTCGGTCCTCGTCCTCCGGGGAGACGATCTGCACGTTGTAGCCCAGCTCGGCACCCAGCAGCGCGAAGGTGTCCTCGTCCAGGGACTGGGTAGCCGTAGCCATCTCACCCAGGTGGAACAGCACGGTGACCAGTGCCGCCGGGTTGGCGTTGATCTTCTCCGCCAGGTCGGTCAGGGTAGCGCCCTGCTTAACACGCACCAGGGTGGAGCCGTCACCGCGGGGGACGACGACACCGCCGATCGACGGGGCGCTCTGCTGCTCGAACTCCTGCCTCTTGGCCCGCTTGGACTTGCGCCCGCGCGGGGCGCCGCCGCCACGGCCAAAGGCGCCCTGGGTGGACCCGCGTCCGCCACGGCCTCCACGAGGACCGCCAAAACCGCCGCCCGGGCGGCCTGAGCCGCTACCAGGACGCCCCCCACCGGGGCGCCCACCACGGCCACCGCCACCAGAACGAGCCGGGGCACCCGGACGTCCGATAGAGGACTGGCCCGGCATCATGCCCGGGTTGGGACGGGCGCTGCCAGAACGTGCCGGTCCCGGACGGGCCGACGTCTGGGAGCGACCACCGCCACCAGCCGACTGGGGCCGCGGCCCCCCGGGACGAGGACCCCCCTGGGGCCGAGGGCCTCCTGCCCCGCCGGGACGGGGCATGCCCTGAGAGGAGGCGTAGGGGTTGTTACCAGGCCGTGGGCTGCCGGGACGCGCGGAGCCCGAGCCGCCCGGGCGCCCTGTCCGCCCTCCTGTCCCGCCGGGACGGGGCATGCCCTGAGAGGAGGCGTAGGGGTTGTTACCAGGCCGGGCCGGGCCGGGCCGGGGCCCGGGCGTGGACGCGCCGCGCCGCGGCCCGGGCACAGGAGCCTTCCTGGAGGTGGGGGAGCCCGACGTCCCCGCACCACGACTACCAGTCCCAGGCCTGACAGCATCCTGGGGCTGCGGCCGGGGACGGTCACGGTCAGCCGCGGCAGCCGTCCCGGTCGGCTGGTCCTCTACCGTCCTGCCGGGCGCCTCCGATCTGGGCGAGGCGCCTACGGGTCCGGGCTTGGGCGAGGCACCGCCAGGTCCCGGCCTGGGCACGGGCTTGGGCGAGGCACCACCGGGTCCCGGCCTGGGCACAGGCTTGGGCGAGGCACCACCGGGTCCCGGCCTGGGCACAGGCTTGGGCGAGGAACCGCCAGGTCCCGGCCTGGGCACGGCCTGCGGGGTCGCACCTGCCTCACGGGAGGTGGCACCCCCCCGAGGAGACGGGGTCGTCTGGTCGGCCTGCGCCGCGAAGTGCTCGCGAACCCGGCGAGCGACGGGGGGCTCCACCGTGGAGGAAGCCGCCTTGACGAACTCTCCTTGGTCCTTGAGCCAAGCAAGGATCACCTTGGAGGTGACCCTCTTGCCAGTGGGGTCGAGCTCTTTGGCGAGCTCGTGCACGCGTGGTTTAGCCACTTTTCTCCTGTCCGGTTACCCACCCCGGACAGGGGTGGGTGCTTCTAGAGGCAGCTCATCGCCGGGTACTCATCGGGTGCCCATCAGCTTCCTACCCGCCTTTGCCATCGGTCGGCCTGCTACCCGGAGGGACAGCAGGGTCCGTGCTGAGCCGCCCAGCCAGCCACCGCCAGACCAGGTCGGAGTCAAGCGGTGCGCTGACACGCAGGGCACGCCCGAAGGCCCGCCTCCGCTCAGCACGGGCGACGCACTGAGGATCCGGGTGGATCCATGCGCCGCGTCCGGGCGCGGCCGCCCGGAGGTCGACATCGAGCACTCCGCCCGGTGCCAGCACGAGACGCACCAGCTGCGCCCGCGGGACCCGTTCCCGGCAGCCGACGCAGGTCCGCTCAGGAACATGTGGTGCACGTGCCAAGGTACAGAAGTTCCTTCCGCTTGCTGGGCCACCTGCCGACACGCTGCTGTCACGAAGACGCAGCAGCCGCAAAGGTCCGCTAAAAGTCTACCTCTCGGCGTCACCGCCGTCAGTCGGCCACCTCTGAGGGGCCCGTCACGTCGTCGGCCTGGGAACCCCGCCCCGGCAGGACCTCACCAGCCTCGGCGTCGGCGTGGATGTCAACTTTCCACCCCGTCAGACGGGCGGCGAGACGGGCGTTCTGCCCCTCTTTGCCGATGGCCAGGGAGAGCTGGAAGTCCGGGACCACGGCCCGGGCGATCTGCTCCTCCATGCTAAGCACCTCCACCGAGGAAACCCGCGCTGGCGAGAGGGCGTTGGCCACGAACCGCGCAGGGTCCTCCGAGTAGTCGACGATGTCGATCTTCTCCCCGCCGAGCTCAGCCATGACCGCGCGCACGCGCTGCCCCATGGGTCCGATGCAGGACCCCTTGGCGTTGACCCCACGGACACGGGCACGCACCGCCATCTTGGTACGGTGCCCGGCCTCCCGGGCCAGGGCGACGATCTCCACGTCCCCGGAGGAGATCTCGGGCACCTCCTTCTCGAAGAGTCTGCGGACCAGGCCGGGGTGCGTGCGGGAGAGGATGATCTGGGCACCCTTGACGCCTCGGGAGACCTCCGTGACGTAGACGCGCAGCCGGTCGCCGTGGCGGTAGCGCTCCCCCGGAACCTGCTCGTGCGGGGGCATGATGCCCTCGTGCTCCTCGTCAAGACGGACGTGGACCACCCTGGGGTCCCGCCCTTGCTCAACCGTGCCGGAGATGAGCTCACCGGTCTTGTCCTTGAAAGTCCCCAGGACCTCGAAGTCACGCCGGTCCTGGATCCTCTGGACGATGACGGAGCGAGCCGTCGCCTGGGCGATGCGGCCGAAGTCGTCCGGGGTGTCGTCAAAGTACTCCCCCGTCGGCTGGTCCTCCTCGTCGACCTCGGGCGCTAGTACGCTCATGTGCCCCGTCCTGCGGTCGATCTCGACGTGCGCACCCCGGATGGCACCCGGAACCTTAAAGTAGGCCCCCAAGATGGCGTCCTCGATAGCGGGCAGGAGGTTGTCCAGGTCAATCCCCAGCTCGTCAGAAGCCCCTCGCAGCTCCGGCATGTTGATGTCCATGGGTCCTATCGTCCTCTCTCATCCATCTGTCGTCCGTGGCGGTCACGTGCAACGCCGTCTGCAGCACCGTACTCAACAGCGCTCAACCCAATGGTGCTCACGGTACTCTGCGCCCCCTGCGCCCGCTCCCCCGAGACGGTACCCGCAGGCACGGCCGCGCTACCTTGTCGCTACCTCGTCACGGGATCAGAATCCGGATACCACCATCCGGGCGGCCGTGACGTCCTCCAGGGCGACCACCGTCACCTCTCCGTCGACATCCAGGGTCACGTGGGTCTCATCCGCCTGCGTGACAGTCCCGCTAACCTCGCCCCGCGCGGTGACCAGAAGCACGTCGTGGCCCACAGCACGCCGAAAGTGGCGGGGCGTGGTCAGGCTGCGCTCCGCCCCGGGGGTCGAGACCTCCAGGGTGTAGCGGCCCTTGACAGGGTCCGCCTCGTCCAGGGCCGTCGAGACCGCCGAGGAGACTCCCTGCAGGGAGTCCAGCGGGAGGTCGCCCGGACCGTCGGGGAGGTCGACAAGGACCCGTACCACGGAGAACCTCCCCGCCCTGGTAGTCTCCACCCCCTCCAGGAAGAGGCCCTCACGCTCCACCACCGGACGCAGCAGTGTGGCAAGGGCATGGTTGTCATGTCTGCCGTGACGGTCGTGACCCCCTCCACCGTAACTCGTGTCTGCCATAAGGTCGGCTCCCCTCCTGAGGCGTACCCTGTCCGGGCGTGGTCTGGCTAGGATCATGCTACCTGCCGTGGGAGGATCACCAGGTGACGAGTCCCCTAACGCCGCCCCGCCTCGCTCCTGCCTCGCGCCGCCCGACAGGCCGGGAAGCAGGAGAACGACTGGCACGCGGGAGCACCTGCCTCCTGGTGGTGCTCCTCGCGGCGCTGCTCAGCGGCTGCGGGCTACGTCTGGGAGAAGGAACGCCAGCCTCACTGCCCCAGCCTTCTGCCCAGGAGTCCGTGCGCGACGCACTGGCTCGGCACGCCTGGCTCATCTCCTCCAGCGCCGCCGTCGTGGCCCGATCCGAGGACCGGCAGGCTGAGGCCGCGCAGCAGGTGGAGACGGCAGCAAACTCCCAGCTCGACGCCCTGGGCGGGGTGTGGGAGCCGTGGGCGTCCGAGGTTCCGACGCGCTTTCCCACTGTCAGCCCAGCGGCCACGGCCGCAGCGACCGCCACCAGCGAGGACCTGGCCGCGCTCCTCAGCGAGGGCGTCACCCTGGCCCAGGAGGCGGCCATGAGCGCACCCTCCGGCCAGGAGGCCCGGCTCTACGCCTCACTAGCCGCCTCCTGGGCCGTCCAGCACGAGACCGTCTCCCCCGGATCGACCACCTCGGTCCCGCGCAGCTCGCTGGACACGCCCCAGCAGATCAGCAGCGGGCTGCTCGCTGCCTACGACGCAGCCCGCTACGCCTGCCAGGAGGTGGCCGCGCGCGCGCAGGCCGCCACGCGTGAGCGCGCCACCCAGGACGCGGCCTCCGCCTCCACTGCTGTCAGTGCCGCGTTGGCTGCCGGCAGCCAGGACAGCCGTCTTTCGTCCTATGCGAGCCCCTCCCAGCAGTCTTCTGAGGCCTCTGCAGCAGACACGGACGTCCTGTGGGCCCAGACCGTGTGGTCAGACGTGGTTGACCACGAGGCCCTGGAGACGGCCTCCACGCAGGCAGGGTCCCCCGCCCGGCAGGCTGCCGTGGAGGCGACGACCGACGCGGCCCTGCGCGCACACGCCTGGGGGACACAGCTGTCCTCCCTGCCCGGCTACCTGGAGTCCTCAGAGTCGCCCTAAGAAGCCAACCTGAGAACACCCTGACAAGAGGCTCACGCCAGGGCGGCACGGACCAGGCGGACCAGCGTGACGGCCGCCTCACTGGCCAGGACCGAACTGCGCTCCCCGCTGCGACGGTCACGGATCTCCACCGTCCCCTCCCGCCCCAGGTCACGGCCCACGACCAGCGTGTAGGGAAGACCGAGCAGCTCGGCGTCGGCAAACTTCACCCCGGCGCTGACCTTGCGGCGGTCGTCGTAGAGGACCTCGACACCGGCGTCATCCAGGTCCGCGGAGATCTGGGCGGCCACGGCAAAGACCTCCTCCCCCTTGCCGGTGGCCAGCACCTGGACGTGGTAGGGGGCCACCACGGCTGGCCAGGCCAGGCCGCGTTCGTCGTGGTGGGCCTCGGCCAGGGCGGCCATGACCCGGGAGACCCCGATGCCGTAGGAGCCCATGGTCACCACGCGCGCCCTGCCGTCCTCGTCCAGCACGCTCAGCCCCAGGGCTTGGGAGTACTTCCGTCCCAAGGCAAAGATGTGGCCGATCTCAATGCCCCGGGCCAGCTGGAGCGGGCCCGAGCCGTCGGGAGCGGGGTCGCCCTCACGCACCTCAGCAGCCTCGACAGTACCGTCCACCTCGAAGTCACGCCCCATGACCAGGTCCAGGACGTGCTTCTGGGGCTGGTTGGCCCCGGTGATCCAGGCAGTGCCCTGCACCACGCGCGGGTCCACCAGGTAGCGAACCGAGCCGACCAGCCGCTGGCTGCCGTCCTCGGCGGTCTCCACACGGCGCAGAGGCGAGCTGGGGCCGACAGCCGGCGGACCGATGTAGCCACGCACCAGCTCGGGGTGGCCCTCAAAGTCCTGATCGGAGGCCATCTCCACCTGCACAGGAGCCAGGGCGGCCTCCAACCGCCTGAGGTCGACGTCGCGGTCACCGGGGACGCCGACGACCAGCAGCTCGCGCTCGCCCGAGGGGTGAGTCGCCACGACGACGACGTTCTTCAGGGTGTCGGCCGCGGTCCAGGCCTGCCCGTCCTGGCGGGGGTAGAGGTCGTTGCACACCGCGACAAGGGAGTCGATCGTGGGGGCGTCAGGGGTGTCCACAACCCGGGCAGGTCCCGTCCGCGAGGCGTCAACGGCCTCGGGCACCGGGGTGGTGACAGCCTCGGCGTTGGCCGCGTACCCGCCGTCAGTGCGGACAAAGGTGTCCTCCCCGATCGGGGAGGGGTGGAGGAACTCCTCGGAGCGAGAGCCTCCCATGGCCCCGGCCACGGCGTTGACGATGACGTAGTCCAGGCCCAGGCGTGTGAAGATACGGTCGTAGGCCTCGCGGTGGGCCTGGTAGGAGGCCTCCAGCCCCACCTCGTCCAGGTCGAAGGAGTAGGAGTCCTTCATGACGAACTCGCGCCCACGGATGACCCCGGCCCGCGGGCGGGCCTCGTCACGGTACTTGGTCTGGACCTGGTATATGACGGCAGGCAGGTCCTTGTAGGAGGAGTAGAGGTCCTTGACCGCGAGGGTGAACATCTCCTCGTGGGTGGGTGCCAGCAGGTAGTCCGCGTCCTTGCGGTCCCGTAGCCGAAACAGCGTGGGGCCGTAGTCCTGCCAGCGCCCGGTGGCCTTGTAGGGCTCAGCGGGCAGCAGCGCGGGAAAGTGGACCTCCTGGGCGCCGATTGCGTCCATCTCCTCACGCACGACGCGCTCGATCTTGCGCAGGGTACGCAGCCCCAGCGGGAGCCAGGTGTAGACGCCCGGGGCGGCACGACGGATGTAGCAGGCTCGTAGGAGGAGCCGGTGGCTGGCCACGTCGGCGTCGGCGGGGTCCTCACGCAAGGTGCGGATGAAGGCGGTGGACATCGTCTGAATCACAGGCACATGCTACGTGCTCAGCCCCGCCCGCAACGCACCGCGCCCTCCGGACGCCCCCGCCGGACCCACTAGGGTCCTCACCACAGCCTGGCCGCTACAGCCACCAGTCAGGTTCATACCGGCAGCGCCAGAGGTCGGGGCGGGCTGTCCCGGCGCACCATCATCGAGCTGGCGCGCACCGGTGTCGCAACGGCCGACGTAGAGGAACTGCGCCGCACCGACGCCACGGTGAGCAGACCCGCCACTGAGACAGCCGCTGAGACAGGCTGGCGTGGCAGCCGTGCACGGTCAACAAGGCCTGCGTGGAGAAGAGCCACGTCAATGACCCGCTCACAGACCGTCCCATCGGCCTCAGTGTCGTATAGGACCTGTATGCGCCCGGCGGCTCCTGTGCACACGGCCCAGATGAAGTCAGCCAGGCAGCCAAGAACATCAGGCAGATATAGCACGGAGCCGCTGACATCGACACCCGTCAGACTAGCCGCAACCAGGTAGCCGCCCCCGTCCTGCGGGTAGCGGCGTCTCTTTTGTAGCGGCCACCGCCTTCATCCATACCCTGCGCCAGGCCGCCGACACCACGGTAGGGACGCAGAGGTGCCCGTCAAGGCACCCACGCACTGGAGGCGGACATTGTCTGAGGCACCGAAACACGAACACGCCGTGCTCCAAGCGTCGCCGACGGCCTCGCTTACCGGGAGACAGGCGCTCCAGGCGACCAGGGACCTGCCCGCCTGGCACTGTGCTGCCGGACCAGCTGGGCCAGGAGCTCCTCCGGGGTGGTGTCCAAGGTAGCGGTGAGGATCCTGCCCGGTCCGCTGCCCGTACTGGCGTTGGCACGCGCGACCAGCGCCCTGAGGCCCCTCATCCGGCTCCATGGCCACCGGGGATCGACGAAGACGATCTCGACGCCGTCCAGGAGTCCCGATGCCGCAGGAGCCTGTGCGGAAGCCGGTGGGCGCTCTAGCCTGCCTTCCTCCTCACAGGCCTGCACGCCCTCTGCGCTCTGCACACCCCGCGCAGCTGCCGCCTCATCCTGGCCCGTCCAGAATCCTGCCACCTGCTCCCACGGCACATGCTGGACGCAGACCAGGCTGGTGCGGTTAGTGATCCCGCTGTCGTCCACGCGCAGCGCAGGACCGCAGGCCAACCAGGCGATCCCCAGGCCGCCCCCTCCGAAGAACACCAGGGAGGCCAGGCCCACGAGCACGTAGAACATCCCCTCCAGGCCTCCTTCCTGGGCCTGGGGCAGTCCCGTGCTGACCATGACGATGCCCGCCACGACGAAGGCCGCCGCCCCGACGAGACGACCAAGGACGGACCACGGCCTGTGCCAGATCACAAGCGGTGCCATGCCTCTATCCTCCCTCACAGGTTCCTGCCCACGCAGGCCTTCGGGCGCAACCGCAGATGCACCCGCTCACAGCACCTTGCAGCGGCTCATAACAGCACCGTGGCGAAGGTGTCCACCTGGGTAAAACCCACCGACCGGTACAGGGCCAGGGCGGGGGTGTTGAAGTCGTTGACGTAGAGGCTCACCATGCCCTGCGGCCCCACGTGGTCGCGACGCACCGCGTCCACCACGGCGGCCGTGGCGACGGCCCCCACCCCCCGGCCGCGCAGGTCCGGCCGGGTCCACACCCCGGTGAGCATGGCCACGTGGTCCCGCGCACTGCGCCACACGGAGCCGACGTCCGCCTTGAAGGCCACCACCGCAGCCGATCCAGGGCGCGCAGGTGCCCCAGTGCCGTCGTCCAGGACGACGTAGCTGCGTCCTGTGGACACCAACCAGCTGACGTGGCGTGCGTAGGAGGAGCCTGTGGTCGTCGGGTCGTAGCCGACCTCGTCGGTGAACATGGCCACCGAGGCCGGCATCACCAGGGGCTCCTCCCGGCGCGTGGCAGCGTGAAGCCCCTGGGCTACCCAGCCCAGGGCGGGCCGACGGCGCCGCTGCCCCGCCGCAAGGCCCTCTCCCTCCAGGGAGGCGGGGGCGCACAGCAGCGGCTGGTTCCACCGCTCCTCGCGGGCTACCACTCCCAGGCCGCGCAGCGGCTCCCACAGGGCCGCCACGTCGCGGGCCACACCAACCACCGAGCCATGCCGACCGAGGCGGGGCCCAGTGTGCTCGGCCAGGGCCAGGAGCGTGGAACGCGCCACGCCACCGTGCCCGGTACCGGGTCTGGGGGCGAGCCCGAAGGGCATGGCGACGCCCGTGGTCCAGGCCGCGCCGACAGGCGCCCGGGGGTCTCCCGCCACGACGACGTCGCCTCGGCCCCACCTGGACCAGCGCTGCACCTGGTGAGCCAGCGGAGTGGCCTGGACCGGCTCCGTACCGCACAGGTCCAGCAGCCCGCCGACTCCGTCGGCGGACACGGGCACCAGGCCTGTTCCTTCCGGGCCTCGGCGCCACAGCCGACTCACCAGGGTCATACCGTCCTCAACACCATCCTCAGCATCGCGCTCAGCGCTGTCCTCCTGCCCCAGGGCCCGCACCCTGCCGGGCCGCGCCGTGCTAGCCAGCGGCAGAGACCATGGGAGCCGTGCCCGCGAGTGCCTCCTCGCCGAGCTCGCGGGTCATGTCCTCGGCCATGTCCTGGGCGTAGCGCAGCAGGGTCTCCACCACCTGCTCCTCGCGGACGGTCTCGACCACCTTGCCGCGCACGAAGATCTGGCCCTTGCCGTTTCCCGAGGCGCAGCCCAGGTCCGCCTCCCGGGCCTCACCTGGACCGTTGACCACGCAGCCCATGACGGCCACCCGCAGCGGGGCGGTGACGCCCTTGAGCCCCTCCTCGACCTGCTCGGCCAGGGACCACACGTCCACCTGCGCGCGCCCGCACGAGGGGCAGGAGACAATCTCGAGCTGACGCTGACGCAGACCCATGAACTCTAAGAGCTTGGTGCCGACCTTGACCTCCTCCACGGGCGGGGCCGACAGGGACACGCGGATCGTGTCACCGATGCCCTCCGCCAGCAGGGTCCCAAAGGCGGCGCAGGACTTAATGGTGCCCTGGAAGGCCGGGCCGGCCTCGGTGACCCCCAGGTGAAGGGGCCAGCGCCCGGCCTGGGACAACAGGCGGTAGGCATGGACCATGGTGACCACGTCGTGGTGCTTGACGGAGATCTTGAAGTCGTGGAAGTCGTTCTCCTCGAACAGGCCCGCCTCCCAGGTGGCCGACTCCACCAGCGCCTCAGGCGTGGCCTTGCCGTACTTCTTAAGCAGGCGTGGGTCCAGGGACCCGCCGTTGACCCCGATACGCAGGCTGACGCCGTGGTCGGAGGCTGCCTTGCAGATCTCAGCCACCCGGTCGTCAAACTTGCGGATGTTGCCGGGGTTGACACGCACGGCCCCGCACCCGGCCTCGATCGCGGCAAAGACGTACTTAGGGTTGAAGTGGATATCGGCGATGACGGGGATACGCGACTGCCTGGCGATGACCGGCAGGGCGGCGGCGTCCTTGTCTGTCGGGCAGGCCACGCGCACAATGTCGCAGCCCGCTGCGGTCAGCTCGGCGATCTGCTGGAGAGTGGCGCCGATGTCGTGGGTCTTGGTGGTGGTCATCGACTGCACCGTGACGGGGGCGTCCCCACCCACCTCGAGACCACCCACCCTGATCTTGCGCGTGGGCCTGCGCGGTGCCAGCACGGGCGCCTCGGCACGCACGGAAGGGATACCAAGATCGATCACGTCGCTCACGCGCCCAAGTATGGCACCGGCGATCACCGCCGATCATGCCCGGACGTGTGGCATGGCTCCCTGCCTGCGGCACCACCGCGCAACCACGACACCCAGACCTCCGCAGCTGCTCCCGAGCACGGGCGGGGTCGGCCCTGAAGGTAGCGACCAGATGCCGCAGCCTGCCAGGCTCCCGTGCCGCCGACGGCTCAGGTCACCGGCGCCACGAGGTCCGCCCACACCAGGACCACCGCCATGACGACAAGCAGGGCGAAGACGACCTGGCTGACAGGCAGCAGGCGGGCGATGTCCACCGGACCGGGGTCAGGTTGCCCGCGCACGGCAGCCCAGCGCCTGCGGAGCCCTTCCCAGCACGCCCCAGCCACGTGCCCGCCGTCCAGGGGTAGCAGCGGCACCAGGTTGAAGGCGAACAGTGCCAGGTTGAGGCTTCCCAGCAGGCTCAGCATGGCCGACACCCGTCCTGCGAAGGGAACAGTTCCCTCGCCGACCCCCGTGCTGGAGACCTGCCCTGCGTAGCGGCCCAGCCCCACCAGGCCGATGACCCCGGTGGTGCTGCGCTCCTCCAGCCCCAGGCCGGCGGCGACCACGTGGTACAGCCCCACCGGCAGGGTGGCGATCGCCCGCAGCGTCCCCCCGACGGCCTGAGCGACCATCCCCGGCAGCTCGCCCAGGGGCACGCGCCGGATCTCAGTGGCGGGAGCAACCCCCACGTAGGGTCGCGACCGGGTGAGAACGGTACCGGTAGAGTCGGTGACCGGGCTGCCCTGGTCATCGCGCACGGCACGCTCCACCTCCACGGCCGTGACGCTGACAGCGCTGAGCGCCCCGTCCCGCTCGACAACCACCTCCGCCGGGGTGGTCCCTGCCCGTTCGATCTGGGCAGTCACCTCCTGCCAGGTCGAGACCGGGACACCGTTCCAGGAGATGATCCGGTCCCCCGGCTCCAGCCCGGCCCGGGCCGCCGGGGATTCCGGGTCCTCCTCGGTGCAGGGCGCTGCGGCGTCGATGTCGGAGGAGACGCAGGGGGCGACTGTGGCCAGGGAGGAGGTGCTCGTCGGGACTCCTACCACACCGAGGCTCACGGCCAGCAGCACAACACCCAGGAGGAGGTTGGTGAGAATGCCGCCGGCCATGACCACCAGCTTGCGGGGGACGCTGAGCCGGTAGAAGGCACGGGCCTCCTCACCGGGGGCGATCTCCTCCATGGAGTCGGCCCGGGCCTGACCCACCATGCCCAGCTCGCCGCTGCTGGTGCGCCGGTCCGGACGGTCGGGGTTCTCCGGCGGCAGCATGCCGACAAGCTTGACGTAGCCTCCCAGCCACAGGGCCTTGACCCCGTACTCCGTCTCCCCGCGCCGCACCGACCACAACCGCGGGCCGAAGCCGATGAAGTACTCGGGAACCTTCACCCCGAACTTCTTGGCGGGCAGCATGTGGCCCAGCTCGTGGAGGGCCACGGACACGGCGATACCAGCCACCATGACGGCGATACCCAGGGCGTAGGCCAGTGCCTGGCTCATGCGTCTCCTCCCATGTGCCCGGTCCGGGCGCCCGACCGGTCCTTGACCATCTCCTGGGCCCGTGCACGCGCCCAGGACTCCACCTCCAGCAGCTCGTCAAGACCAGGACTGCTGAGGCCCTCGTGCTCTGTCAGGACCGCAGCGTCGATGCTGACGACGTCCAGCCACTCCAGCCCGCCTGTCAGAAAGGCCTCCACCACCTGCTCGTTGGCCGCGTTAAGGACCGCAGGATGGGTGTCGGAGGCCGATACGGCCTGGCGAGCCAGGTCCACCGCCGGGAAGGTCTGGGAGTCCAGGGGCTCGAAGGTCCAGGCCACCGGGTTCTCCCACCTGTTGGGCTCGACCAGCCCTGACAGGTCCTCCCGGTCTGGCCAGGTCAGGCCCAGGGCGATGGGCAGGCGCATGTCGGGCGGGGAGGCCTGGGCGATGGTGGCGCCGTCGAGGAGCTCGACCATGGAGTGGACCACCGACTGCGGGTGGACGACGACGTCGATGTCGCCGGGGGCCACGTCGAACAGGAGGTGGGCCTCAATGAGCTCCAGGCCCTTGTTGACCATGGTGGAGGAGTTGACGGTGACCACGGGTCCCATCGACCACGTGGGGTGGTCCAGGGCCTGGGCCGCGGTCACGCCAACCAGCTCCTCGCGGCGCCTTCCCCGGAAGGGCCCCCCGGAGGCGGTCAGCACCAGCCTGCGCACCTCGCTGCGGCCGGTAACCAGAGGACTGGTCAGGCCCCTCTCGTGACGGGCGGACAGCAGGCACTGGGCGATGGCGGAGTGCTCGGAGTCCACCGGCACCACCTGTCCCGGACGCTGCAGGGCGTCACGCACCAGCGCACCTCCCACGACCAGTGACTCCTTGTTGGCCAGGGCCAGACGGGCACCGCTGCGCAGGGCTGCCAACGTGGGCAGGAGTCCCACGGAGCCGGTGACGGCGTTGAGCACGGTGTCGTTGCGCGCCGGAGCCGCAGCCTCCACCACGTCCACCGTGGCCTGCGGACCGGTGAGGACCGTGGTCACAGGGTCGGGCATCACGCTGCGGGCAGCCGCCCGGGACAGGGCCTGGCGCAGGTGCTCCCGGACAGAGTCCTGCTCCTCCCCCCGGCAGGCGACAGCCAGGACCGGCACCTGCCAGGCCACGGCCTGCTCAGCAAGAAGGTCCAGGCGGGAGCCGCCCGCGGCCAGCGCCGCCACCTGCGGTGCGCGATCGCGCAGCCTGGTGAGGACCTGGAGGGCCTGGGTCCCGATAGAGCCCGTAGAGCCCAGCAGGACGAGACGAGAAGGTTCAGTCATGAGGATCTGCCCGAGGGTGTCTGCCCGGAGGCTGTGTCCGGGACCGGTGGATGCTGCCGTGCACGCACGACAGGCACGGCCACGGACACCCTACACGGGAGCGCCCAGGTGATCTGTCACCAGGTCCAGCCGCTGTCACCACCTGCTCCACCGGCAGCTACTCCACCGACAGCAGGACCTCCACCACACGGGCAAGGTAGCGGTCCACGCTGGCCTCGTCATAGGCCTTGGAGCCGCGCGCCGCCCGAAAGACCGCGCCCCTGACCTCGGTGGAGGCCAGGGCGTTGTCCGAGTCGAAGTAGCCTGCGATCCGGTCCATGAGCGCGTCCACGTCCTCCTTGATGTAGCCCTGACCGCTAGCGGGCAGGAAGCGCTCCCCCTCGGGCCTGAGCAGCCTGGGGTAGAGAGTGGTGGCCAGTTGGGTGACCTGGTCCATCCAGGCACGGCGGCCGTGCTGGGCCACGAAGTCGGCGCGGCGTCGCTGCAGGAAGGCCGCCTCCAGACGGTCCAGGGCGGCGTCGACTGCAGCGGGCTGGTACCCCCCGGGAACGATGTCGAAGGCAACCGTGCGCACACCCTCGGAGTCCATCTCGTCAAGCTCGCCGGCGTCGTAGATCTCGCGCGCGGTCTCAAAGTAGCGGTCCACCTGCTCAGGGCGGTAGCCCGGTCGCAGGGGCATGGACTTGGGAAACATGTTGCTCATTGCGTCCTTGCCCTCTCCTGGTTGAGTACCTCCGTAGCGAGCTGGCCGCAGGCACCGTCGATGTCACTGCCCCGAGTGTCTCGCACCGTGGTGGTAATTCCAGCACACCGCAGCGTGTCGACAAAGGACTGCTGGGCCTGGGGCGTAGAGCAGGTCCAGATCGACCCTGGGGTCGGGTTAAGGGGGATGGGGTTGACGTGGGCCCAGCCCCGGCCTCTGCGGCTGAGCTCCTCGGCCAGGCGCTGCGCCCGCCAGGCGTGGTCGTTCATGTCCTTGATGAGCGCGTACTCGATGGACACGCGGCGTCCGGAGGCCCGGAAATAGTCGTAGGCGGCGTCCAGGAGGTCAGCGACCTTCCACCGGGAGTTGACCGGGACCAGTTCGTCACGCAGGGCGTCGTCAGGCGCGTGGAGAGAGACCGCCAGCGTGACCGGGATCCCTTCTCCAGCCAGGCGACGGATAAGGGGAACCACCCCCACCGTGGAGACCGTGATGCTCCGCGCCGACATTCCAAAGCCCTCCGGCGCGGGGTCGACAAGGCGGTGCAGGGCTGCCACCACGTTCCTGTAGTTGATCATCGGCTCGCCCATCCCCATGAAGACCACGTTGGACAGGCGTGCGGGCCCGCCCGTGAGGTCGCCTCTGGCCGAGGCCAGCGCGGCGTGACGAACCTGCTCGACGATCTCTGCAGCGGACAGGTTCCGGGTCAGCCCCATCTGGCCGGTGGCGCAGAAAGGGCACGCCATCCCGCAGCCGGCCTGGGAGGACACGCACAAAGTGGTGCGGTCCTCGTAGCGCATGAGCACGGACTCCACGCGCACGCCGTCGTGGAGCTCCCACAGGTACTTGACGGTACGACCGGCGTCAGCACGCAGGGCACGGACCTCGCGGACGAGAGGCGGCAGCAGCTCGGCGCACAGCTGGTCCCGCTGGGATGCCGGCAGGTCGGTCATACGCGCCGGGTCGCGTGTGAGGTGGCTGAAGTAGTGGCGTGAGACCTGGTCGGCCCTGAAGCCTGGCAGGCCCGCGTCCCGGCAGGCGGCCTTACGACCCGCCAAGTCCAGGTCCGCCAGGTGCCGAGGCGCCTTACCACGAGGCGTCGGCACCGCCAGGGACAGCCGGGGGCGGGCGTCAGGACTGGTGGCGCCCTCGGGGGGCTGGTCGGTCGGCAGGACCTGGGCCTCGCCAGGAGCCGGGCCAGCAGGACCGGTACGGCTGACAGGAGCTGGCCCCCGGTCAGCGGGACCGCGCCCGGCCGGGGCACCAGGACGGTGACTGGTGGGACTCACTGTCCTCACGCTCCTTTCCGGGCGGCCTCAGGGCCGCCTACCACACCACGAGGGTGAAGACGTAGACCACGGGCGCGGCCACGAGAACCGAGTCCAGGCGGTCCATCATCCCCCCGTGGCCGGGCAGGAGGGTGCCCATGTCCTTCAGACCCAGGTCACGCTTGAGCAGCGACTCCCCCAGGTCTCCCAGGGTCGAGACCACCACGACACACGCCCCCAGGACCGCGCCCGCCCATACAGGGCCGTCCAGGAGGTGCAGGATCCCCGCACCCGCTGCGACCGAGGCCGCCAGGGAGCCGATGAACCCCTCCCAGGACTTCCCGGGAGACACCGAGGGGGCCATGGGGTGGCGGCCGAGCAGGACGCCGACCAGCCAGCCGCCGGTGTCGCTGGCGGCTGGCAGGGCGATCATCATCATCACCCGCTGCGCCCCCTCCTCCTGCGCCGCCACCAGCACCGCGAAGGAGGCCAGGAAGGGCAGGTAGGTGGCGGCGAACACCGATGCCGCCGCAGAGCGGGACCGGGAGCGGCGCACCATGTCGTGGAGGTCGCTGCGAGGCACGGCGTTGCCGGACTCCTCCAGCGGCGTACCGGTGTCGGCCTCCGCCTGATCCATGAAGCACCACAGGACACAAGCCCCTGAGGTAGCCACGTAGGCGCCAAAGGCTGCCTCGGCGCCCACCTGCCACGCGCACACGGCAGTGCCCAGGGTCCCCAGCCACAGAGGGGCCAGCGGCAGGCGGATCCGCTTACGGGCTAGCGCGCCTGCCATCTCCCACAGCGCTGAGCACACGGCCACCACAGCCAGGAGGACAAACAGCTCCCTGTAGAACAGCAACGACCCCGCGACTAGAACAACAAGGACAACCGCCACGCCCACAGCGGCAGGAAGGTTGCGTCCGGCACGCCCCGTCGCGGGAAGAGGGGCACGGTCACGTGTGGGGGGCGGGGTTAGCAGGGTGCTCACGACACCCACGGCTCACGTCTTGAGGTCATCAGTAGTCCTCCAGTCACGAAAAGTCACCTCCCGTCCAGGCGTGGCTCTCCTGGCCACGACGGCGAGCTCAACGTCGCACTGCCGACGAGCCAGGGGCACGCTCGCCCAAGAGCTCACACGTCCAAGAGCTCGCTCTCCTTGGCAGCCAAGGCCGCATCAACCTGCTCCACGTAGCGCCGGGTCAGGGCGTCTAGCTCCTGCTCGGCCCGCTTGACCTCGTCCTCTCCGGCCTCGCCGTCCTTCTTGATCGCCTCCAGCTCCTTCTTGGACCGGCCCCGGATACCGCGCACCTGGACACGAGACTCCTCTGCCCGTGAGCGGGCCAACTTGACATAGTCCCTACGGCGCTCCTCCGTGAGCGCCGGCAGTGTAACCCGAATCACGGTACCGTCGTCGGTGGGGTTGACGCCCAGGTCGGACTCGCGCACTGCGGTGACAATGTTCTTCGTCGCTGAACGGTCAAAGGGAGTGATGAGCACGGTACGCGCCTCTGGGATCGTCAGGGAGGCCAACTGCTGGAGAGGAGTGGGAGCCCCGTAGTAGTCGACCATGATGCCGTGGAACATGGAGGGGTTGGCCCGGCCGGTACGGATGGAGGCCAGACCGCTCCTGGCAGCCTCAAGAGCCTTGTCCATCCTGTCCTCGGCATCAAGCATGACGTCGTCAATCATGGTGCTTCCCTCCGGTGGTGGTAGCGTAACTTGGTGGGGGTTCTTACGGCGGCAGGGCAGGTCGGTACCCGGTCAGCCTGGACTGACAAGGGTACCGATCTTCTCACCCAGGACTGCCCGGGAGATGTTGCCAGGCTCTCCCATCCCGAAGACCCTCATCGTGAGCCTGTTGTCCCGGCACAAGGAGAAGGCGGCGGCATCCACCACCTGGAGACCGTCGGCCAGCGCCCGCTCGTAGGTCAGGTGCTCCAGCAGGACGGCAGAGGCGTCCTTGCGGGGGTCGGCGGTGTAGACACCGTCCACCCCGTTCTTGCCCACGAGCAGCTCGTCGCAGTGAGTCTCCAGGGCGCGCTGGGCAGAGACGGTGTCGGTGGAGAAGTAGGGAAGCCCGGCCCCGGCCCCAAAGACCACCACGCGCCCCTTCTCCATGTGCCGGATAGCCCGCAGAGGCACGTAGCTCTCAGCGACCTGGCCCATGGCTATCGCAGTCTGGACCCGTGCGGGGACCCCGGCCTTCTCGATAAAGTCCTGCAGCGCCAGGGCATTCATCACGGTGCCGAGCATTCCCATGTAGTCGGCGCGGGCACGGTCCATGCCGTGGGCGGACAGCTCGGCGCCGCGGAAGAAGTTGCCTCCCCCGACGACGACGGAGACCTGCACCCCCTGGCCCACCGCTGCGGCGATCTGCTGAGCAGCAGCGGACACGACATCAGGGTCCAGCCCGACCTCCCCACCCCCGAATACCTCGCCGGAGAGCTTGAGCAGGACCCGCCTCGGGTGCCTGGTGTGGGCGACGCGGTCGTCACGGGCCGGGGACTCACTCATGCCGGTGCCTCCTGAGCTGTTGTTCCGTTGTGTCAGACGTCCGCCACAGACTACCCTCTCCGGAGACGTGCGCCACCACCCGCACGCCGCTGCGCGGCTGGCAGCCGGGGACCGTGACAAGCCAAGACACGCTGCGGCAGGCAGCAGGGCGGGCACAACTCCTCGCAGGAGGAGCCGTGGGGTGGCAGCGGGTCCCGGCGGGACCCGCTGCCACCCCACGGCCACACGGCTCAGGCTCCGACCCGGAAGCGGACGAAGCCGGTCAGCTTCCCGCCAGAGGCCTCGACAATCTTGCCTACGGTGGCCTTGGGGTCCTTGGCGTAGGCCTGCTCCAGTAGGACGTGCTCCTTGAAGAAGCCTCCCAGACGCCCCTCGACGATCCTGGGGATCGCCTTGTCAGGCTTGCCCTCAGCCCGGGTGGTCTCCTCGGCGATAGCCCGCTCCTTGTCCACCACCTCGGCCGGGACGTCCTCGCGGGTAAGGTAGTCCGGGGCGTAGGCGGCCACGTGCATGGCAACGTCGTGAGCCACCTCGGCGGCCTTGGCATCGGTCCCGACCAGGACACCGACCTGGGCGGGAAGGTCAGGGCTGGTGCGGTGCAGGTAGAGCTCCACCGCGGGGGCGCTGAGGCGGGCGAGGCGGCGCACCACGATCTTCTCGCCAATCACCGCCTGCATGCCGTCGGTCAGGTCCTTGACGGAGGTGCCGTCCACCTCGACCTCGGCCAGGGCCTCAGCGTCCTGGGCACCGGAGTCCACAGCCGCAGCCAGGACCTGGTCAGCGAAGTCGAGGAACTTCTGGTTCTTGGCCACGAAGTCCGTCTCCGCGTTGATCTCGACCAGCACACCGACCTGCCCCTGGCCGTCGTCAGCCACCGTGGCCACCACCAGCCCGGCGGAGGCCGCCCGCCCCTCGCGCTTGGCGATCCCCTTGAGTCCCTTGACCCGGATGATCTCAACAGCCTTCTCAGCGTCACCGTCAGCCTCGTCGAGGGCCTTCTTGACGTCCATCATCCCCGCCCCGGTCCTCTCACGCAGAGCCTTGATGTCAGCAGTGGTGTAGTTCGCCATAGATATCTCCTGAAGTGTCTCGTGTCTCAGTCACGCCAGCACCGCGCTGCGCAGCCTGCGAGCATGACTGCGCGACACGGCTGGCAGCCGCAGGCTCAGGCCTGCTCGGGAACCTCTGCCTGCACCGGCGCCTGGGCCGCGTCCCCGGCGTCCTGGGCCACCTGCTCCTGGGCAGCCCCAGCGCCCCCGGCAGGCTCGGCAGCCGCCCCGCTCGAGGCGGCCTCCGCGCCGGCAAGCAGCTCGGCCTCCCACTCCGGCAGCGGCTCGGCGTCCACGGGATCAGGCTGCGCCTGTGCCCCGCTGCGTCCGCGACCCGCGGACCGAGCCAGCAGCCCCTCCGCAGCGGCGTCAGCCACGACACGCGTCAGGAGGGAGACGGCGCGGATAGCGTCGTCGTTGCCCGGGATGCCGTAGGTAGCCTCATCCGGATCACAGTTGGTGTCAAGGATGGCGATGACGGGAATCCCCAGCTTCTGGGCCTCGGAGATGGCCAGATGCTCCTTCTTGGTGTCAACGACCCACACGGCTGCAGGCAGCCTGCTCATGTCGCGGATACCACCCAGCGTGCGCTGGAGCTTGTCCTTCTCCCGGCGCATCATGAGCAGCTCCTTCTTGGTGCGGCCGGACCCGGCCACGTCGTCGAAGTCGACCTGCTCGAGCTCACGCATACGGTCCAGGCGGGTGCGCACGGTGGAGAAGTTGGTCAGCATGCCGCCCAGCCATCGCTGGCTGACATAGGGCATGCCCACGCGCTGGGCCTGCTCGGCAACGGCGGCCTGGGCCTGCTTCTTGGTGCCGACGAACAGGATGTTGCCGCCACGGGCGACGGTCTCCTTGATGAAGTCGTAGGCGGTGTTGATGCCCTCGATGGACTGCTGGAGGTCGATGATGTAGATACCGTTGCGCTCGGTGAGGATGAAGCGCTTCATCTTGGGGTTCCAGCGGCGGGTCTGGTGCCCGAAGTGAACACCGCTCTCAAGGAGCTGACGCATTGTGACGACGGCCATGAAGGTCCTTCCGTGTGTGGGCCGAGAGGTTGCTCGACGCACGTGTCGTTCAGGGGACCCTGATGCTGAGGCCAGCGGGGTCCCGGCTTGTACCTTGGGTTCACCCCCGTCAGCCGCCTCGCAGGGGTCTCCCCCCGGAAGGCAGCCACAGGGCCTGGTGCCCGCGACGCGCAGCCACCCGCTCCTCACGGTGCGGGACCACGGCTGCGTCGTCCGGAAGGGACGTCCCGAGTACCTCAGGGTACCTCGGGTGCGGGCACGCGAAGTCAGCTCCTCCGAGCCGCCGGAACGATCCGCAGGATGCTGCGGAGCAGAGGCTACCACAGGGCAGGCTCCACCCAGCAGCCGAGCAGGGATGAGCCGTCGTCGTCCCGGTCACCACAGGGAGGGTCAAGCAGGCTGCTGCCACAGGCCGGTGATACCGACATGGCCCGAAGGCGACGCCACCTCCCACCCTGCATCCATGAGACTCCTTCCCCCTGGAACTCCACCCGGTACCGCTGCCCCTGCCAACCAGGCTCCCGGCACTGCCAGCCCTGCTACCGGCACCGCAAGGACCGACACAAGGACCGCTACAAGGACCGCTACAAGGACCGCTACAAGGACCGCTACAGGGACAAGGGTGCTTCCTTGGCCGCTGCGGGCAGGCATCGCGGTCCTCCTGGCCGCCACCGCCCCTCTCCTGCTCGCCGCCGCACCGGGAGCAGGGGACTCCCCACGCGCCTGGGCCGTGCCGCCAGCCGCTGTCCCCTCTG
The DNA here is from genome assembly GCF_003591215.1 of Actinomyces sp. 2119. Lineage (NCBI taxonomy): Bacteria > Bacillati > Actinomycetota > Actinomycetes > Actinomycetales > Actinomycetaceae > Actinomyces > Actinomyces sp. 2119. Next base: position 106,453 of record NZ_QYRR01000003.1, read on the forward strand.
AGGAGGTGCCGCCGCAGCCGGGGACCCGCTACGGGTGGCCCACCGGGGAGGCGGCAGCCGTCCTGCAGCCCTTCGACCCTCCGGCACTCGTGTGGGGGGCCGGGCACCGCGGGGTCGACCTTGGGGCTCCCGCCGGGTCCCCCGTCCTGGCCGCCGCCGACGGCACCGTGGCCTTCTCCGGGGTGGTCGTCGACCGGCCGGTGGTCTCCGTAGACCACCTTGACGGAATACGCACCACCTACGAGCCGGTGGAACCGGTGGTCAGCGCAGGCCAGGCTGTCACCCGGGGACAGATGCTGGGCACCCTCGTGGCAGGCCACCGCACCGACGGGAGGGACGCCCTGCACTGGGGTGCACGTACCGGTCCTACGAGCTATGTCAACCCGTTGCGGCTGGTGCAGCCCGCCGTCATCCGGCTCAAGCCGGTAGGCGCAGACTGAGCCGACCACTGCTCCAGCGGGCCTGGCAGCCCCGGCGGGCAGCCGGGTCAGGCCCGGGGGAAGGCCTGCTCGTAGACAGCGCGCAGGCGTTCGGCGGAGACGTGCGTGTAGCGCTGGGTGGTCGCCAGGGAGGAGTGCCCCAGGATCTCCTGGACGCTGCGCAGGTCCGCGCCGCCGGACAGGACGTGGGTGGCTGCGGAGTGCCGCAGGCCGTGGGGGCCGAGGTCGGGGACCTGGGCTGCCGCGCACAGGCGGTGGACCACCTGCCGCACGACCCGAGGGTCGATACGACGCCCGCGTGCCCCCAGGAAGAGCGCCTGGCCAGCATCCGTGCCCGCTAGCTGCGGGCGGGTGCCCAGCCACCGGTCCAGGGCGCGCGCGGCGGGGACGCCGTAGGGGACGACCCGCTCCTTGTCTCCCTTTCCCAGCACTCTCAGCGTGCGGGCGCTGCGGTCAAGGTCAGCAGCGTCCAGACCGCAGAGCTCTGAGACCCGCACCCCGGTGGCGTAGAGGGTCTCGACCAGCGCCAGGTCCCGCACGGCCAGAGGGTCCTCCTGACAGGCAAGCTCGGCTGCGGTCGCAAGCAAGCGACCGGCCTGCTGCGTGGTCAGGACACCGGGGAGGCGGTTGTCGGGCCGTGGGGAGCGCAGCCGGGCGGCCGCGTCAGCGGGGATCAGGCCCAGCCCGTGCGCCCACGACGAGAAGGCTCTGGCCGCCGCCGCCCGCCGGGCCAGCGTCGCCCGCGAGCGACCCGAGGCGGCCTGCTCCGCCAGCCAGGCGCGCAGGTCAGTCAGGCCCAGGCTGGCCAGCACCGGCCCGACCGGCTCCTCATCCCCGGGTCCTACGCCGAGGAAGCCGAGGAGGTCGCGCAGGTCGGCGGCGTAGGCTCGCACGGTGTGCTCGGAGAGGCCTCGCTGGAGGCTCAGGTGGCGCAGCCACCCCGCAACCAGGCTGCCACGTGTGAATGAGCCTGGGGAGCGCCCCGGGTCACCTGGAGCCTCGCGACGCTCCCCCGTGCTCCCCGACGGTGTACCGCGCCCCTGGGGAGCAGCACTGGGCAGAGAGCCGGGCGCAGGTCTGGATGCAGGGACGGACACGGGCCCAGGCTAGGACCACGGAGCCCATAGACTCCCAGGGCGCGCCAACCAGGAGCCCCGCGACACGCCGCCTCCTGGCACTCACGGTTCACTGCCCTTGGCACCAGCCGAGCCCCCTGGGCACGGCTGGCACGCAGCGGACCGCGGCAGACACCGTCAGGCACGCGCCGACCGGCGTCGTCGCCACCGGCTACCGACCCGCTCCACTCGTCCGGCCAGCTCCAGGATCCCCAGCGCCGCCGTGGTCTCACGGGGTGAGAGCCCGCAGGCACGCACAACCGCCTCGGTGGAGGCCGAGGAGCGGGCAGGCAGCGAGTCGAGGACCACAGCGCTGGCATGGTCGAGGCCGTCCAGCAGCCGACTGCTGCCCAGGGAGTGCTCAGCCTCCTTGAGCCCGTCGGCGTCCACCGTCCCCAGCGGGCACACCAGCTCCAGGACGTCATCGGTGTCGGTCACGCACACGGCACCATTGCGCAGGAGCCGGTGGCACCCGACCGAGGTCATAGAGGTGACCGGCCCGGGAACGGCACCGACAGGCCGTCCCAGCTCCTGGGCGCGGTGGGCCGTAGACAGCGCCCCGGAGCGCCAGGCTGCCTCGATAACCACCGTGGCCTGGGACGTCGCGGCGATCAGCCGGTTACGGGTGAGGAAGCGGTGCCGTGCCGGCGCGCACCCCGGGGGGACCTCAGCCACGAGTGCCCCGCGGTCGATAACCGCCCGCAGCAGGTTGGCCTGACCCTGCGGGTAGAACCGATCCACTCCCCCGGCACTGACGGACAGGGTGGTGCCGCAGCGCAGCGCGCCCCGGTGGGAGGCGGCATCGATCCCGAAGGCCCCGCCGGAGACAACGACGACGCCTCGACGAGCCAGCCCGGCAGCCAGGTCGGAGGCGACCTGCTCCCCGTAGGGTGTCGCGGCGCGAGCCCCGACCACTGCGACAGCACCCGGGCCTTCCGGACAGTCTGCTTCCGGAGGGGTGCCACCGACCATGACAGCAGGGTCCCCGCGTACCCACAGGCAGAACGGTGGCTGTTCCAAGTCGTCCAGCCCCCCTGGCCACCACCGCTGCCCCGGAAGGACCAGGTGCCCGCCCAGGCGCTCCAGGACGTCCAGCTCACGTCGTATGTCCAGGCCCTGGAGCCTGGGCGCCCACCGCGTCGCCGCCTGCGCCCACCTGACCCCCGCCTCCCCCGGATCACCGGGAGCGGGCAGGGGCGGGGGCGCGGCCGTGCGCACCTGCCCATCCCTGGTCAGCGCCTCCTCAAGCAGCCATCCCAACGCCCGACTGGGCCCCAAGGCTCCCACCAGGCGGGCGGCAGCGGGATCGGCAGGCTCAGCCAGGCGGGACCAGGTAGCCCGGGCCAGCCTGGTATCGCTCACGTCGTAGGGAAGCAGCCGGGGCGGCCGGGAGGTCCGGGAGGTCACGGTCGCGCTCCCCGGGTACGCAGGGCCAGCGCGGTCCCCAGGTGCTTCGGGGAGGGCGTGTCAGCCCGGTCGAGGTCGGCCAGGGTCCACGCCAGGCGCAGGACCCGGTCCACCCCGCGCAGGGAGAGGTCCCCACGGTCCATCACCCGCATGAGTCCTCGTGACACCTCCGGGCTCAGACCACCCTCGGGACCACGCAGGTAGGACCCCGGCACCTCCGCGCTGACCTGCCACGGGGTGCCTGCCAGGCGGCGGGCCGCACGCTGACGCGCCCGGAGCACACGTCGGGCCACGAGGACGCTGGACTCCCCTGTCCTGGCGGCGGCTATCTCTGCCGCGCTGTGGGCAGCGACCTCCACCTGGATGTCCACCCGGTCCAGCAGGGGGCCGGACAGGCGGGAGAGGTAGCGGCGGCGCTGGAGGGAGGTGCAGGTGCACTCCAGCCCCCTGCCGCCTCCCCTGCCGCAGGGGCAGGGGTTGGCCGCCAGGACCAGCTGGAAGCTCGCGGGGAAGGAGGCCCGGCCACCGACACGGTCGATGGTGACGGTTCCCGACTCCAGGGGCTGACGCAGGCTGTCCAGCACGCCGGGGCTGAACTCGGGGGCCTCGTCCAGGAAGAGGACGCCCCGGTGCGCTAGTGAGATCTCGCCGGGGCGGGGCATGCCTGTGCCCCCACCGACCATCGCCGCCCGTGTCGCCGAGTGGTGCGGGGCGCGCAGAGGCGGGTCACTCATGAGACCTGACTCCGGGCTGAACACACCAGCCACGGAGTGGATCGAGGTGACGGTGACCGCGTCCTCCTGTCGCAGTGGCGGCAGGATCGTGGGGAGGCGCTCGGCCAGCATCGTTTTGCCAGTGCCCGGTGGGCCGGTCAGCAGCAGGTGGTGCCCGCCCGCCGCAGCGACCTCAAGGGCGTGGCGCGCCTCCTCCTGCCCGATGATGTCAGCCAGGTCCGGCTGCCGGGCAGGCGAGGGGGTCGCAGGTGCCCCAGACCGGCGGAAGGCGTGCTCGACCGAGCTGCTCACCAGGTGGGCTGCCCCCGCTGGCAGCACTCCTCCGTAGCGCTGGATCATCTCACCGAGATGGTCCACGGCCACGACCCGGGCTCCCGGGACCAGCCTGGCCTCGGCAGCGGCCGCCTGAGCCACGACAACCTCCTGCGCACCGGACTCCACGGCGGCATGCACGGCGGGAAGCACCCCACGCACCGGGTGCACCGTCCCGTCCAGGCCGAGCTCGCCGATATAGACCGTGCGGCTCAGCATCTCCGAGGCGTCGCTGGTGAGCCGCCCACGGGCTCCCAGGACCGCCAGGGCCAGGGCCAGGTCCAGGCTGCTGCCCGACTTGGGCAGGTCCGCCGGGGAGAGACTGAGCGTCAGCCGCTGCTCCCCCCAGGCCAGGCCGCAGGTGCTCAGAGCCGCCCTGACACGCTCCCGGGACTCCCTGACCGCGGTGTCGGGCAGCCCGACCAGGGTGAAGCCCGGCAGTCCCTGGGTCGCGTGGGCCTCAACCTCTACCAGGTGCCCGCTGAGCCCGGTCAGGGTCACTGCCAGCGTCCTGGCCAGACCTGTCACAGTACCACCCCCCGGTGGTGACGTAGGACCGCAGGCTGTCGGGAACGTAGCAGGACAGATACCACGTCAATGCGTGTCCCGCCGTGGACAACACGATGAGTGGCAGCCCACAGCGCTGCCAGGCTGCGTATCCTGGCGATCTTCCTGGCCCCCACGGCCTCGGCCGGACAGCCGCGGCTCAGGGAGGTCCGGGTCTTGACCTCGATGACGACCAGGACCGGCCGCTGTCGGGCGGTGTCGCTGCCTCCCTGGGCGGCCTGCTCCCGTCCCGCTCCCGTCCCCGGATCGAGCGCGATGACGTCGAGCTCACCGCGCCTGCTGGTCGTCGGCCGCCAGTTGCGCTCCAGCACCTGCCACCCGGCGTCCTCCAGGTAGCGGGCGACCAGGTCCTCACCACGGCGGCCCACCTCGGCACTGTGGCCGGCACTGCGACCAATGCTGGGCTGCGAAACCGGTACCGTGCCCTGCTCTCCTTGTCCCCCCGACCTCTCCTGCAGACGACGGACAGTAGTGTGTGCCTCCACGACGGCATCCTCCCTCCCTGAGTGCCCTGAGCATGGCCCACGGCGGAGGCAGCAGGTGCAGGGGAGCCCGGCGCCTTGTGGACTGCGGTCCCGCACAGGCACCTGTGGTGACCAGGCAGGCTCAGGCAGCGGGGGCGGAGCCTGTCACCAGGCTGTCCCAGCAGCCTCAGGAGGGGATGTCCATCTCCAGCTTAGTCAGTTCCTCGACGTTGACATCTTTGAAAGTGACGACGTGGACGGACTTGACAAAGCGGGAGGCACGGTAGATGTCCCACACCCAGGCGTCCTCCAGGGCCAGCTCGAAGAAGACCTCACCGCCGTTGCCACGGACCTGGACGTCAACAGCGTTGGCCAGGTAGAAGCGGCGCTCGGTCTCCACCACGTAGGAGAACAGGGAGACGACGTCGCGGTACTCCCGGTACAGGGCCAGCTCCAGCTCGTTCTCATATGCCTCAAGGTCGTCGGCGCTCACCAGGCCATCATGCACGACCGGCGGGCACAGCGGGCGTGGTCAGCCGGGCGAGTCGGTCCAAGGGTGCCCGCCCCGGGTCAGGTCCGGGGACCGCTCAGCCCTGGCAGGCGCCAGCTGCGGCGGTGGTGCTCGCTGGCCCCCAGCCTGCCCAGTGCCTCCACGTGGGCTGCCGAGGCGTAGCCCTTGTTCGAGGCCCAGCCGTATCCGGGGTCCTCCAGCTGTGTCATCACCGAGTCGCGTTCCACCTTGGCCAGGACGCTGGCTGCCGCGACGACGGCGCAGGTGGCGTCAGCCCTGGCCCGCAGGTGCACGCGCGGAGCCTGCCAGCCCGGCCCGCGAGCCTGGTCGAGGTCGGTGTGAAGGTCCGTGTGGAAGGCGCTGTGGAGGTCAGTAGTCTCCCTGCGGGCAGCGGGCCTGAGCCCGCTGAGGAGGTCGGGGGGCTCGGTAGTGGCCCCGAGAGAGGCCTGGAGGCTCTGGGGATCCTGAGGACGCAGCCAGTCCGAGACCCCGTCGAGGATGAGCGCCTCCGGGGTGTGCCCGCGGGCGGAGACCTCCGCCAGCGCCCGCTGGCCCGCCAGGTGCAGGGCACCGGTGATCCCGTAGGCGTCGATCTCAGCGGAGGTGGCGTGAGCCACGGCCCAGTCCTCCAACCACTGGCGCAAGGGCATGACCAGCGCCCGGCGCCTGGGCGCACTCAGCTGCTTGGAGTCGGCCAGCCCCCGCGGGAAGGCATCAGGAGTCTCCCGGGAGACGATAGCCACACCGACGCTGACGGGACCGGCCAGCGCGCCCCGGCCGACCTCGTCGACGCCACCCACCAGGGCCGCGTCCACCAGCAGGTCACGCTCCAGGCAACGGTCAGGCCGCAGCCTGTCCCTGGCAGCAGGTGTCACTGGCCGTCCCCGGAGGCAGCCGTCGGCTGGGGAGACCGGGAGTGCCCAGGAACGTCAGCAAAGACGGTGCGCCCCTCGTCAAGGACCTCCCAGCGGTCCAGCGGCCAGATGACGTACCTGGCCACACCGACGATACTCGACTGCGGCACGAAGCCTGCGTGCTCCTTGTCCTGGTGGTAGCGGGAGTCCGCCGAGTTGGAGCGGTTGTCCCCCATGACCCAGACGTACCCCTCCGGCACGGTCACGTCGAAGGCGGTCAGTGAGGCCAGCTCGCCGTCCCTGAGGTAGGTCTCCTCCACGACGGTCCCGTTAACGGACAGTACCCCTTGCCCGTCGGAGACGACGTGGTCCCCGCCCACGCCGATGACACGCTTGATGAGGTGGTGACCCGTGTCCTGGGGTAGCAGACGCAGGGCGACAAGCGCCTCCTGGAGGACCCTGCGCAGGCCCGTGGGCTCAGTGACGTCGAGCCACCCGCCCGGATCGGTAAAGACAATGACGTCACCACGCTCGACCTGTCCCGAGTCATACATGGTCACCGCCACCTGGTCCCCGACACTGAGGGTGTCCTCCATGGACGCCGAGGGGATCGTGTACGTCTGGAGGACAAAGGTCTTGAACAGGGCCGTCACCAGGAGGACGGTGACGATGAGCCCCAGGCAGGCCACCGCGCGTGAGGAGCGCCGCCGCACCGGGACGATGACAGGAGCGGGACTGCGACGCGGAGGGATAGAGGGCGGCAGGGGCGGCTCGTCCCCCGGTTGCTGGACACCTCCCTCGCTGGCCTGCTGGTCCCGGCTCTCATGATCGGCGTCCTGCGACAGGCTCACGTCTCCCTCCCCGCTGACCTCATGGTCCTGGTGGTAGGTGCCCCAGGAGACGTCCCGGGGCACCTACCAAGGCACCAGGAAGGTCACGACTCGCGACGCTCCTTGATCTTGGCCGCCTTGCCGCGCAGGTTGCGCAGGTAGTAGAGCTTGGCACGACGGACGCGACCACGGGTGACGACCTCGATCTTGTCGATCGAGGGAGTGTGGAGGGGGAAGGTGCGCTCCACCCCCACACCGAAGGAGATCTTGCGGATGGTGAAAGTCTCGGAGACTCCCCCTCCCTGCCGGGCGATGACGACGCCCTGGAAGACCTGGACACGTGTCCGCGTGCCCTCAACCACCTTGACGTGCACCTTCAGGGTGTCACCCGGACGGAAGTCGGGAATGTCCCGGCGCAGGGACGCGGCGTCGATCTCGTCGATCAGGTTCATTGCTTCCTCCACACCCATGCCGCTGGTCACGAGTGATTACCTCAGCGGTGCGACCCCCCACGAGGCCGACCGGTCTGCGACGCCCCGAGCCGCCTGAGCGCAGGCCTCCCCAGCGGCAGAGGCGCTACGGCGCACGAGAGCGTGCCTAAGTGTGCCACACGCTAGAGACCGCCAGGCGGGAAGACCGTAGGGACGTGCCAGAGTTCACGCCCGAGTAGCACAGCTCGTCGTACCACAGGCCGTTCCTTGCGACCGCCGCCCCAGGCCCGGCCAGCACAGGGTGGCCCTGCGCCTGGCCCCCGGGCAGGGGCGAGGCCTGGGGAGCCGGGACGGAGCGGAACACCTCCCTGCCCCCACCCAGGCCTGTCCAGTGAGTGACCGGCCACTCCACCGCCTTGGCGACACCCACGACGTTGCTCAGGGGGACGAATCCCCCATGGGTGTCATCACGGTGGAGGCGGGAGTCAGCCGAGTTGGAGCGGTTGTCCCCCATGACCCAGACGTACCCCTGCGGCACGGTCACGTCGAAAGCGATCTCTGAGGCGGAGCGCCCGGGCTTGATGTAGGGCTCGTCGACCTCGACGCCGTTGACGCTCAGGCTCCCCTGACCGTCCGCGACGACCCGGTCCCCAGGCATGCCGATCACCCGCTTGATGAGGTGGTGCCCCGCGTCCTGGGGAAGGATACGGATCGCCACCAGCACGTCCTGGACGACGCCCTGCAGCCCAGAGGGCTCGGTGACCTCCAGCCAGCCGTCGGGGTCGGTGAAGACCACGATGTCACCGCGCTCAATGTCCTGGGAGTCATACATGGTGACAACCACCCGGTCCCCCTCGGAGAGGGTGTTCTCCATAGAGCCGGAGGGGATGATGAAGGACTGGAGCACGAAGGTCCGGAACAGCGCCACCAGAAGCACCGCGACACCGACATAGAGCAGCGTCGAGCCCCACCGCAGCGCCAGGGCGAGGCCGCTGACGGAGCGCGTGGGTTCGTCGGCGCCTGCGCCTGCACGCCCTCTGCGAGCACCTGACACACCGTCGCGGCGTCGGCTGGTGGCCTCCACGCGCCTCACAGCGTCCGTCACGGCACCGTCCACGCTACCGTCCACGTCATCATCCACGCCGTCCTCCACCGCGTCTTCTCCTATCTCCTCCGTGGTCTCAGTGACATTCTTCATCGTGTCCCTCGTCGCCTGCGCTACAGCGCCCGGCGTCGTGCCCGCATCCTGCTCCTGCCTGCCCCCGGAGATGCTGGGGTACTCTCGGCCGCGACTGGCCGACATGGCCTCGCTCATGACCGTGCTCCCGTCCCTGCCGACGCCACGCCCGGCCCTGTCCCGGGCTGAGGCCCCGAGCCCGTCCTGGCTGGTGCCTCACGGACCATGACGACGTCGCGGCACAGGCGTCCCCCGACGTCGTAGGTCCGGGTGCCGACCCGGGCGAAACCGACATGCCTGTAGGCCCTCTGCGCCCGTCTGTTGGAGGTGCTGGTCCCCAGCCACACCAGGTCCACGCCCCGCTGGGTGGCACAGTACAGCACCTGGTCCAGCAGCGCCCGGGCCAGGCCAGACCCCCGCATGGAGGAGTCGACATAGATCTTGGACAGCTCGGCCACCCTGCGGCCCTCACCTGCCGTGACGCACTTCGGCCGGGGATCCAGCCCTGCGGGCACGTTCCCGTCCCGGTCAGCCTGCTCCTCGACGACCAGGGCGTAGCCGACGACACGGTGGCACTCCTGCGGCTGGTCCTCCAGCTCGGCCAGGACCAGCTCGGCACGGGGGTCCTCCACCCAGGAGGCAAAGTGGCTGCGTGTCAGATTCGTGGCGATATGCTCCGCAACCTGGTCCGAGGTGATCTCCCGAGGGCAGGCGTCCGGGAAGGTCCGTGCCGCCAGGTCAGCCACGGCCCCGACGTCCTCGTGGCAGACGTGCCGTACCCGCGCCCGCACCGGGTGGTCAGCCCCCTGCGGCACCACCCACCCGTGGGCGGCCAGGGCCGCACGGTCGGCGCCGTCGAGGGCGGAGGCCCCTAGCACCGCGACCAGGTCCGGGCGCCGCTGCGCCGTGCGGGCAATCGACTGGTCCCTGCGGAGACGACGCACACGGGCGTGGTCCCCCGAGACGAGTACCGGGTCAACCTCCAGGCCCCGCCAGGAGAGGGGACGGGTGTAGGCGGGGTGCTCCAGGAGCCCGTCAGCCCCGTGGGACTCCTCCACCACCGAGTCCGGGTTGCCCAGGACACCGGGAACGAGCCGGGCCACAGCCTCGATAACCACCAGTGCCGCAACCTCTCCGCCGCTCAGGACGTAGTCCCCGATGCTCAGCTCACGGACCTCGACGCCACGCGCCCGGTAGTGCTGCGCCACCCGGGCGTCAATGCCCTCGTAGCGCCCGCAGGCGAAGGTGATGGTGGCCGCCGAGGCCAGGTCCTCGGCGGTGCGCTGGGTGAAGAGCTCCCCCGACGGGGTGGGGACCACCAGCACCCGACGTCCCGGGGCCGGGTCGGCACCGTCCGTGGACGAGCCCGTACCGTCCAGGCCCATGACCTCGTCGAGCGCCTTGCCCCAGACGTCAGGGCGCATGACCATACCCGCTCCGCCACCAGCCGGGGTACCGTCCACCGTGCGGTGCCGGTCGTGGGCCCAGCGGCGCAGGTCGTGCACGTGCACCTCCAGGGTGCCTGTGGCGACGGCCCTGCCGACCAGCGAGAGGTCCAGCGCCCGCAGGTAGTCGGGAAATATTGTCACCACGTCGAACCTCATCACTGCGCCTCCGTCCCGCCCTCCTCGGGGAACAGACCTCCTGGCGGGTCCAGGACGACCACGGCGGAGGCGGTATCCACCACCGGGACAAGAGCCTCGACGAACGGAACGGAGACCTGGGAGCCCTCCGGGGTGCGCACCACCAGGCGGTCCTGGGCGACACCGCGCTCCAGGTCGACAACCTCGCCAAGGTGGGTCCCGTCGACACGGCGCGCCCTCAGCCCTACCAGCTGGTGACGGTACCAGCCCTCCTCGCTGTGCCCGGAACCACCCTGCCCGCGGTCCGGCTCCTGATCGGTGTCCACCAGCAGGCGGACGCCGCGCAGCGCCTGTGCCGACGTGCGGTCGGGGGCCTGCTCGAAGGCCGCCAGCCACCTCCTGCCGTCACGGCGCAGCCGGGTGACCGTCAGCGGCCCCACCTGCACGGGATCCGTGGGCAGCACAGTCCCCGGGGCCAGGCGCCCCTGGGGGTCGTCAGTGCGGATGTCAAGGCGGACCTCGCCCCTGAGGGCGTGAGCGGCCCCGATGACGGCGACGGTAAGCAGCACCTGGTCTCCTGCCTGGTCGTGGTAACGGTCGGTGCTAAACCTACCGTGGTCTACGGACGCAGTGGTGCCCGGCCCTGGTGGGGCCGGGCACCACAGTAACAACGGTGGAACGAGGAGGCGCCTCGTGCGCCGCGTCGCACAGGTCTGCTCAGCGCCGATCGGTGTCGACCACGTCAACGCGTACCGGGGCATCGGCCAGCGCTCCCACGACCGTGCGTAGCGCCCGGGCAGTACGGCCGGAACGGCCGATGACCCGGCCGAGGTCCTCAGGGTTGACCCGCACCTCCAGCAGGTCCCCGCGGCGCAGGGACCTGGAGGTGACGGTCACGTCGTCAGGGTTGTCGACGATGCCGCGCACGAGGTGCTCAAGCGCCTCGGCTAGCATCTCAGGACTCCTCAGCAGGTGCTGCGCCCTCGGCAGGCTGGTCGGCCGCCGAGTCGTCCCCGGCCGCCTCCTGCTGCGCCTTGGCCTGGGCCGCGTCAGCCTTGCGCTTCTCCGCGTCGTCAGCCGCGGCCTTGACGGCGGCAGCCCTGGCTGTGGCGGCAGCGTCAGCGTCCTTGACCTTGAGACGGCCCTCCGCCCCGGGCAGACCCTTGAACTTCTGGTAGTCACCGGTGATCTTGAGCAGCTTGAAGACAGCGTCTGTCGGCTGGGCGCCCACGCCGAGCCAGTACTGCACACGCTCGGAGTCGATACGAATCAGCGAGGGCTCCTGCGTCGGGTCGTAGAGACCGACCTCCTCAATGACGCGGCCGTCGCGCTTCTTGCGGGCGTCGAGGACGACGACCCGGTAGAAGGGAGCGAACTTCTTGCCCATGCGCTTGAGGCGAATCTTGACTGCCACTTGGTTGAACTCCTGGTCCTGGATGAGGTGGTCCGTGCCGGCTCCCGGTGGGGGCTGGCAACAGGCTCCGGTACGGGCCGATGACGCGGCTGGAGGCGGGAGAGGGCCGACCTGAAGCCGAGTACAGCCGGAAATTCTGCCAGAGCGGCGCCGACAGACGCCACCGTGCGGGACCACGAGCCACTCTCTCCTCGTGCGAGATCGCCCACACACTCGTGGCTGCGGCACGACACCGTCGTGGTGCCACGCGTGCCGCACGGCAGGCATGACACCTGTCATGCCCAGGCGGTGACAGGGCTCAGCACCGGCAGGTCGGCCACGAGCACATGCTGGCACCATGAGCATCTCGCAGCCTGGCACGCACAGCCCGGCCCCGACCGTCCCGCGACCTGCCCGGACCCCTGCCGTCGAGGCCACGGGCCTGCGCAAGAGCTTTGGGCGACTGACCGCCGTCAGCGGCCTGGACCTCACGGTCACCCCCGGTGAGGTCGTTGCCTTCCTGGGACCCAACGGGGCAGGAAAGTCCACCACCTTGGACATGATCCTGGGGCTGTCGAGTCCCGACGAGGGGAGGGCTCGCGTCCTGGGCAGGTCACCGGCTGCGGCGGTGCGTGACGGCGCCGTCGGGGCCGTCCTCCAGGACGGGGGTCTTCTCGGCGACCTCACCGTGGCCGAGACCCTGCGGGCGGTGGCCTCCATGGGCAGCGGGCGGGTGGACCTGGACGACCTTGCGGCCCTCACCGGGTTGTCTGAGGTGCTGCGCAGGCGGGTCAGCCGCTGCTCGGGCGGCGAGCGTCAGCGGCTGCGCCTGGCCCTGGCCCTCATGCCCGACCCGGAGGTGCTCGTCATGGACGAGCCGACGGCCGGGATGGACGTCGCGGCACGTATCACCTTCTGGGAGACCATGCGCTCCCAGACCAGGCGGGGGCGCACCGTCCTCTTTGCCACCCACTACCTGGAGGAGGCCTCCTCCTTCGCCGACCGCGTGGTCATCATCGCCCAGGGCAGGGTGGTGGCCGACGGAAGCGTCGACGACGTACGTGGCTTGGGCACAGGGGCCACCGTCACCGCCTCCTGGCCCGGCGCCAGCGAGCACGTCCTGAGCACCGCCCTGGCCTGGTGCCCCGTGTCCTCCACGGTTCTGCGCACCGTGGTACGCGGTACGCACGTGGAGATCCGCACCACTGACCCCGACGGCCTCGCCCGCTGGCTCCTGACGGACACTCCGGCCCGGAACCTGGGCGTCACCGCCACCAGCCTCGACGAGGTCTTCACCTCACTGACCTCCTCAGGCACAAGCCCGGCGCCCTCAGCAGCAAAGGACAGCTGATGCCCTCCCCCACCTCCAGCACCACCTCCAGCACTACCTCCAACACCACTGCGCGGGCCGCTCCCGCTGGGGCAGGCACGGCCGCCCCCCGGATAGGCAGGGTACGTCCCCTGCTCACCTACATACTGCTGGAGACACTGCGTACCCTGCGCCACCCGGCCAACCTGTTCTTCGTCATCGCCTTTCCCCTGGTCATGTTCCTTGTCTTCAGCGGTATCGTGTCCGGCCAGGCCACCAGCGGCGCGGACGGGGACTACATCTCAGCCACGATCATGCTGGCCATGGCGGGCTTCAGCTCCTGTCTGAGCGCCGCCAGCACCGCCTCCGCGGCCGCCGTCGAGCTCAACGAGGGCTGGGGACGGCAGATGGCTCTCACCCCCCGAGGCCTAGTGGGCTACGCCCAGGTCAAGGTTCTCGCGACGGCGGCATCGGCAGCCGTCCCGGTGGGCGTGGTGATGGCAGCCGGTGCCCTGACCACCGCGCAGGCGCCGGCCCGGGTCTGGGTGCTGGGGCCGCTCCTGTGCCTGGTCAGTGCGCTCCCCTTCGTCCTGTGGGGCCTGGCCGTCGGGCTCTGGCTGCCGCCCCAGGCCTCAGTGGGGATCGCCACCTCGTTGGTCAGCCTCTTCGGCTTTCTCGGCAACACGTTCATGCCGCTCAGTGAGACGCTGCTGAGCATCGGGCGCCTCACCCCGATGTACGGACCCACGGCACTTGCCCGCTGGCCCCTGACCCACGGGTGGGTCTATGCCACCGACGCCCCGTCCTTCCAGGACCCCCTGTGGATCCCGGTCGTTAACCTGGTGGGGTGGACACTGATCTTCGCCGCGCTGGTGGCCCTGGCCCGGCACCGGATGACGGTGCGCCGGTGACAGGGTCCACTACAGGTCACGGCAACGAGGGGCGTGACACTGCCATCAACACCGCATCAGAGTGGCTGAGCACCGCAGAGGCGACCGAACGGCCTGTGCCGCGGCCTCCCGTGCCAGCCTTGCCACAGCCCTTACGGCACCGATGGGTCAGTAGCCTCCGTAAGGTCAACTGGATGGCGGTGGTCTGGGTCGGCTTCCTGGCCCTTCCCCTCATCCTGCTGCACACCGGGCACGTCGAGCCCTGGCGGCGCGTGGCGGGCTCAGCCGGGATCATCGGCTTCACCCTCACCTACACCTGGGCCACCTTCCTCATGGTCGACACCAGGAGTGCCGATCAGCCCGGCTTGGCCAGCCCCGGCTGGTCGGCCCTGCGGGGTCCTGCCCTGTCCCGGCTGGTGCTCCTGATGGTGTTCACGGGCCTGACCACGGCGGCCACGGGATGGCTAGCCGCCTACCTCTTCCCCTTCTTCTGCGCCTTCCTGCTGTATATCTCGCCACTGGTGCCAATGCTGCCCGGGATATGTCTGGTAATGGTGGCCATAGGTGTCCTTGACGCTGCCATTCTGACCTGGGCACCCTCTCCCTACGCCCGCTGGATGGCCCTCGGCTGCTGCGCGGGGGGAGTCATCATCATCCTGTCACGCCTGTCCATGGAGTCCTCAAGGCGCCAGGCGCAGGCCGATCGCCACCTGGCTGCCGCCACGGAGCGCGAGGAGATCAGTCGTGACGTCCATGACATCCTCGGCCACTCCCTGACCCTTCTGACCCTCAAGGCGGAGGTCGCCCACCGCCTGCTGGCCCACGACCCGCAGGCGGCCGAGCGCGAGCTGGCCCAGGTCATTGAGCTCTCACGCGCGGCACTGGCCGACGTGCGCACGACTGTGTCGCGCCTGCGCACGCCCGACCTAGCCAGCCAGCTGGCGTCATCCCGGTCCGCTTTTGCCGCGGCAGATCTTACCGTCGCGGTGTCAGGCAGTGCCTCGTCAGTGCCCCTGCCCCAGCGCGAGCTGGTGGCCTGGACCCTGCGTGAGGCCACGACCAACATCCTGCGCCACGCACGGGCAACACGTGTGAGCATCCAGCTGGCACCAGGACTGGTCCGGGTAACCGACGACGGCCAGGGCCTAGGAGGGGCACCCATGGGCAACGGCCTGCTGGGACTGCACCGGCGCGTCGAAGCCGCCGGTGGCCGTCTGGTGCTGACCAGCCCGGCCCCAGCCAGCGTCGCCACCCCGGACCGCGGGACAGCCGTGGCCGCGGGCGGGCGCCCAGGCACCTGCCTGGAGGTGCGACTATGAGCGTCGTCGTAGGCTCCGTGCCCTCCCCCACCCCGCCCTGCGCCCATACCATCCGCCTTCTTGTCGCCGACGACCAGGCGCTGGTGCGCGGCGCCCTGGCCACACTGCTGGGCCTGGAGAAGGACATCGCCGTGGTGGCCCAGGTGGGCACGGGCAGGGAGGTCGTCGGTGCCGTCCGGGACCAGCGTGCCAATGTCGCCCTCATTGACATCGACATGCCGGACATGGACGGCCTGGCAGCCACCGCGGCACTGACCGCCTCGGGACTGGCCTGCCGCAGCCTCATCGTCACCACCTTCGGACGACCGGGCTACCTCTCCCGCGCGCTGGAGGCCGGGGCCAGCGGCTTCCTGGTCAAGGACACTCCTCCCGGGGATCTGGCTGAGGCGGTGCGCCGGGTCCACGCGGGCCTGCGGGTCATTGACCCGGCCCTGGCCCAGGAGTCGGTACTGCTGGGTCCCAACCCGCTGACTGACAGGGAGCGGGCGGTGCTGCGTCTGGCCGCGAGGGGCGCCGACGCCCGGGAGATAGCCGTGGCGCTCCACCTTGGCCAAGGCACCGTGCGCAACTACCTCTCCAGCGCCATCGCCAAGACGCACGCCCGCAACCGCACCGAGGCAGCCCGCGCCGCCGAGACCAACGGCTGGCTGTGACACGGGTGGCTGTGGGCGGCCGAATGAGCCGAGACCGTCAAACCTCCACCTACAAACCTCCACCAACAGCACCGCTGCAACCGGTCTCCTCAGGCGCCGCAGAGGTTCCTACACCTAGGAGTATCCAGGATCACCGTGTGCCCGCCGTCATGCCCTATCCGCACTGCCGTCCCTGCCACCCAAAGCCACCAGCAGGTCGTGTTCGAACGCCGCGAAGGACGGGCTGCGGCCCCGCGCGGCCTCCAGACTCATCACTCCTGTGAAGCGGACCTGGTGGAGCGTCTCCTTGTAGGACTCGGTCATGATCTGCTCAAGGCGTCCCTTCGCGTCACGAGGACGCTCCGGGTCGCCGTCGAAGCTGGCGTCGTCACGAACGGCGGTATGAGAACGAAGCGACTCGGCGGCAGCCAGGAACCACGCCTCGTACTCCCGCACCGCCACAGCGACAACCGTCTGAATCCCGCCCAAGGCCTCTAAGGTCAGGCGCCGAACTTTCTGCGGATCGTCGTCATCGGCGTCGCACAAGACGACGACGACACCACCCTGACCGGCTCTCAGCCGCTGCATGCGCACCGCTTTCGCCACCTTGCTGCCCGTCATCTCGGCTCGAGGCAGCCGGTGTGGCTGGGTGGTCCTCACACCGTAATGACCATGCTCCTCGGCGATACGGCGGATGAGCACAGGGAGGGCACTGACCTCACCATGCCCCTCAACCACGGCTCCCACACAGGGAGTCATGAGGCGACCACCTCACGCACCTCGGGATGGAGCTGGTCAGCACGCAGAAGCTCACCGGCAGTGAACAGCGACTCCTTGAGAGCCATACGAGAGGCCTCGTCGGGTCGGCTGACCTCGGTGGTACCCTCGACCGACCTGACCGCAAGGAGCTCGTCAGGGCGGATCGACGCGGAGTCAAGAAGGTCCGGGCTGTGAGTAGTGAGCAGGACCTGCCGCCGCTCAGAGGCGTCACGGATCGCGTCAAGAAGCACCCCGGCTGCGGCAGGGTGCAGCGCTGTCTCGGGCTCCTCCACCCCCACGGCGGACAGGGTGGTGCCGGTTCCGGCGAAGAGGGCCACCAGCACACCCAGTGCGCGCAGCGTCCCGTCGCTCACCGACGTCGCCTGGAAGGACCATGGGGCCGACGCACCCTGTACCCTCTGCTGGAACTCCAGGGTCTCCCAGCGCGCGACCGCGAGGCGTCGCACCGACTCGACACCCGGGACGATCGAGTGCAGGTAGTCCTCGATCCTGCGCTTGACCTCCGGTCTTGCACGATCAAGGCGCTCAATGACGGAGGCGATGTTCGAGCCGTCACGTCGCAGCAGATCACCTGGATCAGGTGCGACAGGTCGCCGCATGGCCTCAGGGGACGGGCTGAACACCTCCATGGCGGACAGCCCGTCGTACACAGGCCGGAAGACCTCAATGCCCGACAGGGAGACCAGAGCCAGCCTGTCGGCAGACAGGCGCGGGAGGCGGTCCTCCGAGGTCGAGACCACCTCTCCACCCCGGATCTCATAGTAGTGCCTCCCACCGCCGGGCTCCGTCGAGGTGATGGTGCAGGACTCCTTTGCCACACGGAACCCGCCACCGGATACCGCCCCGACCTGAAGTTCGTAGGTCCCCTCCGCACCACCTGCGGACTCCAGGAAGTCGATCGTGACCGTGAAGCTGGTGGGGCGGCCGGTCGAGCGTCTCCGGACCTCCTTGACTCCGCCACGGTCCCTGAGAGCGTTGTCAAGGGTCTCGCCGAGGGCCTGCCGGACGAGCCTCAGCGAGTCCAGCACGTTCGACTTGCCAGACCCGTTGGGGCCCACCAGCATGGTGACTTGTCCCAGCTCAAGGTTGCACGAGCGGATACTGCGGTAGTTCCTTAACCTCAGGCGACTCAGCCTGAACCTGGAGAACGTGGAGCCGGTCATGTGCCCAGGTTATATGACTCCCGCCTCCACTCAGCCCAGCCCCATGTGGCGGCGCAGGTCCTCCGGGAGCGCGGCGAGCGCCTGAGCCGGGTCAGCAGGCTCGCTGGCCGCCTCCTGCGTGCCAGATTCAGGCATGATCCCGTAGGAGCCCGCCGCGCCTCCACCCAGGCCGAAGGCAGAACCTGCTGAGTCCGCGGCCGGGGCGGCCTGAGCCGCCTGGGACCTGCTGGCCGCTACCTCCCTGGCCTGGCGGGCCGCCTTGGCCGGGTTGCCGGAGCGCCCCTTCTTCCCGCCCTTGCCCTTCTTACGGGAACGGGGGGCCTGGCGGCCCTTGGAGTGCTTGCCGCTGGAGGGCATGGCGCCCGCTCCCGGCAGGCCACCAGCACCGAGCGCCCCTGCCCCGCCGCCACTGGCGGCCATGGACTCCATCATCCTCTTGGCGGCCTCGAACCGGTCCACCAGCTCGTTGACGGCCTGGACGGTGGTACCTGAGCCCTTGGCGATACGTGAGCGGCGTGAGCCGTTGAGGATCGACAGGTCCCTGCGCTCCGCGGGGGTCATGGAGCACACGATCGCCTCGATGCGGTCCACCTCCCGCTCGTCAAAGCTCTCCAGGGCCTCGCGCATCTGGCCCATGCCGGGCATCATGCCCAGCAGCTTCTTCATCGATCCCATCCTGCGGATCTGGCGCAGCTGGGAGAGGAAGTCCTCCAGGGTGAAGGTCCCCGAGGCCAGCTTGGCGGCGGCGTCCTCGGCCTCCTTCTGGTCAAGGGTGCGCTCCGCCTGCTCGATGAGGGTCAGGAGGTCCCCCATGTCCAGGATGCGTGAGGCCATCCGGTCGGCGTGGAAGCGCTCGAAGTCCCCCAGCCCCTCACCGGTGGAGGAGAAGAGCACAGGAGCCCCAGTCACCCCCCGCACCGACAGGGCGGCACCGCCGCGGGCGTCGCCGTCGAGCTTGGACAGGACCACGCCGGTGAAGCCCACGCCGTCACGGAAGGCGACCGAGGTGTTGACCGCGTCCTGGCCCACCATGGCGTCCAGGACGAAGAGGATCTCGTGAGGGTCCACGGCGTCACGGATGCGGACCGCCTGGTCCATCATCTCCGCGTCCACGCCCAGGCGCCCAGCGGTGTCCACCACCACGACGTCGTAGCCCTGCTCACGCGCCCGCTGCACCCCGGAGCGGGCCACGGCCACCGGGTCACCCACCCCGTTGCCCGGCTCAGGTGCCCACACGTGGACGCCCGCCCGCTGGGCCACGACGCTCAGCTGGGTGACGGCGTTGGGACGCTGCAGGTCGGAGGCCACCAGGAGCACCCGTTTGCCCTGGTCGCGCAGCCAGCGCCCCAGTTTCCCGGCCAGGGTGGTCTTACCTGCGCCCTGAAGGCCCGCCAGCATGATGATCGTGGGACCGGTGGGTGCCCAGTGGATCTCCCGGCTCTGGCCACCCAGGACCTCGACCAGCTCCTCGTTGACGATCTTGACGACCTGCTGGGCAGGGTTGAGCGCCTGGGACCGAGCCGCGTCCGTCGCCTTCTGGCGCACAGCTGCCGTGAAGGATCGCACCACCGGCAGAGCGACGTCAGCCTCCAGCAGGGCACGTCGGATCTCTGAGACGGTCTCATTGACGTCCGCCTCGGACAGACGACCCTTGCCTCGCAGCGAGCTGAAGGAGGCAGTGAGCCGGTCGGAGAGATTGCCGAACACGTGGGGTCCTTCCTGGCGCACCGGGCGCCGGGGTCGTTGCTTGTCGGTCGCACACCCGCCGAGGTAAGACAAGGTAGGCACAGGCACAGGTACGTCACCCAGGGCGCGGAGCCGACCGGGACTGGCTGCGCACCAGGATAGCGGGCAGACCACGAACCCGCCGCAGCCTAGGCAACAGAAACGTCGTAGGACACCATGGTGCCACGTTGTCCTACGACGTTTCTGTTGTCCGGGCAGCCGGAAAGCCCGGCCTCAGGCCAGCAGGGCGTCGACGAACCCCTCCGGGTCGAAGGGGGCCAGGTCGTCAGCCCCCTCCCCCAGGCCCACCAGCTTGACAGGCACGCCCAGCTCCTTCTGCACGGTGACCACGATCCCGCCCTTGGCGGTACCGTCGAGCTTGGTCAGCACGATACCGGTAATACCCACGGCCTCGGAGAAGACCTGGGCCTGGCGCATCCCGTTCTGCCCAGTCGTGGCGTCCAGGACCAGGAGAACCTCGCCTACCGGGGCCGCCCGGTCCATGACCCGCTTGATCTTGCCCAGCTCGTCCATGAGGCCAGCCTTGTTCTGCAGACGTCCCGCCGTGTCCACCACGACGACGTCGCTGCCCTGCTCGGCCGCGCGCCGCACGGCGTCAAAGGCGACCGAGGCCGGATCGGCACCCTCACGCTGGGAGCGCACCACCTCGACCCCCACGCGCTCGCCCCAGGTCGCCAGCTGCTCGGCAGCGGCAGCCCGGAAGGTGTCGGCCGCGCCCATGACGACGGTCTTGTCCTGGGCGACCAGGACGCGGGCGAGCTTGCCACAGGTGGTGGTCTTGCCGGTGCCGTTGACACCGACCATGAGGATGGCTGCGGCCGGAGAGCCTGAGGAGGTGTCAAAGCCCTCAGCCGGGGTCGGACGGTCCAGACTGAGGGACCGGTCCAGGGTGGGGTCCACCAGGGTGAGCAGCTGGTCCCGAAGGACTGCCCGGACGGCCTGCGGGTCAGTGGTGTCAAGGACCCTGGCCTGAGTGCGCAGCTCCTCCATGAGGGCGGTCGTGACGTCGAGGCCCAGGTCGGCCGTCAGGAGCGTGTCCTCAATCTCCTCCCAGTCCTCCTCACTGAGGTCGCCGCGGGACAGGACAGCCAGGACGGCCCGCCCGAAACCTCCAGAGCCGGCCAGGCGCGCCCGCAGGCGCTGCATGCGGCCGGGGATGGACTCCGGGGCCTCCACCGTAGCGACCCCGCCCGGTCCGCCCGGCGCCTCCACAGGGGGTGCCACCCCAGCCTGGCCCGACGACGTGCCCGACGGCTCCTGCCCCCGCTCAGTGGGGGCGGTATCCCTGTCGGGAGGCGAGGGCGTGCCCCGGTCCTGGGACAGCCGCCCCCTTCGCCGGCGAGTGTAGAGCCACAGGCCGCCAAGAAGCAGGAAGACGGCGAGGACGGCAAGTACGACATAGATAGGGTCCATAGTCACATCATGCCTGATCAACCAGCACCGGCTTCAGCCTGCCTGCGTCTGCTAGGCCTGACGTCGTAGGCGGGGACAGCACGACCGGGCATGGCACGCCTGAACGCCCGCTAGGGAAGACGGGAACAGCCTCCCAGGCGGGCGCTCAGGAAGGTGTGACAAGACAAGGGTGCCGACGGACGGACCAGGCCGTCCACCTGAGGATGCGCGGGCGCGTGGCCCGCAGCAGCCGCGGCGCTAGTCGCGTGCTGCTCAGCCGTTGATAGGACCGCTGTGCTGGACCTGGGTCTTGGCCGCACGAGTCTGGCGACGCCTGGCCTCCAGCTCCTGCGCCCTGCTCCCGGCGCTCTCCCTGGCCCTTTCCGCAGAGTCCATGGCCTTCTCCACGACGTCCACGAGCCCCTGAAAGGAGTCGGTCCCGGTATAGACGGCAGGGCCCTCACGGGTCATCAGCTCAGAGAGGTGGGCCTCCTGCGCGACGACCTCCACGCCAGGCTCCTCCTCACGAGCATCCTGCACAAGTCCGCGTACCCGCTGCGGCCAGGAGCGCACAGGGTAGCGGTCAGCGATCACCACGCCCAGGACGAGCAGCGCGGCAACCAGGACGACGGCCAGTGGAACAATCATGACACCCATGGACCTGATTCTGCACCGGCGGGACGAAAAACCCAAGCCCTATCGTGGCGATGTCATCAATCATACAGTGGATCCTGATCAATCTCTGATATCGATGTTGAGGGAATCCGGCAGTCCTCGCCGCCCTGACGGGCATTGTCGCCCGGGGTCCGTCAAGCCGCCCATCCATACGCCGTGACAAAGAGGGCTGACCGGAGACCTGGCCAAGGGCGAGCGCCGTCGAGGCTCCTCAGCCGCCGCCGTCGTGGGGACCACGGCGGTCACCTCCCAGGTCGCCGCTGCGCCCGCCTACCTCCCCGTGCTCCTTGCTACGGCTCCCGCCGCGCTCACCACCTTTGGCCAGGCGCTGGGAGACGGCCTTGGTGATCCCCTCGCGCATGGTGATTCCGTACAGGGCGTCGGCCACCTCCATAGTGCGCTTCTGGTGGGTGATAATGATCAGCTGGCTGGAGGCCCGCAGCTCGGTGATGATCTCCAGAAGCCTGCCCAGGTTGGTGTCGTCCAGGGCGGCCTCCACCTCGTCCAGGACGTAGAACGGTGAGGGTCGTGCCCTGAAGATCGCGATCAGCAGCGCTACCGCCGCCAGGGAGCGCTCGCCACCGGACAGCAGGGACAGGCGCCTGACCTTCTTGCCCGCAGGCCGGGCCTCGATCTCGACACCCGTGGCGAGCATGTCGTCGGGATCAGTGAGCACCAGCCGCCCCTCCCCGCCGGGAAACAGCCGGTCAAAGACCGTGGCGAACTCCCGGGCGGTGTCCCTGAAGGCGCTGGTGAACACCTCCCGGACACGGGCGTCGATCTCCTCCACGATGCTGAGCAGGTCGTCCCGGGAGCGCTTGAGGTCCGCCAGCTGCTCCGCGATGAACTGGTGGCGCTGCTCCAGGGCGGCGTGCTCCTCCAGCGCCAGGGGGTTGACCTTGCCCAGCCGTGCCAGGTCCCGGGATGCCTGGGCCAGACGTCTCTCCTGCTCGGCGCGCACGTAGGGTCTGCCCGCCCCGTCCGACCGCTCCTGGCCGACCAGGTGTGCACGCCGCCTGTCGTCGAGGTCCTCACCGTCCTCAGCGCCGTCAGGACCCGCGTCAGCACCGGGGTCTGCCGTGTCGGACAGGTCGGGCACCAGCACGTGGGGACCGTAGCCCTCCACCAGCGTCTCGAGCTCGAGGCCAAGGTCCTTCATGGCCTTGTCCGCCAGCGCCTCCAGGCGCGTGCGCCGTTCAGCACGGGCGACCTCCTCACGGTGGGTGGCGTCGCTGAGCCGGGTCCGCTCCCGGACCAGGGAGTCGATCTCCTCACGCACCGCGTCGGCAGCGCTGCGGGCCTGCTCCCGCTCGGCCTCGACAGCGGCACGACGTGCGGAGGCCTCCTCGGTACCGACCTGGGCCACCCGGGCAGCCTCCCGCGCCCGGTCCCGCACCACGGTCGCCACCTCCAGGCGAGCGGCCCGGGCCTTTGCCGCCCGGCGGGCTTCCTCCCGCTGCTCACGCTCGCGCCGGGCGGCGGCACGCAGGGAGTCGGCCCGTCCCCGCACGGAGCGGTCACGCTCCTCGGCCGTGCGCAGAGCCAGCCTGGCCTCCGTCTCGTCCTGGCGGGCCTGGCGGGCCTGTGCCCGGGCCTGGTCGCAGCGGGTCCGGGCCTGCTCAAGGACGTCGTGAGCGCCCTGCCCCAGCTCAGCCTCCTCTCCGGTATGTCGCCCCCCTTGCCTGTCTGCCCCGGTGGCCCGGCTGTCCTGGGCCTCCTCGAACTCAGCCAGTGCTGTCGTGGCCGCGGCCAGCTCGGCAGCGTGTCGAGCCGCCTCCTCCTCCGCGCGCTCCAGGAGTCGCTGAGCACGCTGGGTCTCCTGTGTCGCGGCCTGGACCGCCGAGGTCAGGCGAGCAACGGCCTGCGCCTGCCGCGCCGCCTCGGCGTCGGCGCGGCGCAGGGTGTCCAGGGCCTCGGAGACTGCACGGCGGGCGACCTCCTCCTGATGACGGGCGTCCTCAAGAGCAGTGTCAGCCCGGGACTCCTCCTCCTGGGCGGCCTGGGCCGCGTCCCTGGCCTCCTCGTAGGCCGCAGCCAGCTCTAGGACGGAGGAGGAGGCGCGCCCCGGTCCGGCCACCCATCCGGGTGCCAGGACCTCACCCGCCCGGGTCGCGACGACAGTGTCCGGCCGCGCCTGGCGCAGGCGGCGGGCAGCCCCCAGGTCCTCCACCACCCAGGCCTCGCCCAGGAGCCTGTCCATCACGCCATGGAGCCCTGGCAGCCTTACTGTCACCAGGCTCGAGGCCCGGACCGCCCCCGCCGCAGGCGCCGCCTCACGGCTGTCGGCGTCCAGGGCGTCAGGGCCACCAGGAGCCCCCGGCCCTGGGTCGGGAGGACCGCCGTCGCGGGCACCAGCGTCTGGGGCGCTGCCTCCTGGCGACGGCGCGTCGTCAGGCCCTGCCGACCCGACCTGGGGAGCCCGGGCCACGACCAGCCGTACCGGTCCTGCGTCCCGGTCCCGGGCGTGCTCCAGGGCTCGCAGCGCAGCGTCGGCGTCGGCAGCGAGCCCAGCCTCAGCCAGCCCGCGCAGCAGGCCGGTCACGGCGTTCTCCCAGCCGCGGCGCACGCTCATGTACTGCCTCAGGGCTCCCAGCACACCGCCAGGCTGGTCCTCCAGCAGGGCCGCGGTACCGTCCTGGCTACGCAGGGACAGGGCCAGGGTGTCTCGCCGCGAGACCCAGGTAGCGTGCTTCGACGCCGCCTCACGACGGGCGTCAGCGGCGGCCAGGACCGCGTCACGGGCCTGAGACAGCACCTGGGTGGCCCGCTCGTGCGCGGCAGCCGCCTGGGCGGAGCCCGTCTCCTCCGCCTCGGCTGCACCGTCCTCGGCTGACCGGCCAGCCTGCCCGGGGTGGCCGCCCGCCTCAGCCAGGCCGTCAAGCCCTGCCCGCGCCTGGTCCTGCCTCTCCTGGGCCTCGGACAGGGCGGTTCGAGCCTGCTCCACCGCAGCCAGGGAGGCCTCGTACCTGCTGCGGGCTGAGGCCACCCGACCCCCGGCACGAGCCACTCGCTCCCGGCGCTCAGCCTGCTCGTGCTGCAGGGCGGCCAGCGTCCTGTCCGCCTCCTCCTGCGCCTTCTCCGCCTCGGTCCGCTCCTGGACGGCCTCGTCCAGGACGCAGCGGGCGGCCTCGACGGACTCGGCCAGCGCCTCCTCCTGCCTCGCCGCGGCCTGGGCACGGCGGTCGAGCTCGTCGGGGTCGGTCCCGCGCACCGGTGCCGGGACCGAGGCCAGCAGCCGTACCCGCTCGGCAGCGACCTCAGCCAGCGCCGTGAGCGACTGCCCCACCCGGGTGAGCTCCTCCCACAGGTCCGTGGCCTGAGACAGCCTCTCCACGGAGGTGACCTCCAGCCGGGCGAGCTCCTCCAGGCGGGAGCGGGCCGTCGTCTCCGCCTCGTCCACCTCGCGGCTGCGCCGCGCCAGGGCGGCGGAATCCTCCTCCCCCGAGCCCAGGAGCGCCTGGACCTGGACGACGTCATCAGCCAGGAGCCGTGCCGTGGCGTCACGGACCTCCGCCTGGATGACCTGTGCCCTGCGGGCGACAGCAGCCTGCCTCGCCAGGGGCGCGAGCTGGCGGCGCAGCTCCTGGGCCAGGTCGGAGACACGGGCCATGTCGGCCTGCATGGCCTCCAGCTTGCGCAGGGCACGCTCCTTGCGCCGTCGGTGCTTGAGGACCCCGGCAGCCTCCTCGATGAATCCACGACGGTCCTCAGGCGTGGCGGTCAGGACGGCGTCGAGCTGGCCCTGCCCCACCACGGAGTGCATCTGGCGGCCCAGACCGGTGTCGGAGAGCAGCTCGGTAACGTCGAGCAGCCGGCAGGAAGTGCCGTTGATCCGGTACTCCGAGCCCCCTCCGCGAAACAGGGTACGGCTGATCGTCACCTCGGTGTAGTCGATGGGCAGGGCGCCGTCGGTGTTGTCGATGGTCAGCGACACCTCGGCCCGGCCCAGGGCCGGGCGCGAGCCGGCGCCGGCAAAGATGACGTCGGCCATGGAGCCCCCGCGCAGGTTCTTGGCCCCCTGCTCTCCCATGACCCAGGTCAGGGCGTCGACGACATTGGACTTTCCCGAGCCGTTGGGGCCGACGACCGCGGTGATACCAGGCTCCAGACGCAGGGTCGTCGACGAGGCAAAGGACTTGAAACCCTTGATCGTCAACGTCTTCAGGTGCACGGCCCCACGATAGCGGCCAGCAGCCACGGTACCGCTCCACGCCGCGGCCAAGTCGGCCCGGCAGCACGAGCCTGAACGAGCCTGACGGTGCGGCAGGCCCGGTGTCCCGCCCCGTCCCCCGATACGCTAGGATATGCCGCCGTTACCGCTCCCGCCAGCGGCTGCCTCACCTGCCCTGAGCGAGCCCTGCCCCTGCCCTGAGGAGACCCGTGCTCTCAGTGTCCCGCCTGTCCAAGCGATTCGGACGGCTCCAGGCCCTCGACGACCTCTCCCTGCACCTGGCCCAAGGGGAGATCGTCGGGTTTGTCGGCGCCAACGGCGCGGGCAAGTCCACCACCATGCGCATCATTATGGGCGTGCTCACCGCCGACTCGGGAACCCTGACCTGGAAGGGGGCTCCCGTGGACGCGGCCGTGCGCCGCTGCATCGGCTACATGCCCGAGGAGCGCGGCCTCTACCCCCGGATGAGGGTCACCCACCAGCTGTCCTACCTGGCTCGCCTCCACGGGCTGGGTGCCGCACAGGCGAGGACGGCAGTGCACCACTGGACCGACCGCCTGGGGCTGGCTGAGCGCCGGGGCGAGGAGGTCCAGAGGCTCTCCCTGGGTAACCAGCAGCGTGTCCAGCTGGCTGCCGCCCTGGTCTCCGACCCGCAGCTGCTCATCCTGGACGAGCCCTTCTCCGGGCTGGACCCGGTGGCGGTCACCGTCATGAGCGAGGTGCTGCGCCAGCGCGCCCAGGAGGGCGTACCCACGCTCTTCTCCTCCCACCAGCTCGACGTCGTCGAGCGCCTGTGCGACCGTGTCGTCGTCATCCGCTCGGGCCGGGTCCTCGCCGAGGGGACCGTGCCCCAGCTCCAGGTCGGCTCCGGGCGACGCTGGCGGGTCGTGGTCACGCCGGACCGCCCCGACAGCGAGGAGGCCCAGACGGCGCTCGACCAGGCGCTGGCGGGCCTGCCCGAGGTCTGCGTCAGCGCTGCAGACGGCGCCGTCGGCACAGGCAGCGCAGACAGCACGGCTGCTGCCGCCACGGGCTCTCCCGCGGTTCCCACTACTCAGCCCTACACACTGGCTGAGGCGAGTGGCCGCCTCGTCATCACCGCAGGCGGTGCGGACGAGCAGCCGCTGCTGGCCGCCGCCCAGCGGATTGGCACCGTGCACGAGCTGGGGGCGGTGCGACGATCCCTGACTGAGGTCTTCCAGGACTCCCTGACAGCCGACGACGGCACCGATGACGACACGGACGACCCCGTGCACAACAGGACCCCACGTGCCAAGGAGGCGCGCGCATGAGCAGCCCGGCTGGCCCCACACGCCCCACGCCTCGGGGGTCCCAGGGCTCTCAGGAGTCCCCGCACCTGAGCCGGTGGGAGGAGATCCGGCTGGTAGCCGCTCGTGAGCTGCGTACCCAGGCAGTGAACCGGGCGACCATCATCTCCACCCTGGTCATGCTGGTCCTTGTCGTGGGCGGCATCCTGGCCTACGCCCACCTCAGCGGGGGCGAGACCCAGCCCTACCGGGTCGCGGTCGCCGGCCCCCAGGAGCTCACCGGCCTGGACCAGGTAGTGGACTCCGCAGGGCAGCCAGTCAGCATCGTCAACCTCCAGGGCGCTGAGCCGACCACTGCCCTGGACTCCGACGCCCCGCAGGACGTGCGGGTCGACATGGTGGTCGATACCACCGGGACCTCACCACGTCTGCTCGTGGCCGAGGAGGCCGACGAGGCCGTCTCGGCGGCGCTGACGTCCCTGCTCCAGCAGCAGGCCCTGGCCAGCCAGGTCACCTCGCTAGGGGGCGACCCCTCCTCCCTGGGCCAGGTCCTGGAGCAGGCCTCCCCAGAGGTGGTCGCCCTGGACCCCCCGCAGAGCGACGCGGAGGACTTCTTCACCAGGTACACCGTCCTCCTGGCCATGGACGTCCTGCTGTTCCTCGTCATCATGGGAGGCGGCCAGGTCATCGCCATGAGCGTGGTGGAGGAGAAGTCCAGCCGTATCGTGGAGATCCTCCTGGCCTGCGTGCGCCCCTCCTCCCTGCTGGCAGGCAAGGTCCTGGGCACTGGGACGTGGCTGCTGCTGTCCAGCGCGCTCCTGGGGGGCGCGGCGGTGCTCACTGCCAACGCCACCGGGATCATGCCGGAGGCCGACCTCGACCTGGACACCACCTTCCTGGCCATGCTCGGGTGGATGCTGGTCGGTTACGCCACCGTCTCCGTGCTCTTCGGCGCGGCGGCCTCCCTCGTGAGCCGGCAGGAGGACGCGGGAACCGTGACGGCACCGCTGGCCATGCTCCTCGCAGTGCCCTACGGTGTGTCCATCCTCATGGCGATCGGCGACCCCCAGATGGTGGTGTACCGGGTGCTGTCCTACCTGCCGGTCCTGTCCCCCTTCCTCATGCCCGCACGGCTGGTCCTGGGCGTGTCCAGCACGGTGGAGCAGAGTGTCGCCCTGGCCCTGTCCCTGGTAGCCCTGCCGCTGCTCGTCGCACTCTCAGGCAGGGTCTACACCCGTGCGGTGACGCGGACAGGCGCACGTGTCCCCCTCAGGGAGGTCCTGAGTCGGAGGTCCTGAGGCGGGGCAGGGTGGTCAGGGCCAGCAGGACGGCGGTCGCCACCACCACCGCCGTGACGGTGGTGGGCAGGCCAACCCCCTCGGCAGCGAAGCCGATGAGTACGGGACCACCCAGGTGGGCCGCGTAGCCCACCACGCTCAGGCGGGCAGTGACTCCGGCGACCCCGGCGACCCCAGCGGCGTTGTGCGCTGCCACCCGGCCCGCCTGCGCTAGCGCCAGCGGGAACAGGGGGCCGACGCACGCTCCGGTGACCACCACGCCGACCACGGTGGCAGGCACCGAGCCCGTGGCGAGACCGGTCGGGACCGCCAGGGCGAGGAGCACCGCAGCGGCACGCAGCAGTGTGGCCTCCTCCACCCGTCGCAGGAGGGCGTCGCTGAGTGACCGGGAGACGAACATCGCCACGCTGAACATTGACAGCACGGAGGCCGCCAGCGTGGGCTGTGCACCTAGGTCGCGGCGCAGCAGGAGGGCTGACCAGTCGGTGAGGAGCCCCTCCAGCAGGAAGCCTCCTACGGCGATGACACCGACGCCCAGGGTCAGCCCGGGGACGGCCAGCTGCCCCCGCCTGGGCGGGCCGGGCTTCGCGTCCCCTGAGCCGACCGAGCCCGCCCGCTCCTCCGAGGACGAGCGCGTCGGCGCCGTGCGGGGTGCCCGGGTGAGGAGAACCACTGAGGCGCTGGCGGCGGCCAGGAGCAGGGTGGCGCTCACGGCCACGAAGTGGCGGCCGACGCTGAGGCCCAGGTAGGTCGCTACGGCAGCGGCGGCCGTAGCCGCCAGGACACCCAGGCTGTAGGCGCCGTGGAGGCGCCCCAGGACCCGCGTGCGCCACAGCACCTGCAGGCGCACCGCCAGGGTGTTCATCGCGATGTCGAGGCAGCCGCTGGCCGCGCCCAGGAGCATGAGCACCGCCATGAGGCCGGGCAGGCCCGTGACCACGTCGATGAGCGGGAGGGCAGCGGGGAACACCAGCGCGGCCACCGCGCACACGGCCACGTCGCTGACACGCCCCACCAGGCGCGCGGTGACGAGCATGGCTGGCACGGCGCCCAGGGCCACGCCCAGCAGCGCGACACCGAGGTCGGCGTCGGACAGCCCTAGGCGCTGCCTGACGTCGGGGATACGCGGGGCCCAGCTGGCAAGCACGGCCCCATTGACAAGGAATACCAGCCACAGGCTGGACACGACGACACGACGTGACGCTGGCATCAGCACCTCCGACCGCCCTGCAGCTTCAGGAACGTCGCCGCTCCCGGACGGAACAGCAGTGACTGGCGACTACCTTCTGTCTACCTTGTCCACACCCTCACCAGCACCTGGCCAGCAGGCCTGGTCACGTCAGCTCAGGGAACCAGATGGCGATCTCGCGGGCGGCCGACTCGGCGCTGTCCGAGCCGTGCACCAGGTTCTGGATGGCTGAGGTCCCCCAGTCACGTCCCAGGTCCCCCCGGATGGTGCCGGGAGCGGCCGTCGTGGGGTCGGTAGCACCCATGAGGGAGCGCACCCCCTCCACCACGCGCTGCCCCGCCACGACTGCGGCCACGACCGGGCCGGAGGTCATGTAGTCCACCACCCCGGGGTAGAAGGGCTTGGTCACGTGCTCGGCGTAGTGTGCGGCCAGCGTGGCCGCGTCGGGGGTCAGGACCCGCAGGGCCACCAGCTCGTAGCCCTTGGCCTCAATGCGCCGCAGGATCTCACCGGTGAGACGGCGCTGAACAGCGTCAGGCTTGATGAGGACAAGGACGCGCTCCCCGGTGGAGCGGGCCTGCGGCCGGTCCTGGGGCTGGGTCTGCGAGTGGGGTGTGGTGGGCAAGGGTAGGCCTTCCTGTGCAGCGTGGTCCTCACGCGGCGCGCGGACAGGACCGTGGACGGGATCGGTGCGATTCTCACAGGAGGTCGCCGTCGGGGCAAGCCCGCCCTGCGAGCCAGGCTGCAGGAACGTAGCGCAGTACACGCACCGGACAGACCACACGCGCTGAGCTGCCCGTCGGCTTGCTAGATTGAGGCCCTCAGCCGAGGCCCTCGGCACGGCTGGTCCGCAGGCCCGTAGCCAGGGCCGCAGCACCCACGTGCCGCAGCCAGGCACAGGAAGGAACACACTCGCCGTGGCCCAGGCCAAGTACGACCAGATCGTCCAGGTCCTGCGCTCCCAGATCGAGGAGGGCCGCTACGCCTTCCGCGACCGGCTCCCCTCGGAGCACACCCTGGCGGCCGAGTTCGGCTGCTCACGCAACACCGTGCGCAAGGCCCTGGCCCTGCTGGCCTCACGCGGCTACGTACAGGCCGTACAGGGCAGTGGCAGCCAGGTGATCTACCAGCGCAGGCCGACCTCCACCTTCCTGCTGGGCGGTATCGAGTCCCTGCCGGAGGCAGCTGCGCGCAACGAGGTGGACCTGCGCACGGTCATGCTCAGCCTGGAGCCCACCACTGTGGACCAGCCCTTGTCCGAGCGCTCCGGGCTGAAGGCGGGCACCCCGGTCCTGCGGGTCCACCGTCTGCGCCTGCTGGACGGCCGCCCGCTCATCCTGGACACCTCCTGGCTGCTGACCTCGGTGGTACCGGTGCTAACCCGTGAGGTCGTGGAGACCTCGATCTACTCCTACCTGGAGGACGTCCTGGGCGTGCGGGTCGTCAGCGCCTCACGCACGGTCACTGTGGAGAGGGCCACGCAGGAGGACCGCGCCCGCCTGGACCTGGAGGACATGGGGTGCGTAGCCGTGGTCTCCAGCGCCACCTTTGACTCCTCCGGGCTCATGTTCGAGTACTCCTGCTCACGCCACGCCCCGGCAGGCTTCGAGTTCCACGGCAGCGCGCTGCGCCTGCCCTGAGACGAATGGTCCGGGGACCGGGACGGCCCAGGGCAGGCGCAGGCGCGTACGGTGACGCGGTGACAAGGAGGCGGCGCGCTACGGCAGAGGAAGCTACGACGAGGAGGCCACTGGCTCGCGCCTGCCCAGCCGGACCTTCCTAACCTCACGGCCCTTGTCGGCGTCGGCGTCGGTGTAGCCGAAGAAGTAGGTGCAGGTGAAGGACACCACCAGAGCCGCCAGAGAGGCGATCCAGTAGCCGGTGAAACCGGAGTCCATGCCCTCGGGGTTGACGAAGGACGGGAAGCCGACGAAGGCCCCGGTGAACCCGTACATGTTGACGTCGAGCAGCCCGGTCAGCAGCCCGCCGACCGCCCCGCCCAGCGAGGCGGTGAGGAACACCCGGCCGTACTTGAGGTTGAGGCCGTACATCGCGGGCTCGGTGATGCCGCAGAAGGCGGAGATGGTCGCGGGCCCGGCCAGGGTCCGGATACGCGCGTTGCGGCTCCTCACCCAGATGGCCAGCGCGCCGCCGCCCTGGGCAATCATAGTGGTTGACACGATGGCGTTGAGCGCAGAGCTGCCGGTGGCGGCGATCTCAGAGGAGATGAGCGGGATGACGGCCCAGTGCAGCCCGAAGATGACCAGGCACTGGTAGAAGCCGCCGATGACCAGGCCCGCCAACGGGAAGCTCAGGTCCAGGACCGCGTTGATCGCGGAGGCGATACCGCCGGAGGCAAACATGACCACCGGGCCGAAGACCACCAGGATGAGGGCTGAGACCACGAAGACCTCAATGAGCGGGGCGAAGATCGAGCGCAGCACCACCGGGATGTACTTCTTGAGCAGAGGCTCGATCCGGGCGGCCAGCCAGGCGGCGACGATGACGGGGAAGATCGAGTAGCTGTAGGCGTTGCCCTCAGGCAGGGCCACTGGGATCCCGAAGAAGTCGGCGTTGAACACCGTGCGGCCGATGCTGGCGGTCACCTCGTAGCCCTCGGCGTCAGGACTGGCCATCTCCACGATGGAGGGGTAGCACAGGACGCCTCCGATGATGGCCACCACGATCGGGTCCGATCCCAGTCGCCGGGCAGCGGTAAAGCCGACGATGATGGGCAGGAAGTAGAACATCGAGTCCGACATCGCGTTGATGATGGTGTAGGTGGGGCTTCCGTCCTCCACCAGGTCGAACTGCGTGAGCAGGGCCAGGATCCCCTTGAGGATGCCGGAGGCAGCCAGCAGGCCAATGACGGGAATCATGGAGCCGGTGATGACGCCGATGAGCGAGCTGAAGCCGAAGCGGACCCAGCCGACCAGGGTGGTGGGCCGCTCCACCTCCTCCTGCTCCTCGGCGGAGGTCTCACCCCCGCCAGCCCCCTGGGGCAGCTGTCTGACAACCGCCTCGTAGACCTCCCCGACGGCAGGCCCGATGACGACCTGGTACTGACCACCCGCCTTGACGACGTCGATGACGCCCTCGGTACCGGTTACGGCCGCGTCGTCGGCCAGGGACTGGTCCTTGAGGTAGAAGCGCACCCGGGTGATGCAGTGGATGACGGAGCGGATGTTGTCCGCCCCGCCGACACCGGCGATGATGCCGTGGGCCGTGGCGTCGTAGCCGCTGAGTTCCTGGCCACCAGGTGCCGCGCCACCCTCGCGCGGGGCCACGGCGGAAGGGGCGGCAGCACCGCCAGCCCGGCCCTGCTCCTGCGTGTCCCGGGTAAGGACGGCCGTGGCGACCTCCTGGCCCACCGGGGCGCTTCCCAGGCTGACGCTTAGGGACTCCAGCCTCTGGGCGGTGTTGGTGACCACCAGGATCGCTGTGGCGTCCTTACCAGCCGCCTGGATGACCTCCAGGTCCATCGTCCCCAGAGGCTGGCCGGCCTCAACCTTCTCACCCACCTCGACACTGAGGTCAAAAGGCCTGCCCTCCAGCTCTACCGTGTCAACCCCCAGGTGGAGGAGCACCTCAAGCCCCTGGGGGGTTATCAGGCCGATAGCATGACTGGTGGTAGCCACCATGGTCACCGTCCCGCTCACGGGAGCAGCCACCATCATCAGGGAGGGGTCGCAGGCAGACGGCGGCCGGACGCCGAAACCGTCGCCGACGGTGCGGGCGGAGAAGACGGGATCGGGGACGTCGGCCAGGTCAATCACCTCACCAGCTACGGGTGAGACGATCTTGGCCCCTGGCTCATTCTCGTCGTTGGACACAAGGCACCTTTCTGTGTTGTTTCCTGCGTGAGGCTCTGCCCTCAGGGCAGCGGGTCAGCTCGGACCGGAAGCGTCATGAGAGGCAGATAGGGATAAAAACAGTTAAAGAAACGGGTCATGGGCGACGGCGGGGCGGGCGGCGGCAGTCGCGGTGGCGCCACCGTCTCAGTCTGTCTGGAGGGAGGACCTGACAGGGCAGGAGACCAGCAGCGCCAGCGCCTGGTAGGGCCTCAATCTGACCGCCACGTCTGCGCCGTCACTGGCCAGCCAGGTCGGCTCGTCATCGTAGTTGGAGACGAGCACCCGGCTGTCCTGGAAGTCGGCCGGGACCTCGATCGTGGTCTCGTAGGCGCGGAAGCTGCACAGCACGAGCAGGTGCTGCCCCTCGTGGTGGCGCTGGTAGGCCAGGACGTCAGGGTGGTCCAGGGCGTAGGGCTCGTAGCTGCCCTCGGAGACGACCGGGTACTGCTTGCGCAGGGCGATAAGACGCCGGTAGTAGGGCAGGATCCTTCCCTGCCTCTCCTCGGCCTCCACACTGACCTGGTCCTGGTTGGCGGGGCGCAGCCAGGGGGTGCCGCGGGTGAACCCTGCCCCCGGCCCAGGCTCCCACTGCATGGGTGTGCGGGCGTTGTCCCGGGCCTTGGCACGCACCACGTCGAAGGCCTCCTCCTGCGTCAGCCCCTGGGTGAGGAGCTCCTGGTAGGCGTTGAGGGCCTCGACGTCGACGTAGTCACCGATGCTGGTGTAGGCGGGGTCGGTCATGCCGATCTCCTCACCCATGTAGACGTAGGGGGTTCCGCGCATGAGGTGGATGACGGTGGCCAGCATGGTGGCGGACTCGACGCGGTAGCGCCCGGGGTCGGCGAAGCGGTTGAGCGCGCGGGGCTGGTCGTGGTTGTTCCAGAACAGGGCGTTCCACCCGCCTCCGGCCTGCATGCCCACCGCCCAGTCGTTGAGGACCCGCTTGAGGGCGGGCAGGTCGAAGTCCATGGTGGTCCACTTCTGGCCCTCGGCGTAGTCAACCTTGAGGTGGTGGAAGCTGAAGACCATGTCCAGCTCGTGATTGGCGGGGTCGGAGTAGCCCACGCAGGCCTCGATGCTGGTGGAGGACATCTCCCCCACCGTCACGGTACCCGGGTCACGCCCGAAGCTGGCGGCGGCGAGCTCGCGCAGGTAAGTGTGGACGTCGGGGCCGTCGGTGTACATGGCCCGGTCGTCCGTACCGGGCGGGGCGTCCAGAAGCACCTCGCTCTTGCCGATGACGTTGATGACGTCGAACCGGAAGCCCCTGACCCCCTTGCCCCTCCAGAAGTTGACGATGTCAGCCACCTCGGCGCGCACCGCGGGGTTGCGCCAGTTGAGGTCCGCCTGCGTGAGGTCATACAGGTGCAGGTAGTACAGTCCGGTGTCCCCAAAGGGCGCCCAGGCCGGGCCGCCGAACTTGGAGACCCAGTTCGTGGGCAGGGCACCGTCGGCGCGGGCGGGCCGCAAGATGTAGTAGTCCTGGTAGTGCTTGTCCCCCTCCAGTGCCCGGCGGAACCACTCGTGCTCGGTGGAGGTGTGGTTGAGCACCATGTCCACCATGACGCCGATACCGTGCCCGCCCAGGGCCTCGACAAGCTCCTCGAAGTCCTCCATGGTTCCCATGGCCGGGTCGACGGCCCGGTAGTCGGACACGTCGTAGCCGTTGTCCCGGCCGGGCGAGGGGAAGAAGGGGTTGAGCCAGACGTGGTCCACACCCAGGGAGGCGATGTAGGGGACCTTCTCGATGACACCCCGCAGGTCACCGACGCCGTTGCCGGTGGAGTCACGGAAGGACCGGGGGTAGACCTGGTAGACGACGCTGTCGTGGAAGGACATGAGGGGTGTCTCCTCGGGAACCGGGACCGGCCCGGGGCGCAAGCCGGGCCGCTTGTGCACACAAGATTACATCTGTGTACACAAGCGGGAACGTGACGGGAGCGTGACCTCCCCCATACTTTGTGCTGCCTCGATTCCCGGTGCTGCTGCGAGCCAGTACCCCGGCAGGTCCCGGGGCTGGCGGGGCAGCGTGCGCCCACAGGCTCCCGGGCAGCACCCGGGCGGCACCGCGAGAGCGCCAGGGGCACGAGGCCCGGTCTACCGTGCTCCTGCCGCGCTCCTAGCGTGCTCCGAACAGCGCCCGGGCCTGGGCGGCAAGGAGGACCGAGCCGACAATGACCACCCCGGACGACGTCGCAGGAGCGTCAGTGCCCTCCGCGAGGGTCGCGGCCAGGTCCACGCCCTCAGCCAGGTCATGGGCGAGGCTGACCCGGTCCTGCCCGTAGACCTCCCGGGCGACCTCCGCCAGGTCCTCCACGTCCATGGCCCGCTCAGAGGCGATCGGCACACAGACCACCGCGTCGGTGGCCGGCTCCAGCCCGCCCAGGATCCCCTCGACGTCCTTGTCCGCCATGACACCCACGACGGCCACCAGGTGGCGGAAGCCGAAGACCTCCTCGACCGCCTCGACGAGCGCCTCGACGCCGTGGGGGTTGTGGGCGGCGTCCACCAGGACGGTCGGCGAGGAGCGCAGCACCTCCAGCCGCCCCGGGGAGGTCACCGAGGCCAGCCCTTCCTCCACTACCCGGGGAGGCAGTGCCCGCCCACCCATGACCGCCTCGGTCGCAGCCAGGGCCAGCAGGGCGTTGTGCGCCTGGTAGCGGCCGTGCAAGGGCACGAAGACGTCTTCGTAGACGGCCGCAGCCGTGCGCAGGGTGACCAGCTGGCCGCCGACGGCCACCTGGCGCCCGCTCACCTCCAGCACGCCCGCACCCGGCTCCTCCGGGTCCTCCAGGGTGTCGTGCTCACGGCGTTCCACCGCCCGGTGGGCAGCCACAGCCTCCTCCACCTGGGCACGGACCTCGGGAAGCTGGTGGGCGGTGACCACGACGGCGCCGTCCTTGATGATCCCAGCCTTCTCACGAGCGATGTCGGCCAGGTCCGAACCTAGCCAGCGCTCGTGGTCCCGGGCGACGGGGGTGATGACAGCGACATCGGGGCCGATGACGTTGGTGGCGTCCCATCGACCACCCAGCCCGACCTCGATGACCGCCACGTCCACCGGAGCGTCAGCGAAGGCGGCCAGGGCCATGACGGTGAGCACCTCGAAGAAGGACAGCCGGGGACCGCCCTGCACCTGGGAGCGCTCGTCCACCATCTGGATGTAGGGGGCGACGTCCTCCCAGGCCGCGATAAAGCCCTCCTCGCTGATCGGCTCGCCGTCGAGCGTGATGCGCTCGCGGATCGTGGCCAGGTGCGGGGAGGTGAACCTGCCGGTACGCATCCCGGTAGCGGCAAGCAGCCGCTCGGTCATGCGGGCTGTCGAGGTCTTGCCGTTGGTGCCGGCGACGTGGACGGTGCGGTAGCTGCGCTCCGGGTGGCCCAGGATGTCCAGGACTGCCTCGACCCGCTCCAGGGAGGGCTGGACCTGGTGCTCGGGCGCCCGGGAGAGGATCTCGGTCTCGACCTGGCGCATGCGTGCGGACACCTCCACCTGGCGGGCCGCCGCCTCCAGGTCGCGGCGACGGGTCTCCTCCTCGGCCAGGTCAGCAGCCGGGTCAGCAGCCGGGTCCTGCATGCCCGAGGTGTCAGAGGGGTCCTCATCCGGCTGCGGCTCCCAGGAGCCCCACCCGTCAGGATCATCAGCGTCCTCCGCGTCAACCTCGGCGAGGAGCTCGTCAAGACGCTCCAGGTCCCCGCCGGGCAGCATGCTGGCCACCACCAGCTCGCGCAGAGCAGCCAGGTCCTCCTCCTCAGCCTGGGCCTGGCGCTGCCAGGAGGTGTCCTGAGCCTCAGCGGCGTCCGCCAGGGACCAGCCGTCGGCGGAGCCGCCACCGGGACCGGCACCGTCCACTGTCTCCGCTAGACCAGCGGCACCGGCAGGGTCCTCGGGGTCAGGGGCGTCGGCAGCCTCCAGGTAGGGCAGGAGCTCGGGGTCCACGCCACCGGTCTCTCCGGCACCCCTCACGCCGCCGGGGCCCTCACCACCCTCAGGAGCTCCCCGGCTACCAGCCCGCCGGGTAGGACCCAGGGCGGCGCCGTCAGCCGCGACACCAGCGGCGCCCCCCTCACCGTTTTGCTCACCGTCCTGCCGACCAGCCCGGCCGGGGAGGCCAAAGGCCGCACCTGGGTGATGGCCTGGCCGAGGACCTCGACCCTGGCGGCCGACGGCGTCACGCTGGTGCCTGCTGCTCATGTCCCTGAGTCCTGCTTCCTGGTGGGTGCTCGTACCTGAGGAAGCAGCCTAGACGACAGGCCCTGGCTGTACGTCCCTGTGAGGTTGTGTGCGTGCTTGTGCGGAGGTCTGGCCGCTGGGGCCGGGGCTGGTGGTGGTGTGGGTCAGTGGGTGCCTGGCGCGCTGAGGGCCTGGCGCCGAGTGTCTGCTGCCACACCTCCTGGGAGGGGTGGGGTTGTCCGTTTGAGCGGATCCACTCCTACGGGACTCGTGCGAGGTGAGCTGGCACGAATCAGCCCTGGCTAGAAGGTGTCACCAGGGGGTGGATCGGCGCCAGCACACCAGGACACGCTGGGGGCCAGGCGGTCCCCGCCCTCCAGCCCGGGGTGGATCGGCGCCAGCACACCAGGACACGCTGGGACACCGGCAGTGCCCGGGGGTGTGAGACTGGCTCGCGCTGCTGCACCCCACAACGACACCCTTCACCCACGCGGGAGCGGTGACAGGCAGGCTCACATCACTGCACCCCACCTGGAACAGCCCAAACAAGCACACGGCCCACCCCCGCCAGCCTCCCGCCCAACAAGTAGTCCCAGACTCCCGGCCACGCGAGGCGGCTGAGCCCCGAGTGGCTCTGACGACGCGAGGCGGCTTCGAGCGGCTTCGAGCGGCACCGAGCCAGCCGGGCGTGGCCGGCCCCGGCACAGGACCCTTCACACGCGGCGTGGATCAGGCCCCGGCCAGGCAATGCGAACATCGTGACCCACAGCATGCTGGAGACCCTCACCACCCACCCTGTCCACAACCCCCAGGGAAGTGCACCTAGTCGGCCTGGCTCCGCTCACTACTCACTCGCTCTCGGCGCTCCACTGACCCTCAGGCGTGCGGTCCAGACGGTCCAGGATGCCGGCGTCGCGGAAGGCCCGCAGCGTGGCACCGGGCCCGTCGGCAAAGTGCTCCCAGCCGGTGTGGTAGGCAACTACCACGTGCGGGGAGCCGAGTACCTGCGCGGCCGCGCTGGCCCGCTCGGCTGACAGGCTCAGCGGCCTGCCCCCGAGCTTGGCTGGCACGGTGGCCCGCCCCGCGTGCAGGACGGCGTGGTCGGGGACCCCGAAGCGCTGCCTGACCTGGGCCACCAGCTCCAGGGAGGCGTTGTCACCACTGAGGTAGACCGTGGTGCCCCGAGCCTGGAGGAGGAACCCGGTCACCTCGCAGTTGACGAAGCCTGCGGCATCGGTCTGGCCGTCGGCCGGCCCGTGCTGGGCCGGGACGGCCCTCACGCCCACCCCGTCGGCCACCTCGGCGGCCTCCCAAGGTGCCAGGCCCTGAGCGCCCTCCCCCAGCAGCCGGGCCGAGCCCGGGCAGGTGAGCAGGCGCGGGGCGGCCAGGGCGAAGTCGCGCCCGGCAGCATCAAGGTTGTCGGCGTGGTCAGCGTGGCTGACAAGCACCACGTCAGCGTCGGCGAGCGCCTGGGCGGGCACTGCGGGTCCGCGGGTCTTACGCAGGAGGCCGTAGTCGGTGGGCGGGTCGAAGGTGGGGTCGGACACGATCCGCAGGCCTGCGACGTCGATGACCACAGTGGGACCGCCAACCACGAGGAAGCCTGTGTCGTGGCGGGGAAGCAGGGACGTCATGAGTCTCCTTGAGACGGTCGCAGGGCGTGTGACGGGGAAGGTGCAGGGCAGGAGACCTGTCGGAGAGCTGACAACGGTCAGTGGGACCGCGCGACAAGAGTGGTGGGCGGACCTACGGGACCAGGCAGCAGGGCTCGGGCGGCGCGGTCAGGAGGCGGGTCGATCCGTAGGGGTGGCCCAGTGGCTGGAGCACCAGGTACATCATGCCACCAGCCCGTCCGTCAGCCCCCTCATGATCTGAGCCACGGTTCCTGTGGGTGTCTGCTGCCAGCTGGTGCCAGCCCACAGGGACAGGTTGTCGAGGTCGCCCGAGCGTGCAGCCGCGGCACGCAGCACTCCGGTCAGCCTGTTGACGGCAGGGTAGGCGGCGGGGGCGC
The DNA here is from genome assembly GCF_003591215.1 of Actinomyces sp. 2119. Lineage (NCBI taxonomy): Bacteria > Bacillati > Actinomycetota > Actinomycetes > Actinomycetales > Actinomycetaceae > Actinomyces > Actinomyces sp. 2119. The sequence continues at coordinate 146,142 of NZ_QYRR01000003.1, forward strand.
CGTCCGAGTAGGCGTCGGTGAACCCGTTGCGCAGTCCGCGCGCCCACCGCCCGGAGAAGGCCCGGGTGACCACGGTCTGGGTGAACCGGGAGTCGTGCAACGCGGCCCGGTAGAGGGGGTGGGTCCCCGCCTCCTCGGCGTCAAGGAACGCGGTGCCCAGCGCCACGGCGTCGGCCCGGCCCAGCCAGGGACGGACCTCCTCGGGCGCCGTCAGACCGCCGGTGACCACCAGCGGCAGGTCCACGACGCTGCGCACGGCGCCGAACAGGTCGTCGAGGCTCTGCTCGGGCGGGTTGGCGCGGGCGTCGAAGACCGCGCGGTGGCCCCCGGCGCCCGGTCCCTGGACCACGAGGGCGTCCACCCCCGCAGCAGTGGCCCGCCGTGCCTCCCCGGCCGAGGTGACGGTGGCCAGGCAGGCGGTTCCGACCTGGTGGAAGCGGGAGACGACATCGGCGGGCGGGCAACCGAAGGTGAAGGACACCATCGGCACCCTCAGGTCGAGCAGGGCCGGGATCTTACCGTGCCACCCGTCGTCGTCAGCCCCGCTGGTACCCGCCCTGTCGTCATCCGGGTCCAGCCGGGGCATCTCGACACCGTAGTGGCGTGCCAGCGGTACCAGACGGTCGCGGTAGGTGCGCACGGCAGCCAGGTCGCTGGGGCTGGTAGGTCGGGTGCCGGGAACGAAGAGGTTGACGCCAAAGACGGTGGTACCCGCGCGCTGGACCATCTCGACCTGCTCGACGACCTCCTCGACGCTCCTGTAGCCAGCGGCGAGGAAGCCCATACCACCAGCCTCGGCAGCAGTGGTGACGAGCCCCGGGGTGGAGGGGCCTCCAGCCATGGGGGCGACGATGACCGGGCGGCTGAGATCCGATACATGAAGCACAGGACCAGGCTACGCTCCCCCGCAGGCCCAGCCCTCAGCCCTGGGTCCCCACAGGAGCCTCAGCCGGTCTCGGCTGCTCTGTGAGACCAGCCCTCGACCTTCTCCACCCTGGCAGTGGGCGCCGTGGCCCCAGGGACGGCAACCACCGAGGCGTCTACGCAGCCCACCTCGCTCTTGACCAGGTCGATGTGGGTGTGGGTCCAGGCCCCCTTGTCCTGCGGGACGCTCAGCTCCAGGCGGATACGGTCACCCACGTGCAGCCCGGCGGCCTTGCGCTCGTCCTGGACCAGACGCACCAGGTCGCGCGCCCACCCCTCAGCCTCCAGGGCGTCGTCCAGGGCGGTGTCCAGGAGCACGAAGGCGCCCGAGTCCAGCATGGCAGCGGCCAGGGAGTCGTCGTCAACCTCGATACGGCTGGTCACCGTGAAGGCGGAGTCCTCGGCCTCCAGCACCACGGGCACGCCGTCCAGCAGCACCTGGCTGAAACGTAGGTCGCCGTCCTCGGTCAGCTCCCACTCCCCCGCCTTGACAGCGGCGAACAGCCGGGAGGTGAGCCTGCGCACCTGCGGGCTCAGCGCCCGGGGGTTGAGGGCGACCTCCCTGGTGACCCGGTACCCGGCAGACTCAGCATCCAGGACACGCACCTCCTTGACGTTGACCTCCCCGGCCACCAGGTCCTTGAAGGGCGCCAGGGCACCGGGGTCCGCGGTGGCGATGGTCAGCGTGCGCAGCGGCTGACGCACGCGCAGGCCCTCCGTCTTGCGCAGGCCCAGCGCCGCGGAGACCGCCGCCCGCGCCTCGTCCATGGCGGCCACCAGCGCCGGGCTGCCCACGTGGTCGGGGATCACCGGCCAGTCTGTCAGGTGCACCGAGCGGCCTCCGGTCAGGCCCCGCCACACCTCCTCGGCGGTCAGCGGGGCCAGCGGCGCCATGACCTCGGTGAGCAGGCGCAGCACGGTGTGGAGGGTGTCGAAGGCGGTGGTGTCACCGTCGGTGAAGCGCTGCCGGGAAGTACGCAGGTACCAGTTGGTCAGCACGTCCATGAAGTCACGGATCGTGGCACAGGCCCCGGTGATGTCGTAGGAGTCCATCTGGGCGCCCACGGTGGACACCAGGTCCCGGGTTCGGGCCAGGATGTAGCGGTCCATGACGTGCAGCCCGCCCCGGGAGACGAACAAGGAGGCGTCGTGGAGGTCCACGCCCTGGGTGAGGTAGCCTCCCCTGCCCCCCGGCTGCCCTCCTGGGTCCTGGCTGTCCTCCCTGCCCTCACCGCCCGCCTGGGCGGCGTAGAGGGCGAAGAAGTACCAGGTGTTCCACAGGGGCAGCAGCACCTGGCGCACCGTGTCACGGATGGCCTTGTCAGTGACCACGAGGTTGCCACCACGCACCACCGGCGAGGACAGCAGGAACCAGCGCATGGCGTCGGCGCCGTCGCGGTCGAAGACCATGGAGACGTCGGGGTAGTTGCGCAGGGACTTGCTCATCTTCGCCCCGTCGTCGCCCAGGAGGATGCCGTGGGAGACGCAGGTGGTGAAGGCGGGCCGGTCGAACAGCGCGGTGGCTAGCACGTGGAGGGTATAGAACCAGCCGCGGGTCTGGCCGATGTACTCCACGATGAAGTCCCCCGGGTTGTGGGACTCGAACCACTCCACGTTCTCGAACGGGTAGTGGACCTGGGCGAACGGCATGGCGCCGGACTCGAACCAGCAGTCCAGGACGTCGGGGATACGGCGCATGGTGGAGCGCCCCGTGGGGTCGTCCGGGTTGGGGCGGGTCAGGGTGTCGATGAAGGGCCGGTGCAGGTCGGTGACCTCCACCCCGAAGTCGCGCTCCAGCTCGGCGAAGGAGCCGTAGACATCGGTGCGCGGGTAGTGCGGGTCGTCAGAGACCCACACGGGGATGGGGGCTCCCCAGAAGCGGTTGCGCGAGATCGACCAGTCCCGCGCACCCGCCAGCCAGTTGCCGAAGATCCCGTCCTTGACGTGAGCGGGGAACCAGTCGATCTCCTGGTTGAGCTCGACCATCCGGTCGCGGATGGCCGTGACCCTCACGAACCAGGAGGACACCGCCTTGTAGATGAGCGGCTTGCGGCAGCGCCAGCAGTGCGGGTAGGAGTGGACGTAGCTGGACTGGCGCACCAGTACCGCCCGCTGGTCCTGGGGGCGCCGGGCCAGGGGCCCGGCGGCGTCGCGCAGGTCAGCCACGATCGGCCTGTTGGCGTCAAAGATGTGCGTGCCCGCGTAGTCGCCCACCTCAGTGGTGAAGCAGCCGCCGTCGTCGACGGGGATGACCGTGCCGATGCCGTGGGCCTGGCAGGTGTACATGTCGTCCTCACCGAAGGCCGGCGCCAGGTGCACCAGCCCCGTCCCGTCGGTGGTGGTCACGTAGTCGGCCGCGACGACCTGCCACGCGGCGGGACCGGGGGCGGCGCCCTCGGCGCGGTGGGTCTCGTCGTCAAAGTAGTCGTAAGCGGGCACGTAGCGCGTCCCGACCAGGTCGGCGCCCCTGTAGGTGGCCAGCACCTGCGGGTCCTCCCCCAGCTCGCGGGCGTAGGCGCCCAGCAGGTCACGGGCCAGCAGCACGTCCTGCCCGGCCACCGGGGAGTCCAGGCTGGCGTCCACGCGCACGGTCACGTACTCGATGTCGGGCCCCACGGCGACGGCGGAGTTGGACGGAAGGGTCCACGGTGTGGTGGTCCAGATCAGGGCCAGCTCGGGGGCGGCGTCGGGGTGGGTGGTGTCCAGCCGCTGCTCCAGGCGCAGGCCGACGGTGACGGTGGTGTCCTGGCGGTCGGAGTAGACGTCGTCGTCCATGCGCAGCTCGTGGTTGCTCAGGGGGGTGCGGTCGTGCCAGCAGTAGGGCAGGACCCGGTGGCCCTGGTAGGCCAGGCCCTTGTCGTAGAGGCTCTTGAAGGCCCAGATGACCGACTCCATGTAGGTGGGGTCCAGGGTCTTGTAGTCGTTGTCGAAGTCAACCCACCGGGCCTGGCGGGTGACGTAGTCCTCCCACTGACTGGTGTAGCGCAGCACGGAGGTGCGGCAGGCCGCGTTGAACTCCTCGATGCCCAGGCCCCCGGGCCGGGTGATCTCGGTGACGTCGTCGATGCCCAGCTCGCGCTGGGCCTCCAGCTCGGCGGGCAGGCCGTGGGTGTCCCAGCCGAAGCGGCGCTCCACCCGCCGCCCGCGCTGGGTCTGGTAGCGCCCCACCGCGTCCTTGACGTAGCCGGTCAGCAGGTGCCCGTAGTGGGGCAGGCCGTTGGCGAAGGGCGGGCCGTCGTAGAAGACGAACTCCTCGCAGGGCTCGCCGCTGCTGTCAACGCGGCTGCCGGCACGGTTGTCGACAGACGCCTGGAAGGTGGCGTCCTCCTTCCAGTAGGCCAGGACCTCCTGCTCCAGGGTCGGGAAGGACGGGGAGGCGGGGACATCCTCGCCGCTGCGGTGGAGGGGGTAGAAGGCAGCCCCCGTGTGCTGGGTGGCGGTGGTCCTCCCCGTGCTCGTGCCTGCCATCAGTGGTGCGCCTCGCTCTCGCTCGTGCCTGCCGCCCCGGGCGGGTGCCCGGGGACTGCGAGGACGACACCACCGCCCGGCCGGGGCGTGCTGCCTGGCGCAGCCCCGGTGGGCGCCGCGTGCCGCGGTACCACCTCGCTTGTCGCGCTACGCCCGCCCCCCGGGGACCGGGAGGCCAGGCCTGCGCGACCGCCTCGTGACCAGCTGTGACGGGCTGTCCCGTCCGGTTCTACTAGGGGCAGCCCACGCACGCGCCGGTCACGCCCTGTTCCTCCGGAGGCTCGCCGGTGATAGCCGGGTCCACGCCTTGTGCCGGGAAGTCTAGGACACCGGCACCGCACGGGCCAGCACGGCCCGGGGCCAGGCAGCGTCATCCCGGCCACACACCACAACCCGACATACCCCGGCCAGCTTCACCTGCGTCCCGGTGACCGCCGTGGCTGCGGCGGTCAGGCCGTCGAGCCGGTCCCCTGGCCGACCGACAGCGCCTGAGGGCGTCACCGAGGTCGATCAGGCTGAGGCTGGCGACACCGAGGGCTGTGCCGACTCCTCCGAGAACCTGGAGGGCTCCGTGGCACCAGAGCCTGAGTCCTCGGAGCCACCAGACCCGTCGGAGCCCTCAGAGGCGCCGGGGTTACTACTCTCCTCGGGCCACGGGCCGCTTCCGTCAGGGACCGTCCGCCCGTCCCCGCCCGACCAGTCTTGCCCCTCCAACCCGTCCGCGCCGTCCATGGGACCGGGACCACCGTGCCCTCCGGGCATCCAGTCCTCGTGCGAGCCGCTACCCCTGTGCTCGTCGTGCCACCCGCCTCCAGCCATAGCGTGGGCACCCCATCCCAGGCCGAAGGAGCCCGCCAGGAGGGCCACGGCAGCAGCGGCACCCACGACTCGCCTACGGTACCATGGCCGCTTGCCGCTGCCGCTCTTGCCGTCTGTGCCCGCCTGCGGCTGGGCGTACGCGGCACCGGCCACCGTCGTCAACCCGGGGGCGGGTGCCCCACTCGCCGCCGCCTGCGGGCCAGCCGCAGGGGTGGGCGCCGCCGCGGGGGCGGGGGTCCCGGACTGAGGCCCGGACCGGGGAGACGAGGAGGCGGCAGCTGGCTCGCCAGCAGGGGGCTGCTCAGCCGACCCCTGCTCAGCCGGTCCTTGAGCGGCTGGAGCCTGCTCAGACAGACCCCGCTCGGAGCCGTCCGGCGCTGGCGACGTGGTGTTGGCCATGCATATGTCCTTTCGCGTCTTAACGGCATGGTTCCGGGCTCCCGGAACATCCCTGACACTACGGACAGGCCCTGTGCCTGGCTCAGGCCCCTCCTGTGCGCAGTCTGTGACCCAGCGGGCACCGGTGGCAGCAGCCGGAGCCGCCACCGGCCACCCAACCGACCGTGCTGGCAGGACTGGCCGGGCTGGTGTGCTGGCTGTGCCAGCCGGTCCTGGCCGAGCCCCTCAGCCCTCGCGGGCCACCACCGTGTTGGAGGCTTGTGCGCGCGGCCGCACGATCATCGAGTCGATGTTGACGTGGGAGGGGCGCTCCAGCGCCCACGTGACGCACTCGGCCACGTCCTGGGCGGTCAGGGGCTGCGCGACCCCGGCGTAGACCTTCTGGGCCGCCTGGGCGTCACCACGGAACCGGTTGAGGGAGAACTCCTCGGTGGCCACCATCCCGGGGGCGATCTCGATGACGCGCACCGGCTCTCCCACCAGCTCCAGGCGCAGCGTGCCCGCGATGACCCGCTCAGCGTGCTTGGCCGCGACGTACCCTGCCCCACCCGGGTAGGTGTCGTGGGCCGCGGTGGAGGTGAGGAAGACCAGGTCCCCGCCGCGCTCGCGCAGACCGGGGAGGAAGGCCTGGCTCACCCGCAGCGCCGCCAGCACGTTGCGCTCATACATGGTCATCCACTCCTGCGGGTCGCCCTGCGCCACAGGGTCGACACCCAGGGCACCGCCGGCGTTGTTGACCACGGCGTCTACCGGTCCGTCCGCCAGGACCTCGCGGGCCAGGCGGTCGACGTCGTCGCCCACCTGGAGGTCGGCTACCACCCAGGTGCAGCCGGTCTCTCCCGCCAGGGCCTCCAGCCGCTGCTGCCGACGGGCTGTGGCCACCACCTGCCAGCCGTGGGAGCGCAGACGCCTGACGGTGGCAGCACCGATACCGGTGGAGGCGCCTGTCACCACGGCCCTGCGTGCACCGTTGTCGCTAGTGGTGCCGCTGGTGATGTCACTACTGGTCGGAGTCACGCTCATGGTCCCATGATGCACCCCGGGACGCCCTGGCGCCGACCGCTCACGGCCCGCAGAGAGCCCCGGCAGCACAACCGGGACGCCAGTGCGCCACCACGGTCGGGAGCACGGCAGGCAGCACGGCAGGCAGCACGCCGGACCAGACGCCAGGACACGGCGGGCACAGCAGACGCAGCAGGCACGGTAGGCTCTGCCCGCTCCCTCCCTCGAGTCGGAAGGCTCCACGATGAACGCCGTCCTTCTTGCCGTCCTGGTCATGCTCGTCCTGGCCACGTTGCGCGTGCACGTGGTCCTGTCCCTGTTCGTAGGCGCCCTGGTGGGCGGGCTGACCAGTGGCATGGGGATCGAGGGGACCATGGTCTCCTTCCAGGAAGGGCTTGCTGGCGGCGCCCAGATTGCCCTGTCCTACGCGCTGCTAGGCGCCTTCGCCATGTCCGTGGCCCACTCGGGGCTGCCCCAGCTGCTGGCCAACTGGCTCATCGCCCGCCTGGACACCAGTGACGCGAGCACCTCGCAGAAGATCGTGAGCACCAGCCGGTGGGCGCTGCTGGCCGGGGTCATTGCCATGGCCGTCATGAGCCAGAACCTCATCCCGGTGCACATCGCCTTCATCCCGCTGGTGGTCCCGCCCCTGCTGGTCGTCATGAGCCGGCTGGGACTGGACCGGCGTGCGGTGGCCTGCGCCATCACCTTCGGCCTGGTGACCACCTACATGTTCCTGCCCCTGGGATTCGGCCGGGTCTATCTCAACGACATCCTCTACGGCAACATCGCCAGGGCGGGCCTGGACGTCTCCGACGTCCCGGTCACCCACGCCATGGCCCTGCCCGCCCTGGGGATGCTCGTCGGTGTGCTCACCGCCCTGCTGGTCACCTACCGCAGGCCGCGCGCCTACGACCTCAACGCCCAGGTCGACGCCACCACCCCGCAGACCATCGACCGCCGCCGCGTGGTCGTCGCCCTGGTGGCCGTCGTGGCCTGCTTCGCCGTGCAGACGGCCCTGACGCTCCTGGACTCCGAGGCCGACCCCCTGCTCATCGGCACCCTGGTGGGACTGCTGCTGTTCATGGCCACCAGGGTGGTCGGCTGGAAGGAGGCCGACGACGTCTTCACCAGCGGAATGCGCATGATGGCGCTCATCGGCCTCATCATGATCACTGCCCAGGGCTTCGCCCAGGTGCTCCAGGACAGCGGCCAGATCGACTCCCTGGTGGAGTCCGCGACAGGCCTGTTCTCCGGCAGCCGCGCCGCCGCAGCACTAGTCATGCTGCTGGTGGGTCTGGTCATCACCATGGGTATCGGCTCCTCCTTCTCCACCCTGCCGATCATCTCCGCGATCTACGTGCCCCTGTGCGCCACGCTGGGCTTCTCCCCCGCCGCCACCGTCGCCCTCATCGGCACCTCCGGGGCCCTGGGCGACGCGGGCTCGCCCGCCTCGGACTCCACGCTGGGACCCACCGCCGGCCTCAATGCTGACGGACAGCACGATCACATGCGCGACTCGGTCATCCCCACCTTCATCCACCTCAACATCCCTCTCATCATCGCCGGGTGGCTGGCGGCCATGGTGCTGTAAGACTCCCGGGCCCAGTGGTTAGCCCACCGTGAGCCCCGGCACGAGGCTGCGGCCGCTACGCTGAGGCCATGGCCTCCTCCGCGACCCCCCCAGCACCACCCCCACCGACTGCTGCTACGACCGTCGGCTTCATCGGCGCGGGCAACATGGCGGGGGCTGTCCTCCGTGGCGGCACAGCCTCAGGGGTCCTGAACCCCAAGGAGGTGCTGCTGGCCCCCAGCCCGGACCCCAGCGCCGAGCGGCTGGCCGCCGCCACGGGAGCCCGGGTCGCGGACAGCGCCCCAGCCCTGGTGGCCGCCAGTGACGTCGTCGTCCTGGCGGTCAAGCCGCACGTGGTACCCATCGTCCTCGCTGAGGTCCATGACGTCGCGGCCAGCCACACCCCGCTGGTGGTCTCGGTGGCGGCCGGGCTGAGCACCACGCGTCTAGAGTCCCTGCTGCCCGCCGGTGCCCGGGTGGTGCGCACTATGCCGAACATGGCCGCCCTGGTGGGCGAGGCCATGACCGCCCTGGCACCGGGTCGCTCGGCCACCCCTGAGGACCTGGCCACCGCCAGGCGGCTCATGGGCTCGGTGGGCGCCGTCACCGAGCTCGACGAGCACCTCTTCAGCACGTTCACCGCTATCTCGGGTTCCTCACCCGCCTTCGTCCTCACCTTCGTCGAGGCCCTGGCACGGGCGGGTGTGCTGGGCGGGATCCCCAAGGGCCAGGCGGTGGAGATCGTCACCCAGGTCCTCCTGGGCACGGCCCGCACCGTCCAGGCTGAGGCACAGCAGGCCCAGGCCGGCCAGGCTGCCCGCACGCCAGCGGACCTCGTGGACGCCGTGTCCTCCCCCGGCGGGACAACTGTGGCCGGGCTGGTGGCCATGGAGCGGGCGGGCTTCTCCGACGCCGTCATCCGGGGTGCCCAGGCGGCCGCGCAGCGCGACCGCGAGCTGGGCGAGGACTGAGGTCCCCCACTCCAGCAGGCAACCGGACAGTGGAGACGTGCATGGGCATCACAGTCAACTCGATAAGCAAGTCATTCGGCCACGGCGAGGGGGCGGTCCAGGTACTCAAGGACGTCTCCCTCACGGTGGACACCTCGGAGATCTGCTGCGTCGTGGGGGCCAGCGGGTCGGGGAAGTCGACCCTGCTGAACTGCACCGGAGGCCTGGACCGGCCCGACTCGGGCACGATCACCGTGGCCGGCCAGGAGATCACCTCGCTGGGGCACAAGGCGCTGACCCGGTTCCGCCGCCACCACATCGGGTTCGTGTTCCAGTTCTACAACCTCGTCCCCAACCTCACGGCCAGGGAGAACATCGAGGTCTGCGAGTACCTGAGCAGGACCCCCATGCCGCTGGACGAGCTCATTGACGAGCTGGGCCTGGGCGAGCACCAGCACAAGTTCCCCTCCCAGCTCTCCGGCGGCCAGCAGCAGCGGTGCGCGATCGCGCGCGCCCTGGTCAAGCGACCCGCCGTCCTCCTGTGCGACGAGCCCACCGGCGCGCTGGACTACGAGATGTCCAGGGAGATGCTCCGGCTGCTGGAGCAGGTCAACCAGGACCACGGGACCACGGTGGTCATCGTGACCCACAACCAGGCGATATCCGCGATGGCCCACCGCACGGTCACGGTCAGGGACGGACGCGTCGAGGACGTCTCCCTCACACCGAGCCCCGTGCCCGCGTCCAGCCTGTCCTGGTGAGAGAGCTGAGGGAGTCTGAGCCATGAGCACGCGCGTGCTACGTCGGCGCAGCATGAGGGACCTGCGCGACCACGCAGTTAGGTACGCAGGCTCGGCGCTGCTGGTCCTGCTGGGCGTGTTCGTCGCCACCGGCATGTCCGCGGGAAGCGAGACGGCCCTGGGCACCGTCCTGGACAACCACGAGGCCGCCCACGTCGAGGACGTCTCCATGACGACCTCCGGCCCCCTTGACGCCCAGGTCCTCGAGGCCCTGGAGCACAGGGGCGTGCAGGTCGAGCGGTCGGACTACCTGGACGTGTCCGGGCCAGGTGACAGCACCAGCACTGGCAGTCCTGACAGCACTGTGCGCGTCTTCCAGGACCGCTTAGAGATCAACACCGTCACCCTGGACTCCGGGAGCCTGCCGCAGTCCTCCGACGAGGTCGTCGTCGAGAAGCTCTACGCCGCAGCCCACCGCCTGGACGTCGGCTCCAGCATCGAGCTGGACGGCGCCTCCTACACCGTCAGCGGCCTGGGATCCACCCCCGACTACTCCACCGTCGTGTCCCGGGCCTCCGGCGTCATCGCTGACGCCGAGACCTTCGGCACCGCCTTCGTCTCGCCGCAGGGATGGCAGCGCCTGGCAGACGGCTCCCGCACACCCGTGAGCGCCTACTCCTTCCTGCTGGGAGACTCCGGCCTAAGTGCCGAGGACCTGGCCACCGAGGTCGCTGAGACGTCGGCCAAGGTCGCGGCCCGGTCCCGCCAGCAGCCGGACGCAGGAGACGCATCCGACCCGGCTAGCCTGGCTGACGCGGCCGTCTCAGCGGTGTCAGTCACCTCCTTCCTCAAGCAGGAGGACAACCCGAGGATCGTCGCAGCCGCGGACGACCTGCGGCTCACCACGCAGACCGCCCGCCTGGCGGGAGGCATCGCCATGCTCCTCATCGCCTACGTGCTGGCCACCCTGGTCGCGGAGAGCATCCGCAGGGACTCCCCGGTGATCGGCACCTTCTACGCGCTGGGGCTGACCCGTGGCGAGCTGATCCGGCACTACATGACTCTGCCCCTGGCCCTGACGGCCGCCTCCGCCGTGGTCGCCACGGGCGCGGGTGCCCTGGCCGCCCCCTACATGCAGAACCAGACGAACTACTACTCGCTCCCCGCCGTCCACGCCAGTGTCACACCGCTGACGGTGGTCTACGGCCTGGCGGCCCCGCTGGTGTCGGTCACGGTGGTGGGCTACATGGTGCTCAGGCGGAGGCTGTCCAAGGAGCCCCTCCAGCTCCTGCGGCGCGACCTCGGCAGGACCCGCCCGCCTAGGATCAGGCTCTCCAGGCTGTCCTTCGCCGCCCGGTTCCGGGTCCGTCACGCGCTGCGGGAGTACCGGACCTACCTGCTCATGCTGTGCGCGATGCTCCTGTCCGTCCTTCTGCTCGTCCTCAGCCTTGGCATGAGGGCCAGCATCGCCGCCTATGCCGATGACGTCAGGTCAGGTATCCCCTTCGGCTACATGTACGTGCTGGCTGGCGACCTCCCGTCCTCGCAGCACCCCGGCGACCTCCCCGACGACCTCCTCGATGACCTCCCCGACGACGCCGAGCTGGCCTCGGTCCGCTCGGTGTCCCTGTCACGGCCCCTGTCGCGCTCCTCAGGCGCGGGGCCTGACAACGTGAGCCTCATCGGGGTCAGTGAGGGCAGCCGCTACTTCACCCAGGACCTCCAGGTCCCCGCGGCGGACCACGTCTACGTGTCCGAGCCCATGGCACTGCGCCACTCGCTGTCTGCCGGCGACCAGCTCACCCTCACCACGGCAGACGGCCAGGGCCATGACGTCGTCGTCGAGGGGACCGTCTCCTACCCCGAGCCCATGGTCTTCTCGCCCCGGGCCAGCGCCAACGAGCTGCTCGGCGAGCAGCCCGACTCCGCCAACGCCGTCCTGACCAGCGCCGAGGACGACGCCCTGGCCCGGCAGGCCGTCACCACCGTCAGCCGCAGCGGCATCATCAAGGGGGTCGACACGATGGCCAGCCTCATGGCGACCCCGGTCTACACCGTGCTGGCAGCCTCGGTGGCCCTGCTGGTCCTCGTCATGCTGCTGCTGATGAGGATGGCCATCGACAAGGAGACCTACTCCATCTCCTTGATGAGGACCCTGGGCTACTCCGAGCGCGAGGTCGGCTCGTTCTACCTGGACAGCTACCTGCTGCTCGCGGTCGTGGCCCTCCTGGTAGGGGTGCCCCTGTCGGTGGCGGTCATGCGCCCTGTGTGGCAGGTCCTCATCGCAAGCGTGTCCTTCTCCATCGAGTTCGTCCTGCCCTGGGGCTCTGTGGCCGTCATCGCGGCGCTGGTCATCACCACCTGTGCCGCCGCACGCCTCGCCGCCGGGCGCCACCTGAGCAGGGTGGAGGCCACGGAGATCCTCAAGGACAGGGAGTAGGCCACAGGGAGCAGGTCCGGCCGCGCCCCGCCCCCGGCCACGCGCCCGGCGCTGGCTAGCAGCCGCGAGCCCGCCCGTACCACCGCACGTATGAGGCTAACCACACTTGCCGTCAGCAAGACGCTGTGCCTAGCATCCCTGTCATGACCTCCCAGCACGCGCTGCGCACCGTCGGGCACCGCCTCGCGGTGGGTCGGCGTGCCCATGCTTGGGTCATGTGTTGTCAGGCCTGACCAGCGCCTGAGACCCAGCGGGAGGCACCTGCCACGCTGAGCAACGACTCGGGCGCGACGACGCGTCCGGGCGGCCTGCTGCTCTCACGAGGCCCCAGCACCCAGACAGCTCTCGACGGCACTGCCAGCTGTGCCCAGACGACTGCTCCGGACGCTCCCCACCCACACACGGAGAAGCCTGGAGAAGCCATGAGCACCGCAGACAGGCCCGGTACCACCGGTACCGGCACCCGCCCGCAGCCAGCGGAGAGGGTACGCCCTCCGCGCAAGGCCCGTCCCAACGGCCAGTGGGCCGTCGACGGCACCACCCCGCTCAACGAGAACGAGGCCGTCAAGCAGCAGGGTCCCCCGCTGGAGGTGCGTGAGCGCATCCTCTCCACCTACGCCACTGGCGGCTTCGAGTCGATCGACCCTGACGACCTCCATAGCCGCTTCCGCTGGTGGGGCCTGTACACCCAGCGCCGACAGGGGATCGACGGCGGGCGCACCGCCCAGCTCGACATCTCCGAGCTGGAGGACCACTACTTTCTTCAGCGCATCCGCCTGGACGGAGGCAGCCTCAACCGCGAGCAGCTGCGCACCATAGGCGGGATCTCCAACGACTTCGCACGCGGCACCGCCGACCTCACCGACCGGCAGAACATCCAGCTCCACTGGGTCGAGATCGCCAGCGTGCCCGAGATGTGGCGGAGGCTGGAGTCCGTGGGCCTGACCACTATCGAGGGCTGTGGGGACACGCCGCGCGGCTTCCTCGTCTCCCCCGTGGCCGGTATCGCCAAGGACGAGGTCATCGACCCCACCCCCGTGGCCCAGGCCATCAGGGACACCTATCTGGGCGACCCCGAGCTGGCCAACCTGCCCCGCAAGTTCAAGACTGCCTTGACCGGCTCCCCCACCCTGGACGTGCTCCACGAGATCAACGACATCGCCCTGGTGGGAGTCAGGCACCCCAAGCTGGGCCCCGGCTACGACCTGTGGGTTGGTGGCGCCCTGTCCACCGCCCCGCGCCTGGGCCAGCGCCTGGGAGCCTTCGTCAGCCAGGAGGACGCCCTGGACGTGTGGCACGGGGTCATCAGGATCTTCCGCGACTACGGCTACCGCCGACTGCGCAACAAGGCCCGGCTCAAGTTCCTTATGGCCGAGTGGGGGCCGCAGCGCTTCCGTCAGGTCCTCCAGGAGGAGTACCTGGGGCGGACGCTGCCCGACGGGCCACCGCCCGAGCCACCCCGAGGCGACAGCGACCACATCGGTGTCCACGAGCAGAAGGACGGCCTGTTCTGGGTGGGAGCCAAGCCACCTGTGGGACGGCTGTCCGGAGACGTCCTGCTGGGCCTGGCCGACCTGGCCGGGCGGCTGGGCAGCGACCGGGTGCGCACCACACCCTCCCAGAACCTGCTCCTGCTCGACGTCCCCCCCGAGCGGGTCCCTGAGGCCGTCAGCGGACTACGCGAGCTGGGCCTGGAGGCGCAGCCGGGTGTCTTCCAGCGCCACACCATGGCCTGCACCGGCCTGGAGTTCTGCAAGTTCGCCATCGTGGAGACCAAGAGGCTGGCCGAGCGCGTCACCGCCGAGCTCGACCAGCGCCTGGCCGACCTGGGCGAGGCCGGCCCGGACCGCAGGATCACGCTGACCGTCAACGGCTGCCCCAACTCCTGCGTACGCATCCAGACCGCCGACATCGGGCTCAAGGGGCAGATCATCACTGTCGACGGCGAGCAGGTCCCCGGCTTCCAGGTGCACCTGGGAGGTGGCCTGGCCACGGCTGGGCGCTCCGAGGCGGGGCTGGGACGCACGGTGCGGGGCCTCAAGGTGCCCGCCAGCGACCTGACCGACTACATCGAGCGTCTGGTGCGCCGCTACCTCGCCCAGCGCGAGGACGAGGAGTCCTTCTCCCAGTGGGCGCACCGGGCAGACCAGGAGGAGCTCCAGTGACACCAGCAACGACACCATCCACCACGTCACCGGGGACGCCGGGGGCACAGCTCGGACCGGCGGCAGCAGCACCTGGCGCCCGTGGTCCTCAGTCCTCGGCCCCGCCCACCCGCCCACGCCGCCCCGTCACCGAGCTGCGCGAGCTGGCCGAGCGCGGCGCCCGCGAGCTCGGTCACAACGCCCCCGCGCAGGCCGTGGCCCGCTGGGCGGTGGAGAACTTCCCCGGGACCCTCGCCGTGGCCTGTTCCATGGCCGACGCCGTCCTCCCCCACGTCATCTCCCAGGAGGCGCCCGGCGTCGACGTCCTCTTCCTGGACACCGGCTACCACTTCCCCGAGACCCTCGGCACCCGCGACGCGGTGGCGGCCACCATGGACGTCAACGTGGTGGACGTCGTGCCCCAGGAGAGCGTGGCCGAGCAGGAGGAGCGCCTGGGTGCCGACCTGTGGGCGCGCGACCCGGCCACCTGCTGCCGGCTGCGCAAGGTCGAGCCCCTGAACCTGGCGCTGGGCGGGTACGAGGCCTGGGCCACCGGCGTGCGCCGTGAGGAGGCGCCCACCCGTACTGCGACCCCCCTGGTCGGCTGGGACCAGACCCACCAGATGGTCAAGATCAACCCCCTGGCCCCCTGGAGCCTTGAGGAGCTGATGTCCTACGCAACCGAGCACGGGGTCCTGGTCAACCCGCTGGTCTACGACGGCTACCCCTCCATCGGGTGCGCCACCTGCACCAGGCGGGTCGCCCCCGGTGAGGACCCGCGCTCAGGGCGGTGGGCCGGCTTCAGCAAGACCGAGTGCGGCATCCACCTGTGAGCAGGCAGCCCATCGCATGGCACCAGCACCTCAGGAACCATGTCAGGACCAGCCGCAGCGACCAGCACAGCAGCCACAAGCCACGAGAGCCGGAGAACGATGAGTACGACCACGACATCGAGTGAGACAGCAGCCCCGGTCAGGCAGCCGAGCGCCCCTCCCACGGGACGCGGGCGCCTGGACCACCTGGAGGCCCTGGAGGCCGAGGCGATCCTGGTCATCCGGGAGGTGGTCGCCGAGTGCCGTCGTCCCGTGCTGCTGTTCTCTGGCGGCAAGGACTCCGTGGTCTTGCTCCACCTGGCCCGCAAGGCCCTGTGGCCAGCGCCCGTCCCCTTCCCCGTGCTGCACGTGGACACCGGTCACAACTTTCCCGAGGTCCTGGACTATCGTGACGCTGTTGTCCGTGAGCTGGGGCTGCGGCTGGTGGTCGCCAGGGTGCAGGACTACATCGACGACGGCCGCCTGCGCGAGCGGGCTGACGGCACCCGCAACCCCCTCCAGACCCTTCCCCTGCTGGACGCCATCGCCGACGGAGGGTTCGACGGGGTCTTCGGTGGCGGCAGACGCGACGAGGACCGGGCGCGGGCCAAGGAGCGCGTGGTGTCCCTGCGTGACGAGTTCGGCCAGTGGGACCCGCGTAACCAGCGCCCCGAGCTGTGGAACCTGTTCAACACCCGCCACCGCCCGGGTGAGCACGTGCGGGTCTTCCCGCTGAGCAACTGGACCGAGCTGGACGTGTGGCGCTACGTCGAGCGTGAGGACATCAGGCTGCCCAGCCTCTACTACGCCCACGAGCGCGAGGTCGTCTCCCGCGACGGCATGTGGGTGGCTGTGTCTCCCGTGACCGTGCCGCGGGACGGGGAGGAGGTGGTCACCCGCACCGTGCGCTACCGCACTGTGGGCGACATGTCCTGCACCGGCGCGGTTCTGTCCCGCGCCGCCACCAACCACGAGGTCGCCGTCGAGGTCGCCGCCTCCACTGTGACCGAGCGGGGCGCCACCCGTGCTGACGACCGCCTCAGCGAGGCCGCGATGGAGGACCGCAAGAAGGAGGGCTACTTCTGATGGACACCCTGGCCCAACCAGCCCAGTCGGCCCCGCCGCAGGCGCCAGCCGACCAGCCGGCCCAGCACTCACCCGTCGGCGGGCTGCTGCGCCTGGCCACCGCCGGCAGCGTCGACGACGGCAAGTCCACGCTCGTGGGCCGCCTGCTCCTGGACTCCAGGTCGGTGCTGCGCGACCAGATGGCCGCCGTCGAGCAGGTCAGCCTCGACAGGGGGCTGACCAGCGCGGACCTCGCTCTGCTCACCGACGGCTTGCGGGCCGAGCGCGAGCAGGGCATCACCATTGACGTCGCCTACCGCTACTTCGCCACCACGCGGCGCTCCTTCATCCTGGCTGACTGCCCCGGTCACGTGCAGTACGCCCGCAACACGGTCACCGGCTCCTCCACCGCCGACGTCGTGGTGCTGCTGGTGGACGCCCGCCACGGCGTGGTGGAGCAGACCCGCAGGCACCTGGCGGTGGCCGCGCTGCTGCGCGTGCCCAACGTGGTGGTCGCGGTCAACAAGATCGACCTAGTGGGGTTCTCCGCCCAGGCCTACCAGGAGGTCGACACCCAGGTTCACGAGGTCGCCTCCGGGCTGGGAGTCAGGCAGGTACGCACACTACCCACCTCCGCGCTGCTGGGGGACAACGTGGTGGAGGCCTCCCAGCGCACCCCCTTCTACACAGGCCCCACCCTCCTGGGCCTGCTGGAGACCCTGCCCGCCCAGGTCGAGGAGGCAGGACTGCCCTTCCGCATGCCGGTCCAGATGGTCATCCGCCCGCAGGCCGCGGCCCCCAGCGAGGAGCTGCGTGACTACCGCGGCTACGCGGGCCAGGTCTCCTCCGGCAGTGTGCGGGTGGGCGAGGAGGTGGTAGCGCTGCCCAGTGGCAGGCGCTCCACCGTTGCCAGCATCGACCTGGCCGACACCCGACTGGGCGAGGCCTCAGCCGGGCAGTCGGTGACGATACGCCTGGCCGACGACATCGACCTCGCCCGCGGGGACACCCTGGCCTGCGCCAGCATGCCGCCCCAGCCTGTACGCAGGCTTCAGGCCGACCTCGCCTGGCTGAGCGAGGACCCGCTGCGGCCACGCACCCGGGTGCTGCTCAGGCACGGTACTCAGACCGTCCAGGCCCTCGTGGAGGAGCTCGAGGGACGCCTCGACCTCGACGACCTGACCACCACACCGACCACCTCCCTGGTACTCAACGACATTGGCCGCGTCCGGCTGCGCCTGGCCTCCCCCGTCCCGGTGGAGGACTACTCCGTCTCCCGCCGCGACGGGGCCTTCCTCCTCATCGACCCTCAGGACGGGGGGACCCTGGCGGCGGGCATGGCCCGTCTGCCCCACGGCGCGCAGCCTGCCCCAGCGCCCCCGGAAGCCGGGATGGTCCTGCCGTGAGCGCCGTACGGGACACCTCCGGACTCCCTGCCCACCACCGGGCTACCGGGCCTGGCTCCCAGGGCTGGGTGGCACTGATCGGCGGAGGGCCCGGTGCCGCCGACCTCATCACGGTCCGTGGCCAGCGGCTGCTCGCCCAGGCTGACGTCGTGGTCACCGACGCCCTGGCCCCCCGGGCCCTGCTCGACGAGGGCCTCCCGGGACCGGCAGGCGGCGCCTCAGGGGTCGGCGCAGAGATCATTGACGCCTCCAAGCGACGGGGCAGCCACACCATGGACCAGCGCGACATCGACGCCGTCCTGGTGGAGCGCGCCCTGAGGGGCCAGCGTGTGGTCCGGCTCAAGGGCGGCGACCCCTACGTCCTGGGACGCGGGGGCGAGGAGGCGGCTGCCTGCCGCAGCTCGGGTGTGCCGGTGGAGGTCGTACCCGGGGTGACCAGCGCCGTGGCCGTGCCCGCAGCCGCGGGCATCCCGGTCACCCACCGGGGCCTGTCCCGCGGGTTCACCGTGGTCACCGCCCACGCCGACCTCGGGGAGGTGCCCCGCAGGCGGGACCACACCCTCATCCTGCTCATGGGGGTCACCCACCTGGAGGCCTCGGTGGGGGTGCTGCTTGAGACCGGGCACGACCCGGCGACACCCGTGGCCGTCATCGAGCGCGGCTACCACCCCGACCAGCGGGTGACCACCACGGTGCTGCGGTGCCTGCCCGACGTGGCCGCCAGGGTGGGCGTGAGCGCCCCGGCGGTCATCGTCATCGGCGACGTCGTCACGGTCAGCCCGGCCTGGGCTGACCGGGTCACAGCTGGGTCCACGGCTGGCTGAAGGAGCTCTCACCATGCGCACACTTGTCCTCCTGGCCGTCTTCGGCCTGGTCGCACAGCTGGTGGACGGCACCCTGGGAATGGGGTACGGGCTCACATCCTCCTCCCTGCTCCTGCTGGCCGGGCTGAGCCCGGCCACGGCCTCCGCCAGCGTCCACCTCGCTGAGATCGGTACCACGCTGGCTGGCGGCGCCTCCCACTGGGGCCTGGGCAACACCGACATGCGTCTGGTGGCCCGCCTGGGCCTGCCCGGGGCGCTGGGGGCCTTCCTGGGAGCGAGCATCCTGTCCCGCCTGCCGGTCCGGGCGGCCACCCCGGTCACGGCCACCCTCCTGGCCGTCCTGGGGGTCTACGTGCTGGCACGCTTCACACTGCGTCCTGCGCGGCAGGGCGGGACACGCACGTGCCCGCACCGAACCCGCTTCCTGGCGCCGCTAGGAGTCGTAGGCGGGTTCTTGGACGCCACCGGGGGCGGCGGCTGGGGACCAGTAGTCACCACCGCACTCATGTCCTCGGGCAGGACGGCCCCCCGCACGGTGGTGGGCTCGGTCAGCGCCTCGGAGTTCCTCGTCACCGTAGCGGCCTCCCTCGGCTTCCTCGCCGGGCTGGGCGGCACCGGTATCCGTCCTGGCGTGGTGGCGGCACTGCTGGCAGGCGGGCTGGTGGCCGCGCCGGTGGCGGCCTGGCTGGTGGCCAGGCTGCCCACGGGCGTCCTGGGCGCCGCGGTGGGCGGCCTCATTGTGGCCACGAACCTGCGTACCCTGCTGGCCTGGGCTGAGGCCTCGGCCCAGGCCTACGCCATCACCTACACGCTGCTGGTACCCACCTGGCTGGTCCTGCTGTGCCTGGCTGTCAGCCGGTCCCACACCGGACAGGCAGGGCGGGCGGCCACGAGCCTGTCCCGCCCCCAGCGACAGAAGGTCGGCGTATGAGCGGCACGAGCCGCGCGGCGCGTGGAAGCCAGCCGCCCCTGGTCCTGCTGGCCCACGGGTCGAGGTACCCCGCACGCTACCCACCGCTGGCCCGCACCGTGCAGCAGGTCCGCACGGCGCTGCCCCGGGTCGAGGTGCGCTCCGGCTACGTCGACCTGCAGGAGCCCGGGCCCGAGGCGGCTCTGGAGGGGCTCACCGGCCCTGTGGTTCTTCCGTTCTTCCTGGCCCGGGGCTACCACGTCCTCCACGACGTCCCCGCTGCCGTCCACCGGCACGGCTCGGGGACGGTGACCACCCACCTGGGGAGTGACAGCCAGGTGGTCACGGTGGTCGCCCAGAGGCTGGACCAGGCGGCACGGCACCTGGGCGGGACCGAGGCGCTGGACCACGTCGTCCTGGGCGCCGCAGGGTCGCGCAACCGCGCGGCACTGGCTGAGGTTGAGGCCGTCTCAGCCAGGTTGTCTCAGCTCCTGGGCCTGCCGGTGACAACGGCCTACCTGTCCGCGTCGGGACCCAGCGTGGCCCAGGCGGTCCGCTCCGCCCGACTGCGCGGGGCCGCCCGGGTGGGCGTCGCCACCTACCTGCTGGCCCAGGGACGCTTCCACCAGGCGCTGGGCACCACAGGGGCCGACATCGTGGCTGATCCTGTGGGAGGGCACCCCGGCCTGGCGGAGGTAGTGGCACGCCGCTACCTTCAGGCCGTGGACCGCCAGCAGCCAGGCACAACGCCATCTCTCCCGCTCTACCCGTCCGTCCTGCCAGCTCTGGCAGGTCTGTCAGCCCGGCACCCCCAGGCCTGAGCGGCCAGGCAGGTCGATAAGGCGCATCTCGCGGCGGCTCAGGCTGCGCACCCGTTCGGTCAGCGCCTGGGCGGCGTCGTCCTGGCTGGCCAGGGGGTCGGGCAGGTCCACTGGCGTGGTGGGCGGGGAGTCCAGGCGCAGGCTCTCCCAGGTCACCGAGAAGTCTGCCCCCCGGGCCAGGCAGGCCCGGACAAACTCCCCACGCAGCGCGGCCCGTGTGGGCGGGGGCTGGGTGCGGGCCCGGGCCGTCTCCTCCGGGTCGCACAGACTGGCCAGACCACCCTGCTGGCGCAGCCGCGCGGTCAGGCCGGTGTCGGCGTCCAGGTCGTGGTAGGCCAGGTCCACCCGGGTGCGCAGCACCTCCAGGGCCCTGCCGCCCAGATCAGGGTGGCGCGCACGATGTGCCCGCATGACCCGCCTCTTGACCGCCCAGTCGATCTCGGTGTCGATGCCGCTGGCGTCACGGGTGCGCAGGGCGGTAACCACCCTGGGGGCGAGGTCACGCAGCAGGTGGTCGGCCCCTTCCAGGGCGGGCGGAGTGCCCTCGGTCTCCAGACGGCGTGCCAGCCGCTCGGCGAAGGCCTCCTGGACGTCGACGGCACTGAGCTCGCGGCCCCGGCAGGTGCGCGCCTCGGCCTCGCCCCAGGCACTGGTGCCCAGGCGGCCCAGCACCGCCAGAGGATCGGCCAGGACCAGGTCAGAGAAGTCCTCCCCCGCCTCCAGGGCGTCCAGGAGCAGGAGGGTCAGCACGCTGCGCAGGCCCGCCGTGGGCTCGGCCATGGTGGTGTCCGCGCAGGTCACGTGCAGGCGGCGCAGACGCTCACGGTCGGCGTGGGGCTGGTCACGGGTGTTGACCAGGGCCCGCTGCCCGGTGGTGTCCGCCGAGGCCAGGGCGCGCAGATGAGGGGCGCGCGGAGACAGCCCCCAGCAGGCGTCCTCCGACAGGTCCACCTGGTCCCCCCGGGTGTCCCGGCCCGGCAGCTCGTGGCCCTCCTGGCCGGGCGCGCCCCCGGGCAGCGGCACCCCGGTACCCACCAGGACGGGCCGGGTAGCCAGGAAGGAGGCGAGCACCGGCATCACAGCCTCAATGTCCAGGCTGCGGGGCACGGAGTAGTTCTCGTGGCAGCCGTAGGTGTGCCCGGCGGAGTCCGTGTTGTTGGCCAGGACGTGGATGCGTGCGGGCGTGCCGCGGCGCGACAAGGTGGTGGTGGCCCGCCGCGCCATGGCGGCCAGGAGCGCGCGCCCGGCCTGGTCCTGGGCCACCAGGTCGCGCACGGTGGCGCACTCCGCGGTGGCGTACTCCGGATGGGAGCCGACGTCGAGGTAGAGCCGCCCCCCGTTGGGCAGGAAGAGGTTGTCCGAGCGGTAGCCCTCAGGGCGGTGGCGCAGCAGGAAGGCGGCGGCCTCCTGCGCCCCCATAAGGTCCGCTGGCCCTGTGGAGCCAGTGGAGTCCGCCGACTCAGCAGGACCCGTGCGCCCGGTGGGCGCGTCTGCCCTGGCCCCGACCGCCCCGCGCAGCGGGGCGCAGACCACAGCCAGCTCGGTCTCCAGACCTGTGACGCGCCCGGGGCGGCTGGCCATCCCTGTGCCTGGGAGGCTCTCCGGGCGGCTCACTGGCCACCCTTCTGGACGAACCCGCGAACAAACTCCTGGGCATCCACCGCCAGGACCTCGTCGATGACGTCAAGCACAGAGTCAAGGTCCTGGCCGCGGGCGGGCCCCGCGGGGGCGGGGGGCGGGGTGTCGTCGGGCGCGGGGTCGTCGTGGTGGGAGCGCGAGGGCTGGGCGAACTCACTCATGGGTGCCTCCTGGCGGGTCAGGCTGTCAGGTCGACTCTGCTGTGCTGTCTGTCTGCGTGCTGGGCTGGGCTGCCTGTCTCACTACCTGCGTGCAGCCGGGCGGCTCACGGGTCCCGGGCACGGCTCCAGGCACGCGGCACACTCACACCGTGCCACAGCGCGCCCCGGCTCACAGCGCACGCTCCCGCTGGAGCACCCGCATGGACACTACCGCGGCACCACGCCGTCCTGCCACGCGCGCCCAGTCGTCGGGGTGGACGGTGGCAGGCAGTCCCTCGTTCTCCACGATCTCCTCCACGACGGCGTGCTCCAGGTGCCCGGCCCCCAGGCCGCGCGCACCGGTAGTCACCAGCTCCTTGACAGCCGCCTTCTTGGCGCGGTCCACAATGTTGGCCAGCATCGCCCCGGAGACGAGGTCGGCAACGTGGAGGATCTCCACCTCGCCGTCGGCACGGCTCAGCTCGACCATCTCGGTGGCGGTGGTGCGCGTGTAGAGCCGTGCCACGACGTCGTCGGCCAGGGCGGCCACCGCCGCCGCCGGCGAGCCGTGGGCAGCCACCAGGTCCTCGCGCAGGGGCAGGTCCTCGGTGAGGTAGGTGGCCAGGATCTCCCGGGCACCGTCAGCGTCAGGGCGGGCGACGTGGATCTTGACGTCCAGGCGGCCCGGCCGCAGGATCGCCGGGTCGATCATGTCCTCCCGGTTGGTGGCGCCGATGACCACGACGTTGTCCAGCTCGTCCACGCCGTCGATCTCGGCCAGCATCTGGGGCACCACGGTGGTCTCCACGTCCGAGGACCGCCCCGAGCCGCGGGTACGGAACAGGGAGTCCATCTCGTCAAAGAAGACGACCACGGGGATCCCCTCGGCGGCCTTCTCCCGGGCGCGGGCGAAGATGACGCGGATGCGCCGCTCGGTCTCGCCCACGTACTTGTCCAGCAGCTGGGGGCCCTTGATGTTGAGGAAGTAGGAGTCCTGGCCGCTGCCCTGCCCCAGGGAGGCGGCCACGGCCTTGGCAATGAGGGTCTTGCCGCATCCGGGCGGGCCGTAGAGGAGCACGCCGCGCGGCGGGGCCAGGCGGTGCTCCCGGTAGAGGTCGGGGTGGAGAAACGGCAGCTCGACGGCGTCGCGGATGAGGTCGATCTGGCCACCCAGGCCACCGATATCGGTGTAGGAGACATCAGGCACCTCCTCCAGGAGCAGGTCCTCGACCTCGGCACGCACCACTGCGCGCATGGCCATGCGCGCGGTCAGGTCCGCCACCAGGGCGTCACCCACCCGGGGCCGTGCACGCTCCAGCTCCTCGGACAGGGCCAGGACCTGTTCCTCGTCGTGACGGGCCAGCACCAGCACGGTGGAGTCCGCGTAGGTCTCCTTGACGGTGACTACGTCACCGAAGCGTGGCGCCGGGGCCACGGCGGTGATGACCAGGTGCTCGTTGAGGACCACGTCGGTGCCGGGGGCCAGGGTGGAGGCGATGACGCCCGGCCCCACCCCCACCCGGTGGCGCCTACCCGCCAGGGAGACGTCCGCGGTGCGCTCGGTGGCGTCAACGGCGAGCACGGTGGCGTGGGCCAGGGGCGGGGCCTGGAGGGCCTTGACGTCGTCGTGGAGGGTGGCCAGCTCGGTGCGTGCCGCCCGCAAGGCGCTGGCCAGGTGGTTGTTCTTGCGGGTGAGGGCACCCACCTGCTCGGTCAGCTCGCGCAGACGGGAGTCGGCACCCTCAGCCTCCCCGACCGCAGATGGGACAGCGGTCTCCGCAGGCCCCGGGCTCCCTGTGCTCTCAGGGCTCTCCGGAGCGGGTGAAGCGGACGTCGCCTGAGACGCCCGTGGCGTACGAGAGGTGGCGGCCATGGGTCCTCTGCTGCCTCCTGTCCCTGCCTGCGTGCGGGCGGTCCTCCTCGACCTCGCACCTGGTACAAGAGTACCAAGTTCGCCCGGGCCACGTTCATCCGGGTTCACCTGGACGTCCCCGGACTCACCCAGACAGTGTCCCTTCCGTCCCTTCCGTCCTTTCCGACCCTTCCGTCCGTGCTTCCCTGCTCCCAGAGCGCCGGGACGCGCACTGTCCCGACCTACTCCCGACCCACTCCCGACCTACACTGTCACGATCACGTCGTCAGATGACACTGTGGCTATGGTGCCGTCAGTGCCGTCCCGCTCACCGCTCAGGAGCGGCGAGCTCGTCCAGCAGCGTCTCGACCTCGTCCATGACGGCCGCCGCCACCCAGACGCGGTCGCGCCTGCGCTGAACCGCCAGCCGCAGGACACCCGCCGAGGTCAGGGAGTCCAGGGCGGCATAGGTCGCGGAGACCGAGGCCCCGCTCACCTCCCGGGCGTCCTCGGCATCCAGGACCGGGTGGTCCAGGAGCGCCCCCAGGAGAGCCGCCTCCGCGGATCCAGCGCGCGGAGCGCGCACCTGGCGCCACTGCCGGGGAAGAGCCTCCAGCCTGTCAGCCGCACGCTCGGAGGCGAGGACCGCGCGCTGCACGGCGTCGGCCAGCAGCAGGACGATCTGGTCGGCGTCACCGTGCCGGTAGGAATCCAGCGCCGCGAAGTAGGTCTGCCGCCGCCCGGCCAGCGCGGCCGCCACCGGAACCGGCACCAGGGCTGGGGAGGCTGGGCGGATCCCGGCTCGACGACGCAGGACTGCGTGGATGAGAGCACGACCAATCCGGCCGTTGCCGTCCACGAAAGGGTGGATGGACTCGAGCTGGGCGTGCACCAGGGCAGCCTGCGCCAGGGCTGGCAGGTCCGTGCGGGCCGCCAGGCCCAGGAGGTCATCCATGCAGGCTGGGACACGGTCTGGTGAGGGCGGGACGTGGAGGGCACCCCGCGGGGAGTAGTCAGAGCCCCCGATCCAGTTCTGGACGGTACGCAGCCTGCCCACCTGGTCCCAGGAGCCCACAGATCCCACAGCCTCTTCTCCCATGAGCTCACGATGCGCCGCAAGCAGGTCCTCTAGGGTCAGGACGTGGTCGTCCGCTGCTGCTAGCAGCAGCCGTGCCGCCCGCGCCGCTGCCGCCACCTGACGGGCGCCCGTAGGCGTCCTCACCCCGAGCGAGGCTGCGGCCACCTGGTCAGCATGGGCCTGCACCTCCTCAATGCGGGAGGAGGCGATTGACTCCCCTCTCGCCAACAGGTCGGTGACAGGTCCGAGGAGCCTGGCAGAGGACCGCCCGGAGAAGGCGGCCAGTGCCGTCGCCGCCTCGTCAACTTGCCTGAGGACGCCCGCCCCCGGCAGGTACTGGGCCTGGGCGACAGCCGGGGGCACCGTAGCGGTGTACTCCGTGAGCAGGCGGTCAGCCCGCGGCCCACGTGCGCGCGGCACCCACGGCAGCGTCTCGGCACCGTGAGCAGGCCAGCCGCTACGGGCGGCAGCGCCCGCACCGGCAGCACCGCCAGGGCCAGCCGCGCCGGTGCTGGTCGTGTCACTCACCCTGCCGACCTCCTCCTGACACGGTATCTGCCCCTACCGGTCCCGACGCCGTCACGAACCTACAAACCTGGAGCACCGCCCCGTTGTTCCAGGTTAGCATCCACAACCTGGAACAACGGAGCGTGGCCCAGCCTCCTCTCTCTCCTCACCTCACAGAGGCCGGAGTCGTGGCCGAGCCGCCTCACGTGCCAGAATCTGCCCCATGTCTGAGACCTCCACGCCCGCCGAGGGCTCCCGCCACCTCCCCTCCGAGCTCCACAGCCCGCGCGTGCCCGGCAAGGTCAGCACCGACGGCCTGGAGGAGACCTGGGGGCAGCGCTGGGAGGAGGAGGGCGCCTACGCCTTCGACCGGGACGCGCAGCGCCACGAGGTCTTCTCCATCGACACCCCGCCGCCCACGGTCTCCGGCTCCCTGCACGTGGGCCACGTCTTCTCCTACACCCACACCGACACGATCGCCCGCTACCAGCGCATGCGTGGAAAAGCCGTCTTCTACCCCATGGGCTGGGACGACAACGGCCTGCCTACCGAGCGCCGCGTCCAGAACTACTTCGGGGTGCGCTGCGACCCCTCCCTGCCCTACGACCCGGACTTCACCCCGCCCCACACCGGCGGGGAGGGGAAGTCGGTCAAGGCCCGGGACCAGGTGCCGGTCTCGCGCCGGAACTTTGTCGAGCTGTGCGAGCGCCTCACCGTGGAGGACGAGGCCCAGTTCGAGGCCCTGTGGCGCCGCCTGGGCCTGAGCGTGGACTGGTCACAGACCTACCAGACCATCGGCCCGCGCGCCCGCACGGTGGCCCAGGCCGCGTTCCTGCGCAACCTGGCCCGTGGTGAGGCCTACCAGGCCGCTGCCCCTGGCCTGTGGGACGTCACCTTCCAGACTGCGGTAGCCCAGGCCGAGCTGGAGTCACGGGAGTACCCCGGCTTCTACCACCGCCTGGCCTTCCATGTCACTGACGCCCAGGTCGCCGCGCAGGCGGCCGCAGCCGGGGCGCCGGTCGAGGACGGCCCGGGGGGTACCAGGGACGTGTGCATCGAGACCACCCGGCCCGAGCTCCTGGCCGCCTGCGTGGCGCTGGTGGCCCACCCCGACGACGAGCGCTACCAGCCCCTGTTCGGCGCCACCGTCACCTCACCCGTATTCGGTGTCGAGGTGCCGGTCCTGGCACACCCGGCGGCGGAGATGGACAAGGGTGCGGGCATCGCCATGTGCTGCACCTTCGGTGACACCACCGACATCGACTGGTGGCGGGACCTGGACCTGCCGCTGCGGGCGATCCTGCGCAAGGACGGTCGGATCGAGACCGAGGTGCCGCAGTGGATCACCCAGGAGGCGGGCCGCCAGGCCTACGCGGCCATGGCGGGCAAGACCGCCTTCTCCGCCCGGCAGGTGGTGGTGGAGGCCCTGACCGCCTCCGGGGAGATGCGCGGGGAGCCGGTCCGCACCGTGCGCCAGACCAACTTCTTCGAGAAGGGCGACAAGCCCCTGGAGATCGTCACCTCCCGGCAGTGGTACATCCGCAACGGCGGCAGGGCCTGGACCAACCCGGCCTCGGGCAGGGACCTGAACGCCGAGCTTCTGGAGCGCGGCCGTGAGCTGGCCTTCCACCCCGACTTCATGCGGGTGCGGTACGAGAACTGGGTCACAGGCCTCAACAACGACTGGCTTATCTCCCGCCAGCGCTTCTTCGGCGTCCCCTTCCCGGTGTGGTACCGGGTGGGCGCCGACGGCCAGGTGGACTACGACGCCGTCATCACCCCGGAGGAGTCCGCCCTGCCGGTGGACCCCTCCTCTGACCCGGCCCCCGGCTACACCGAGGACCAGCGGGGGGTACCCGGCGGGTTCGTCGGCGAGGTGGACATCATGGACACCTGGGCCACCTCCTCCCTGACGCCCCAGCTCGCCTCGGGGTGGCTGACCGACGAGGACCTGTTCGCCCGGGTCTACCCCATGGACCTGCGCCCCCAGGGACAGGACATCATCCGCACCTGGCTGTTCTCCTCGGTGGTGCGCGCCAACCTGGAGTTCGGCGCCCTGCCGTGGGCCAGCACCGGGCTGTCAGGGTGGATCCTGGACTCCGACCACAAGAAGATGTCGAAGTCCAAGGGTAACGTGGTCACCCCCATGGGCCTGCTGGAGCAGTTCGGCGCCGACGCCGTGCGCTACTGGGCGGCCTCGGCCCGCCTGGGCCTGGACGCGGCCTTCGAGGAGTCCCAGATCAAGATCGGCCGACGCCTGGCCATCAAGATCCTCAACGCCTCCAAGTTCGCCCTGTCCATGGGGATCCCCTGGGACGCCGACGAGGAGGCCCGTGCCGCCGCACCCGCGCCCCGCCTGGACGCCTCCCAGGTGACCGAGCCCCTTGACCGGGCCGTGCTGGCGGCGCTGGCAGATGTGGTGGAGGCGGCGACCACCGCCTTCGACAGCTACGGGCACGCCCGCGCCCTGGAGGTCACCGAGTCGTTCTTCTGGACCTTCTGCGACGACTACATCGAGCTGGTCAAGGACCGTGCCAACGACGCCGAGGGCACCCACACGGCTGGTGCCGTGCGCAGCGCCCGGACCACCCTGGCGCTGGCGGTGGACACCTTCGTGCGGCTGCTCGCCCCGTTCCTGCCCTACGCCACCGAGGAGGTGTGGAGCTGGTACCGCACAGGCTCAGTGCACCGCTCCGCCTGGCCTGAGGCGGCACCGCTGCGCCAGGCCGCTCAGGGTGCGGACCCCACCCTGGTGTCCCAGGCGGGCACCGTCCTGGCCGCGCTGCGGCGGGTGAAGTCGGAGGCCAGGACCAGCCAGAGGACCCCGATCCTCAGCGCCGTGCTGGAGGTCGCTGCCGACTACGAGCCAGCCGTGGAGGCGGTGCGCTCCGACCTGGTGGAGGCCGCCAAGGTCACCGGCTCCTTCAGCGTCAAGGTCGCCGGGGCGGTCCAGGGCGCGGACGTAGCCACTGAGCCTGTTGACAGTGGTATTGCGGCTGCCGACAGCCCGGACACCGGTGCCACGGGCCAGGACGCTGAGGCTGGTAGCAGTCACGGGGAGGTACCGGTGCGGGTCCGCTCCGTCGAGCTGGATGAGGCACCGGCCCGGCCAGCCCGATCCACCACCTAACTACCTTCCGAACCTGGACAGGCTCCAAGGGGACAAGCCCCGACAAGAGGACATACCCGGGAGGCGGGTCGGAAGCTCCTGGAAAGGCCCATCGCTCCTCAGCCCCGCCGGGGCCACGGGGGCGCCGTCGAGCCGTGGTCATAGAGAATCCCGTCCATGAGGGTGTGCTCGCAGAAGGTCGGTTCGGCACTGACGCGCACCATGAGGTCCCCGGCAGCACAGCCCATGGCCGCGCGGTCCACGCTGACCTCGCTAACCAGTCTCTCCTGGACGTCCCGGAACCCCGTCGCCCCCAGGCTGATGAGGGAGAAGCCCTCAGGGATGCTCAGCCCGCGCGCCAGCGCCGCGGCAACAAGGCCACCCATCGCCTCCGGGTTATTCGACACCACTGCGGTGCACCCCTCCACCAGCGTGTCATTGTCCAGGACCCGCAGCCCCTGCGCCACGTTCTCAGGCACAGGAACCTCCAGGTGGAACAGGCCCCGGCGTCGCGCCGCCTGGCGCAGGGCACGGCGCTGGGCCTGGTAGGCGTTAGCCTTCTGCGTCTTGTCACCGCGCATGAGGAACACCAGGCGCCGGTGCCCCAGGCCCGCCAGGTGGCTCACGGTCAGGTCAGCCATCTGCTCAAAGTCAGCGTCCACGCTCGGGGCCCCGCCCTCCTGCCGGGAGGTGCCGATGAGGACGGTGGGCATCTCCTCGTCCAGCAGCATCCGCTCCCGCTCGTCCCCCACGGTCACGTCCATGAGCACAGCCGCGTCCAGCGTCTGGGAACGCACCAGGCCGCGCAGGGAACCCAGGAGGCTGTCACGGTGGAGCACCGGCACCGAGACCTGGATGCCCTCGGACTCCAGCCGCGAGCGCACCCCGTCCACGTAGTCCAGGTCCGACAGGTCGATGCCGGCCCGCTCCATACGGAAGAGAACCCCGACCGAGCGGGGGACGCGGGAGGCCAGCGACCGCGCGGCCGTGTTGGGCTGGTATCCGAGCTCACGCACCGCCCGCATGACGCGCTCACGAGTCTGCCTACGGGTGGGGCGCTCACCGGTGAGGACGTAGGTGACCGTGGACGGTGAGACGCCAGCCCTTCTGGCGACGTCGGCACGGGTAGCCACCATACAGTGCACCTCCTCGACAGGCTCAACAGGCTCGCGTTCCCCACGGTGCCACCCCTGAGGACGAGGCAGCCGCCTCCGGGCGGATCGGCACAGGCCGACCCCAACCGCCTCCAGGCCATCGCAACCAGTGGGCCACCAGGTGCAGACGAACCCGGCCTAGCACCCGGTCACTGGGCTCGGGGCGACTCGGCTGACTGGAGCCAGCAGGCCGAGCCAGCAGGCAGTACCAGCCCGTCGGCAGCCTGGCCCTCATCCTCACCCCAGGAGGTGAGAACCAGACGACCACTCCCTCCGAGACTGCTGAACGGAATCTCCGTGTCCGTCGTATTGAGCACGACGGCGGTAGCCCCGTTGCGCAGCGACAGGACCCCCTCAGGTGCCTCCTGCCAGCTCACCCCTCCGCGTCCCAGCCCCAGCTCACGGCGCAGCCGCAGCGTGCGGCGGTAGAGGCCCAGGGTGGAGGCCGGCTTCCCCTCCTGGGCTCCCGGGGCGTACTCACCCCACCCCTGGGGCTGAGGCAGCCAGCTGCGGCCGGTGTCGTTGAACCCGTAGGCAGGTCCGTCCTGGGACCACGGCAGCGGCACCCGGCACCCGTCCCGGCCGCGCACGACGTGCCCCGTACGGCTCCAGGTGGGGTCCTGACGCGCGGAGTCCTCCATCGTGGTGTGCTCGGGCAGGCCCAGCTCCTCCCCCTGGTAGAGGTAGGCGCTGCCCGGCAGCCCCAGCATGAAGACGGTGGCCCCGCGCGCCCGGCGCAGTCCCAGGGCGGTGTCAGGCTGCGGGTCGCCCGCACCGATCCCCAGGTCGGTCCTGGTGCCGGGCGGGTAGGCGAAGCGGGTCATGTGGCGCACCACGTCGTGGTTGGACAGTACCCAGGTGGTGGGTGCCCCCACGGCGTCGTTGGCCCGTAGCGAGGAGTCGATGACCTGCCGCATCCGTGCGGCGTCCCAGCCCGCCTGCAGGAAGGCGAAGTTGAAGGCCTGGCTCATCTCGTCGGCGCGCACGTAGCGGGCGGCCTCCTCCTCGGGCTGGACCCAGGCCTCGGCGACCAGGAGTATGTCGGGGGCCAGGGTGTCGAGGAGCGAGCGCCACTCGCGGTAGACCTCGTGGACCCCGGGCTGGTTGAAGGCGGGGCCGACGTCCGGCTGCTTTGCGGGGGACTCCCCCACTGCGTCCTCCTCGGCCCTCCACCGGTCCGGACCGATCTCGTCGTCAGGTAGCCCCTCCGCCTTGACCAGGCTGTGGGCCACGTCCACCCTGAAGCCGTCCACACCGCGCTCCACCCAGAAACGCAGGACACGGCGGAAGTACTCGCGGACCTCCTCGTTGTCCCAGTTGAGGTCGGGCTGCTCGGCAGCGAACAGGTGCAGGTACCACCAGTCCCGATCCTGCCCCCGCCCTGTCAGCGGCTCTACCTGCTGCCAGGCGGGACCACCGAACAGCGAGCCCCAGTTGTTGGGCGCCGCACCCGGGCTGCGGCGGAACAGGTAGCGGTCCCTCTCGCGGGACCCGGGTCCCGCTTCCAGGGCGGCACGGAACCACTCGTGGCGGTCCGAGGTGTGGTTGGGCACCAGGTCGACCACCACGCGGATGCCGGCCTGGTGCAGGTCCGCCACCAGGGCGTCGAAGTCCTCCAGGGTCCCGTACTCGGGGGCGACGTCGAAGTAGTCGCTGACGTCGTAGCCGGCGTCCACCTGCGGGGAGGGATAGAAGGGGGACAGCCACACCGCGTCCACGCCCAGGTCCACCAGGTGGGGCACACGGGCACGGATACCGGGCAGATCCCCTATGCCGTCACCGTCGGCGTCAGCAAAGGAGCGCGGGTAGATCTGGTAGATGACGGCGTCGCGCCACCAGGCGTCCTGGTCGGTGCGGGCCAGCAGTGCGGCAGAGCGGGTCATCTCTTCTCCAAGGAGCAAGCGGGTCGGGGGGCAGCGGACAACCACCGAGGAGCCGGACAGCTGTGGGTCCTACTTGACGCCTCCTGCGGCCAGGCCGGCCACGATCCGACGCTGGAAGAGCAGCACCATGGCCACCAGCGGCAGGGTCATGACCACCCCGGCGGCCATCTGGGAGCCGAAGGGCGTGTTGAACTGGGAGGCGCCGGTGAACTTGGACAGCAGCACCGTGGCCGGCTGCATGGAGGGCTCCTGGATCATGGTCACCGCCACGAGGAACTCGTTCCACGCACCGATGAAGATGATGATGGCCGTGGTGAAGATGCCCGGTGCCGCCAGGGGGAGGATGACCCGGCGGAAGGCCTGCCCCGGCGTGCACCCGTCCACCATGGCGGCCTGCTCCAGCTCCTGGGGCATCTGCCTGAAGAAGCTGGTCAGGTTCCACACGGCCAGGGGCAGGGAGAAGGACAGGTCCGGGATAATCATCGCCTGGTAGGTGTCGGTCCACCCCCAGGCGGAGAAGTTGCGCAGCAGGGGGACGATGATGGCCACCAGCGGGAACATCGCGGTGGCGATGACCAGCATGAGCAGCATCCCCTTGCCCCGGAAGTCCAGGCGGGCCAGCGCGTAGGAGGCGAAGGTGGCCACGGCCAGCGCCACCACGGTCACCGTCACCGAGACAATGAAGGAGTTGAGCAGCCCGGAGCCAAAGTTGTTCCTGGAGGAGAAGACGGCCAGGTAGTTCTCCAGGGAGGGGTTGGCCGGCCACCAGGTGTTGTCGAAGATCTCGGAGTCAGGCCTCAGGGAGGACACGAACATCCAGTAGAAGGGCGCCAGGCAGTAGATGACGATGAGGATGATCCCCCCGGTGGACAGGAGCTGCCCCCAGTCCGCTCTCCAGGGGCCTCTCCGGCTACGCCCCGCCCGTGAGGCTGCCGTCCGGGCTGCCGTGGCTGCGGTACTCATGCTGTCCTCCCCGTGGTGCTGGCCGTGGTGGTGCTGGTCGTCAGGGTGTGGTGGGTGGCCCCGGTGTCATCCTGCGGGAGTCGGCCCCGCCCCGAGCGCCAGCCGGGCAGGAAGGCGGAGGCGGAAAGCCTGGTCCCCCGGCTGCGGCGAGGCGGCTCGGTGGAGGCTCCTAGGTCCGCACCCAGGACCCTGACGAACACGAAGGCGATGATGAACACGTACAGGAACAGGATCACGGCGTAGGCGGCGGCGCTTCCGTAGCGCAGGTTGGAGGCCTCGTCCTGAACCAGCATGGACAGGGTCTCCACGCTTGACCTCCTGGGGCCGACGAGGATGTAGGGCAGGTCGAACATGCGCAGCGCGTCCAGGGTGCGGAAGAGCACGGCGACCACCAGGGCGGGCTTGACCAGCGGCAGGGTGATGGCGGTGAATCGCCGCCACGCGCTGGCGCCGTCGATCTTGGCCGCCTCGTAGACCTCGTCGGGGATGACCTGTAGGCCGGCCAGGGTGAGCAGGCCGATGTAGGGGGCGGTCTTCCACACGTCGGCGATGATGATGGCCCACTTGGCGCTCCAGTCCCCCGAGGCCCACATGATGTGCTGCCCCAAGATGGCGTTGGCCACGCCCTCCTGGTTGAAGATCCACCCCCACAGGATGGCCGAGACGGCGGTGGGGATCGCCCAGGGGATGAGGATGGAGGCGCGTACGATGCCCCGTCCTCTCATCGCCCTGTGCATGATGAGCGCCATGGCTACGCCCAGGATGGTCTCCAGGACGACGGTGACCACACCGAAGAGCGTGGTGTTGTACAGGGCAGGCCAGAAGCGCTCACCGCCTGAGGTAAAGACGGAGGTGTAGTTGTCCAGACCGACAAACGGCTCGGTGTCGGAGACGAATCCGGTCTCCGGGTCCAGGCCTGCCCGGCCGCGGAAGGACTGCTGGATGGACTGGAAGACGGGAAAGATGATGACGACGGAGAGGACCAGGATGGTCGGGGTGATGAGGATGGCGGCCAGGCGCGACTGCGCCCTGGCGTTCTTGGACCGCGACCTGCGAGCCCGTGGCTGGGCGGGCGCGTCGGTGACTGTGGCTGTCATAAGTGTCCTTGCTGCCTGCGTGGCTGCCTGCGTGCTACCGGTGAGACGACGATGACCAGGGGGTGACCAGGGCCGCCTGCGCTGCCCGGGCCGAGTGTCCCGGGCAGCGCAGGCTGACTCAGGCCAGGTCCTTGAGCCGGGACTCCAGGGCGGCCACCGCGTCCTCAGCGGACCCGCCCTTCTGGAGCTCGGGGTAGACCGCGTCCTGGATCGCGGCGGTGACGTCACCGTAGGCCACCGCCTGCGGCCTGCCCTTGGCGGCGTCCAGGGAGTCCTTGAGGATCGGCAGGTAGGGGAACTTCTCCAGCATCTCCTCGTCCTCATAGAGGGAGCCGAGGATGGGTGCCAGGGTCTGGGTGTCCAGGGCGTAGCGCTCGGAGTCCTCGGAGGTGAACCACTTGATGAACTTCAGGGCGGTCGCCTTGTTCTGGCAGTTGGTGGTGATAGCGCAGTTGTGCCCACCCAGGGTGGGCACAAAGGCGTTGCCGCCGATGGTGGGCAGCGCGGCGACGTCGAACTTGTCGGTACCGAGGTTCTCCAGGTTGTTGGCGTACTGGTAGGGCCACTGCCGGTAGAAGAGAAGGGAGTCGCTCTCGAAGGCGTTGCGCCCGTCCTCCTCCATCCACTCCAGGGCCTTGGTGGGGATGTAGTCGCCGCTGAAGGCGTCGATAGCCGCCTTGACCCCGGCGACCGTCTCCGGGGTGTTGATGACGAGGTTGCCCTCGTCGTCGTAGAACGCACCTCCCGCCGTGTGGATGAACTCGGAGATGTTGCAGGTCAGGCCCTCGTACTTAGCCCACTGCCCGCCAAAGCCCCCGATGTTCTCGTGCCCGGGCAGCGCACGCACGGCGTCGACCGCAGCGGTGACCTCCTCCCAGGTGGTGGGCACCTCCACCCCAGCCTCCTCCAGGAGGTCCTTGCGGTAGAACATAACCGGCGCGTCGGTGGCAAAGGGCATGGCGTAGAACCTGTCCATGTAGACGCCGGTGTCCCACACGGGCTGGATAATGTCATCGTTCTTGAGCTCGTCTGCGGGCAGCTCCACGATCCACTGGTTGGCGGCGAACTCCGAGACCCACACGTTGTCCACGGAGATGACGTCGTAGGCCTCGGAGTTGGTCTGGGCGTTCTGGACCATGGACTGGCGCTGCTGATCGGCCTCCGCGGACAGCTCGATGAGAGTGACCTTCTCATCGGGGTAGAGCTCGTTCCACTCGTCAATACGCTTCTGGACCATCCCGCCGGAGTTGTCCTTGCCCTGGACCCACGTGATCGGCCCAGTGCCCTCGAAAGCGACCTCGCCCCCGGAGCCCCCGGAGGACCCCGAGCCATCTGAGCCGCTGGAGCAGGCTGCCGCAGCAGCGAGAGCGGCGGCCAGTGCGGAGCCCTGCATGAAGCGACGACGGGGAAGAGTGACCATGTTTCCTCCTTGAAACAAGCGACAGGCAGGACCGGCAGCAGCGCAGATCCCCTTGGGTGTCGTTGGATATCGACGCGCGTCGACGCGTCAGTCAGAGGGTACACACACTGATGTGCCCGGGCAACTCGACCACGGCACCACCACCGGCACCGGCACCGGCACCGGCACCGGCCGCCACCGTGCCGACACCGTGCCGACCAGGCCTGGGAGGACCCGGCCGGACCCGGACCGCTCTCAGGCAGAGGCAGGGCTCACCGGGTGCCGGAACCACGCCTGTCCCGCACGCCTCCCGTGCTCCTCCAAACCTCAAGGACCTGCGGCTGTGAATTTCTCCATAAGGACGCCGCGGTTCTCTCACCCCAGGCCGCCTCGGCAGGAGAGTGCTCTTGCCACAATATACGAGTGATCACTCGCCCCGTTCCCAGCCTGGAGGCCGCACGGCCACAGGACTACCCGCACTCCCTGACTGACGGCGTCAGTGCCACCGATGTGCCCTTCGAGCCTGAGGCGCACTGGTCGGTTCCCTGGCTGCTGGCCCAGCGCGTCTCCCGCAGCGGCGACCGTCCCCTGGTGGCGCGCAGGTCCCCGCTGGGCGGCGGCTGGCGCAACGTGTCCGCCAGGGCCTTTGGCGACGAGGTTGCCCAGGTGGCCGCAGGCCTCATCAGCATGGGCCTGGAGCCGGGCCAGCGCGTGGGCATCATGGCCCGCACCTCCTACAGCTGGTTCCTGCTGGACATGGCCATCGCCCGGGCGGGCCTGGTGTCAGTACCGATCTACGAGACCAGCTCGGCGGAGCAGGTCCGCTGGATCGTCTCCGACGCTCAGGTACGCCTGGTCGTGACCGAGACGGGCGCGATGTCGGACCTGGTGCACGAGGCCTCCCGAGAGGTGGACCACGAGGTCCAGGTCATGGCCCTGGACGCCGACGCCGTCGCCAACCTCATCGAGGTCGGCAGGAGCGTCGGCCTGGCCCAGGTGGACGAGCGCTCCGAGGCACTGCGCTGCGACGACCTCTACTCCATCATCTACACCTCAGGCACGACCGGCCGCCCCAAGGGGGTCGAGCTGACCCACCGCAACGCGGTCGGCATCCCCCACCACGGGGTGCGCTACCTGCCTGCCGTCCTGCGAGGCAGCGAAGTGCGCCTGCTGCTGTTCCTGCCCCTGGCCCACGTCTACGCCCGCTGCCTGCAGCTGCTCTCCCTGGCGGGCGACGGCGTGGTGGGGCACACCCCCGACGTCAGCACGCTCCTGGCAGACATGCAGTCCTTCGCGCCGTCCTACGTGCTGGCTGTCCCACGCGTGCTGGAGAAGATCTATAACGCCGCCGACGCCGCGGCGGGCAGCGGCGCCCGACTCCGGCTGTTCCGCTGGGCCTCCAGGGTCGCTATCGCCTACTCCCGCTCCCTGGACACCCCACAGGGCCCCTCCCGCGCCCTGCGCAGCTCCCGGGTCCTGGCGGACAGGCTGGTCTACCGCCGGATCCGCGCCCTGCTGGGCCCCAACGCCAGGTTCGTCATCTCGGGGGGCGGCCCCCTGGGCGAGCGCCTGGGACACTTCTACCGCGGTATCGGCCTGGTCATCCTGGAGGGCTACGGCCTGACCGAGACCATCGGCCCGGTATGCGTCAACGCCACCTGGCTCAACAAGATCGGTACCGTAGGACCACCGGTGTGTGGCAACCAGATCCGGGTCAGCCCGGAGGGCGAGGTCGAGACCCGGGGCCTGGGCGTCTTCTCCGCCTACCACAACGACCCCGAGGCGACCGCGGCGGCCTTCACCGCTGACGGATGGTTCCGCACCGGCGACCTGGGAACGGTCGATGAGGACGGGCACGTCCGCCTCACCGGCCGCAAGAAGGAGATCATCGTCACCGCAGGAGGCAAGAACGTCGCCCCCAGCCTCCTGGAGGACCGCCTGCGAGGCCACCCCCTGGTCAGCCAGGTCGTCGTCGTGGGCGACGGCGAGCCCTTCGTCTCCGCACTCATCACGCTGGACGCCGAGATGCTGCCACAGTGGCTGCACAACCACGGCCTGCCCAAGATGGGCGTGAGCGAGGCTGCCTCCCACCCCCGGGTGCTGGCCGCGCTGGACCGCGCCGTGGCCCGCACCAACGAGGTGGTCTCACGTGCCGAGTCCATCCGCACCTACCGGGTGCTGACCACGGACTTCACCGAGACCAACGGCCTGCTCACGCCCTCGCTCAAGGTCAGGCGCACAGAGGTGCTCCGTGCGCACGGTGAGGTCGTGTCACAGATCTATGCCTCCTCCGGGAAGGGGCCGACCGAGGGCTGAGCGCAGCGTGCATACTTGCCGCCATGACCCATGACGACACCACGCCCCCGGAGGGCGTCCGCCTTCCCGGCGGTCCCGTGCGTGAGCTCAGCACCGAGCCCCTGGTCGCCGCCCACCCCGGGATGACCTGCCCCTGGGCCCTGGCCGAGCGGGTCAGCCGAAGCCCCGAGGGGGCGCTGGTGTCCCGCAAGACCGCCCTCGGGCGCGGCTGGCAGGACATGAGCGCCGCAGCCTTCCGTACCCACGTGAGGGAGGTGGCCGCGGGCCTGGTCGCGGCGGGCCTGCAGCCCGGTGACGCCGTGGGCATCATGGCACGTACCTCCTACGAGTGGACCCTCATGGACTTCGCGGCCTGGGAGGCGGGACTGGTTGTTGTCCCGGTCTATGAGACCTCCTCGGCCGAGCAGGTCCAGTGGATCCTGACCGACTCCGACGTCCGCCTGCTCCTGGTGGAGAACCGGGCCATGGAGGTGATGGTCGACTCGATCAAGGCCTCGCAGCCCCACCTGGCGCACCTGACGGTCCTGTGCACTGAGCGGGAGGCCCTCCCCTCCCTGGTGGCCGCAGGACGCAGCGTGGAGGCCGCCGAGCTCGACCGGCGCAGCGCCGCCCTGACCTCTGACACGCTGGCTACGGTCGTCTACACCTCCGGCACCACGGGCAGACCCAAGGGTGCCGAGCTCACCCACGGCAACCTCGTCCACCTGTGCGTCAACGCCTGCGCACACGTCCCGGAGGTTCTGGGCGGCCCCGATGTACGGATCCTGCTCTTCCTTCCGCTGGCCCACGTCCTGGGACGCTTCCTGGAGATCGCGGTGGTGTGCTCTCAGGCTGGCGTTCTGGGGCATGCACCCGACGTGAGGAACCTGGTCCCCGACCTGGAGTCCTTCCAGCCTACTGCTGTCCTGGCCGTTCCCCGGGTGTTTGAGAAGATCTACAACGCCGCGGACGCCCGGGCCGTCGGCACCAGGCAGAAGGTTTTCCGCCTGGCTGCCAAGACCGCGATCGCCTACTCACGTGCCCTGGACACCGCCAAGGGACCCTCGCCGACACTGCGCGCCCAGCACGCGGCCTTTAACCGTCTTGTCTTCGCCCGGCTGCGCTCGGTGCTGGGCGGCCGGGTCCGCTACGTGGTCTCCGGAGGGGGTCCCCTAGGCGAGAGGCTAGGCCACTTCTACCGGGGTGCAGGCGTCAACGTGCTGGAGGGTTACGGCCTGACCGAGACCATGGGTCCCTGCACAGTCAACCTACCCGGTACCACCCGCATCGGTACGGTGGGAATCCCGCTGCCCGGCTGCTCGGTGCGCCTGGCCGAGGACGCAGAGATCCTGGTCAGAGGGATCGGTACGTTTCGCGGCTACCACGACGACCCTCAGGCGACCGCAGCGGCCTTGACCCGGGACGGATGGCTAGCCACCGGTGACCTCGGCTCTATCGAGGAGGGAGGCTTCCTGAGGATCACCGGCCGCAAGAAGGAGATCATCGTCACCGCTGGAGGCAAGAACGTCGCCCCCAGCCTCCTGGAGGACCGCCTGCGAGGCCACCCCCTGGTCAGCCAGGTCCTGGTCGTGGGTGACAACCGCCCCTGCATCGGGGCTCTCATCTGTCTGGACGCGGAGATGCTGCCGCAGTGGCTGCACAACCACGGCCTGGAGGAGATGGACGTGGCGCAGGCCGCCCGGGACATCAGGGTCCGCTCCGCCTTGGAGAGGGCCGTGACCCGGGCTAACCAGGCGGTGTCCCGGGCGGAGTCCATCCGTACCTTCAGCGTCCTGCCCACGGACTTCACAGTGGCCAACGGCCTGCTCACGCCTTCGCTCAAGGTACGCCGGGAGGAGGCCCACCGGCGGTTTGCCTCAGAGATTGACGAGCTCTACGCCCGCCCCCTGTCTGCATAAGTCCGTATGACGTCATGCCTATGACATCATGGCCTCCGCAGCCTCCGCACGAGCCCGGCTGGCGCCGTCCCCGACGAGTCCCACCGGGTGAGCGGGTGAGCTCCTCAGGATGCCCCCCAGGCTCCTCCTCCGGACCGAATCTCCTGGTGGTGCTGGATCACCTCGGCGAGGATGAAGGCGTAGAACTTCTCGGCGAAGGCCGGGTCCAGGCCGGAGTCGGCAGCCAGGGACCTCAGCCGCTCCAGCTGCCGGGCCTCCCTGGCGGTGTCGGCGGGCGGAAGATCCAGCTCCGCCTTGAGCCGCCCCACCTGCTGGGTGCAGCGGAAGCGCTCGGCCAGCAGGTGCACCAGGGCAGCGTCCAGGTTGTCGATTGTCATCCGGTAGCGGGCCAGCTCGGGAGGCACGTCCTTGATCATGGTGGCCTGACTGCCCTCCACGTCCGGCAGGACGTCCCAGCCGTGAGCCTGCCTGTCCTGTGCCTGGCTGCCGTTGTCCTGGTTAGCGTTCATGCGCTGCGGGTCCTCTCTCCTGCCTTTGACGTCGAGCTCAGTGTGCCCGCGCCGACCTCGTACCTGGGCCTGCCGCCTCCTGTCACGGCGTCAGCGTCAACGACCACGCGGCCGACCTCCGGCATGGAGGGGACCTCAAACATGGCCTGGCCCAGGACCTCCTCCACGATAGAGGTCAGCCCCCGGGCACCGGTCTGGCGCTTCAGGGCCAGGGTGGCCACAGCCTCCACGGCCTCGCGGGTCAGCTCCAGCTCCACGCCGTCGAGGCTGAACAGGTACTTGTACTGCGCCACCAGTGCGTTCTTGGGCTCGGTCATGACCCGCACCAGCTCGGGGACACCCAGGTTCTGGACCGTGGCGATCACCGGGAGGCGACCGATGAACTCGGGGATGAGGCCGAAGGTGTGGAGGTCCTCGGGGCGCACGGGCGAGCTGAGGACGTCCTCCCGACCCACAGCGGACAGCTGGGCGCCAAAACCCACGACCTGCGCCCCGGACTCCTTGCGCTGGCGCTGCCGCACAATGTCCTCGATTCCGGCGAAGGCACCAGCGGCGATGAACAGGATATTGGTGGTGTCGATCTCCAGGAACTCCTGGTGGGGATGCTTACGCCCGCCGCCGGGGGGCACCGAGGCGGTCGTCCCCTCAATGATCTTGAGCAGCGCCTGCTGGACACCCTCGCCGGAGACGTCACGGGTGATGGAGGGATTCTCCGCCTTCCGACCGATCTTGTCGATCTCGTCAATGTAGATAATGCCCTTCTCAGCCCGCTTGACGTCACCGTCAGCCGCCTGGATGAGCTTGAGCAGGATGTTCTCCACATCCTCGCCCACGTACCCGGCCTCTGTCAGGGCGGTAGCGTCCACGATGGCGAAGGGGACGTCCAGCAGTCGGGCCAGGGTCCTGGCCAGGTGCGTCTTTCCGGTCCCGGTGGGACCCAGCAGGAGGATGTTGGACTTGCCCAGCTCCAGGCCGTCGCCCTCGGCCACGGCGCGCTCACGCACCTGGACCCGCTTGTAGTGGTTGTAGACAGCCACGCTCATGGCGCGCTTGGCGGCCTCCTGGCCGATCACGTACTCGTTGAGGAAGTCGAAGATCTCCTGCGGCTTGGGCAGCTCCAGCGGCACTCCCGCGCCGGAGTCACCCAGCTCCTCGTCCACGATCTCGTTGCACAACTCGATGCACTCGTCGCAGATATAGACTCCGGGACCTGCGATGAGCTTCTTGACCTGCTTCTGGCTCTTCCCGCAGAAGGAGCACTTGAGCAGGTCGACACTCTCAGCGTTTCGTGCCACCGGGGATCTCCTCCAAACTCACTGCGACCAAATCCGCGCGGGGTGGGACACGCTGCCAGCCTACGGTGGTCCCTCCCGGGAGGCTTCCGGGACCCGACGGCGTGTCTGAGAAGCAATATGCCACGTTCCTCACCTTGTGGCTACCCACAGCCGAAATCGCCCACATGCTGGCCGCCACCGCTGGTCTGTGGCCCAGTTGCGCCGGGCCTATCAGGGCTAAGAACGGGGCGGGCCTGGGTGGGAGTCATCCCCCTCCAGGCCCGCCCCGCGCACCAGGGTCAGCCGGGCACAGGATCAGGAGGAGTGCGGCGACGACGGCGCCTTGCGCGAGCTCAGCACCTGGTCGACGATGCCGTACTGCCTGGCCGCCTCAGCGGTGAGGATCGTGTCGCGCTCCAGGTCCTTGTGGACCTCCTCGCGGTCACGGCCGGTGTGGGCGGACAGGGTGTCCTCCAGCCAGGTCCGCATACGGTCGATCTCGTTGGCGACAATCTCGATGTCACTGGCCTGGCCGTG
Source organism: Actinomyces sp. 2119 (assembly GCF_003591215.1). Lineage (NCBI taxonomy): Bacteria > Bacillati > Actinomycetota > Actinomycetes > Actinomycetales > Actinomycetaceae > Actinomyces > Actinomyces sp. 2119. Next base: position 187,793 of record NZ_QYRR01000003.1, read on the forward strand.
CATGCCCTCCATGGCAGGCTGGTGGATAAGCACCCGGGCGTTGGGCAGGGCCAGCCTCTTGCCCGGGCTCCCCGCCGCCAGCAGTACTGCGGCCGCCGAGGCCGCCTGGCCCAGGCATACCGTCTGCACCTGGGGCTTGATGTACTGCATGGTGTCGTAGATCGCCGTGAGCGCGGTGAAGGAGCCACCGGGGCTGTTGATGTACATGGTGATGAGGCCGTCAGGGTCCTGGGACTCCAGGACCAGCAGCTGGGCCATGATGTCGTCGGCGCTGGCATCGTCGACCTGGACGCCCATGAAGACGATCCGGTCCTCGAAGAGCTTGGCGTAGGGGTCCTGGCGCTTGAAGCCGTAGGCGGTGCGCTCCTCGAACTGGGGCAGGACGTAGCGGGACTGGGGCATGGTGGCCGCCTGGGCGAGCTGGCGGGCCGCGGCCTCAAAGTAGGGACGGGTGGTCATGGGTCAGTCCTCCCCGTTCTGCTGGCCGATCTCCCGGCTTGAGCGCACGATGTGGTCGACGAAGCCGTACTCCAGGGCCTCCTGCGCGGAGAACCAGTGGTCACGGTCGGAGTCGGCGATGACCTGCTCCACGCTGTGACCGGTGTTGGCAGCGGTGATCTCCGCCAGCTCGTGCTTCATCTTGATGATGAGGTCGGCGTTGATACGGATGTCCGTGGCAGAGCCTCCCGCACCGCCGGAGGGCTGGTGCATGAGCACCCGGGCGTGCGGGGTGAGGTAGCGCTTGCCCTTGGCGCCAGCCGAGAGCAGGAACTGCCCCATGGAGGCGGCCAGGCCCGTCGCCACCGTCACCACGTCAGGCTGGACGTACTGCATGGTGTCGTAGATGGCCATCCCGGCGGTCACCGACCCGCCGGGGCTGTTGATGTAGAGGTAGATGTCCCGCTTGGGGTCCTCAGCAGCCAGCAGCAGCATCTGCGCGCAGATGGCGTTGGCGTTGTCGTCACGCACCTCGGAGCCGAGCCAGACGATGCGCTCCTTGAGGAGGCGGTTGTAGATGGAGTCGGTCAGGCCGAGACCCGCGACGTTGCCGTCAGCCGCCCGGGGGGCGGCGGGCGTGTAGAGCTCGCTCACGTCAGTCCTCTCAGTGTCGGTCACGCCAACGCTAACCCGCGCCCCAGAACCAGCATGCCCGGGCTGCCACGCTTTTCGCCCACGGCGCAGGTTGACCAGGCGGACAGCCCAGACGTGCCGACTCATATCATGGCTGCCACGCCGAGTGCGGCACGCAGGTACCCGCACGCGAACGCACAAGGCGCCCGGCAACCGGGCAACCCGGCAATTACGACGAGCCACGAGCCACGAGCGATGAGAGGACGCCATGCCTACGACACCCGTCTCTGAATCCCTGTTCCGCCTGGGCCTCAACGAGGCCCTGCCGATCAGCGAGGAGGCAACCACCTCGCGCGTGGTCGTCAACAACGACGCCCTGCGCACCGTCATCTTCACCTTTGACGCGGGGCAGCTCCTGACCGAGCATGCCTCCCCCAGGGCTGTGGTGGTCACCCTCCTGGAGGGCGAGATGGACTTCTCGGTGGGCGAGCGCACCGAACGCATGGCCGCAGGCGACGTCATCTACCTGGCCCCAGGCGAGCGTCACGCGCTGACTGCGGTCACTCCCTGCCGTATGCAGCTGGTCATGGTCGAGGACAGGACCAGCCCCCGGGAGTGAGTCGAGCATCCCGGGAGCAGCCTGCCAGGCGCTCCCGGGAGCACCCCGACCACGAGAACACGGGAAAACACGGGAAGCAGACGGGTGGTCGGCTCCGGCCCCGTCCAGCAACGTCGAGCAGCGTGGTGTCACGCTGCCGGACCCGGCCCTGTCACCGCGTCACCGTCTCAGCACCGGTCCCCGACCAGTCCTGTCAGTTCAGTCCCTGTCCTGGCTGCCCTCGGCCTCGACGACGTCCTCACCCTCGGCAGGAGCGTCAGGCTGGGAGACAAGCCCGCCCGTCCTGACGATGTCGTCAGCCTGCGCGGCCTCATCCTCCCCAGCGGAGTCACCAGCAGCATCGTCAGTCTCGTCACTGGTCTCGCTGCCCGTGCCGCCGCTATCGGCCTCGTCGGAGCCGATGAACTCCGTCAGGTCCACGGCCTGGCCTGCGGAGTCGGTGACGCTCACCCGTCGCAGCGCCACCGCCAGGGACTTGTTGCGGGCGATCTCCGCGACGAAGTTCGGCATCTGCCCGGCCTGCTGTGCCCCCTGGATGAACTGGGCGGGCTCCATCCCGTACTGCTGGGCGGTCTGGAAGAGGAACTCCCACAGCTCGTCCTGGGAGACCCCGACCTCCACCTGCTCCACGAGGACGTCGAGGATGATCTGGTCGCGCACGCTGGAGACCACGTCGTCGCGGATCTCCTTGGCGTGGTCGTCATCAGCCTCCTTGCCCTCGGCCTGGAGGTGGCGGGAGATCTCCTGGTCAACCACGGCCTGCGGGACCTCGAAGTCGATGGCCTCACGCAGGGCCTCCAGGAGGGCGTCGCGGGCGGCCACGGCCTGCTCGCTGGTCCGGCGCTGGGCGACCTGCTTGGACAGGTCCTCACGCAGCTCCTCGATGGTGTCGAACTCGGAGGCCTCCTGGGCGAAGTCGTCGTCGGCCGCAGGGAGGTCGCGCTGCTTGACGGCGGAGGCGGTGACCGTGACGTCAGCCTCCTCGCCCTCGTGCTCACCGCCGGCCAGCGTGGTAGTGAAGGTGGTGGACTCACCGGTCTTGAGGCCACGCAGCGCGGTGTCCAGCCCCTTGAGCATGTTGCCCTTGCCGATCTCGTAGGAGACGCCGGAGACGGAGTCCACCTCCTCACCGTCGATGACCGCCGTGAGGTCGATGGTGACAAAGTCGCCGGTCTTGGCCTTGCGGCTCACGGACTTCAGGGAGCCGAACCGGGCACGCAGGCTGTCAAGCTCCTCGGTGACGTCCTCCTCGCTGACCTCGACCGCGTCCACGGTCAACTCCAGTGAGTCCAGGTCGGGGATGGTGATCTCGGGGCGGACCGTGACCTCAGCGGTGAAGACGAGCTGGCCGCCGTTGGCACCAGAGACGTTGGGCAGCCCGGCGACCTCGACCTCGGGCTGGACCATCGGCACCCGCTCAGAGGTCTTCAGCGCGTCCTGGTAGAGGTCCGGCAGGGCATTGTTGACGGCCTCCTGGATGACGGCCGCCCGGCCCACGCGCTGGTCGATGATGCGGTTGGGGACGTGGCCCGGGCGGAACCCCGGCACCTGGACCTGGGAGCCGATCTCCTTGTAGGCAGCCTCAAGGCTAGGCTGAAGCTCCTCGTAGGGGACCTCCACGGTCAGCTTGATGCGACTGGGGTCAAGGTTGTCGACAGTGGTCTTCACGAGGGCTGCTCCCAATAGGTGTGTACGTTCAGCGGTACCGGTGATCCGGCGGACACGACATGGCGTCAATCCGTGCCATCTTAGGGCACGCCCGCCACGACGGGGCTATCCGCCCTGGCCCGGGTCCATGACGCTGGACACAGCAAGGCCAACGGACCGGCCAGTGCCGGGAGACGCGTTCACCCGACGGCCCCCGGCCAAGAGGAGCAGCACCATGGTTAAGGCCCCGAGGCACTGGGACCAGCCTCACTCAGTCCTGCCACTAGCAACCTAGTCACGCTGCAACCTCAGTCACAGCGGCCGACGAGGAGGAATCACCGTACCGCGCACGAAAAATCCCGGAAGGACAAGAGTCAACCGCACCCAGACTTCCTCACGACTAGCAGCAGCAATCCGCCGGGGCGTCTACACCAGCGTCCCAGCTATGCGCAGGACTAAGGTGCCGATCTACCTCGGCCAACCTCTCCCGCACCCTAGCAATGGGGTGGGAGAGGTTGGCACTGCACGGACCAGACGCGTCTACGCCTGCACAGTTGCGTGGGTGTCCTGGGTGGTGAGGCTACCGTCCGTGACGTACAGGACGGGACCCTCGACCCTGCCGACCAGCTCAAGAGTGCGGCCGTGATAGGGGTAGGTCAGTACCACGCTGCCGTCAGCGGCCGGTGAGATCTCCTGCTGACGGGTAACGTTGCGCACCAGTGCACGCACCCGGTTCTCGCTCAGGCCCGCCTCACCCAGGTCGCGAGCCGCCGCGCTGGAGAAGAACGACCGGTCCGCAACTACCGAGTACTGGCTACTCCGATCCGCAAGAACCGGGGCGTCAGCACCGGCACCCAACACGTTGGCGTTGGCGGCAACGTTGACGTTAACCGCAATGTTTGCAAGGGCAACGGCCGCAACTGCTACCCATGCAGTGGATATCTGAGGGTCAGGATTATTGGGGTCTGCCGCCGCATGCGAGGCCTCGTCCACCACACTGTCGAGCACCACAAAACGCACCCCCTGAGGAGCGGATTCCAGCACCTCTCACAGCCGTTTTACCTCGGCAGGTGACGCCCCAGGAAGAAGTGTTTCTGAGGGGACAAGAACCCCTTCGGGTCTTCCTTGACGGCTTGACGGTCCTCCGCAGATACCGTTAGCACCCCCGAAGACGTACCAGCAATTCAAGCGACGCAGCAGAGCCGCCTGCCATGTCTGTCTTGCCTGCCCCAGCGTCTACCTAAATCCCGTTCCCTGTCTGGCTCACGATTACGTACCCCTTTCCTTCACATGGCTCCGAGCCCGGTCAGTTCCTGTAGATCCTCATCTAGAACATGTAGAGCGCTACTTAACCCGCGCATCACCCCTACCAAATTGAGCCTGACGGTTCAACCTACGTGCATGCAGGGTGGCGAAGATACCAACTACAAGCACAAACGCGAACACTGTCACCGTTATCGTGCCCACAGCCTCCCTGGCGCCCTGCTCGTCAACAAGAGACGCGGCACCCAGGATGGCAGCAACCGCACCAACAGCACAAAGTAAACCCACCACCAAGAAGAGTACCGCATATCTCCTGTGCATATCTGTCCAGATCTTTTCTGACTTCATGATCTGACTCGTGCGCAGCCCCAAGGCCCAGTTCAGCGGAAGAGTACCGCGTCTACTTACCACAAACGTCCACAGAGAAAGTGGGCTGAATACGGCAAGAATTAATCCCGCCCCAAGGAGCCCACCGTGCACAAGACCACCCACAATTCTCTCCTTCCAAGATACGCGCACGGACCTACCGCACACTCGCCGAGACCACCAGCCCCAGCCAAGGAAGACTCCAGACACCACCTTGGCCACCACGCCAGCGGCACTGATGACGTGCGACCCAGGCACAGGCAACCGTCGCCATGCCCGAAGGAAGCCTCCCCAGGCCCTCACATGTAATAATATACCTCATCACCAAGACGCTGCCAAGAGGTCAACAGGCCATTGGAAGCCACGTCAAGCCCCCTCGACGCACAGTTGGCCACGTGACCTGCGAAAACGCATTACCACAGAATGACCCGACATAATGCTTGGAAGTTCCTGAGAACAGAGCCCCGGGGCGGGAGCATCCCGGGAGGCGGGATAGCGGGATAGGTCGACCAGGGCTGACCTCCTGGCAGCAGAGGCGGCCGCGGACGGGAGGGACGTCACATGCCTGGAGCCCGGCACGGGGTGGAACCGCCGCCGCAGGAGCGGTTATAGTGTCCGACTGTCCCGATGTCAGCGGATCGACGATCCCCTAGCAGGAGAGGAGCGGGCTCATGGCAGTGCCGAAGCGGAGGATGTCCCGTAGCAACACCCGTAACCGTCGCTCGCAGTGGAAGGCCAAGCTTCCTCGGCTGCAGACGATCCGGGTCAACGGACGGGACATCACGGTGCCGTCCCGCCTGGCCAAGGCCTACAGGACCGGCCTCATCGAGTACTGAGGAGGCATGCGGGGCAGCGCCCCGTCACTTGCGGGTGTAGCTCAATGGTAGAGCCTCTGCCTTCCAAGCAGATGGCGCGGGTTCGATTCCCGTCACCCGCTCTGAGGAGCCACCTGGCGCCGCCCATACTGTGGCATCAGGTGGCCCACCCCGGGCTGTGGCGCAGTTTGGTAGCGCACCTGCTTTGGGAGCAGGGGGTCGTGGGTTCAAGTCCCGCCAGCCCGACCACAAGGGCCATCGCCAGCCGAGCGGGGCCCTCTTTCGTTGGAACCACGCGGGTGCCTCCAGCCACCCAGTTTTGACCCCCTGCATGTGTGGTTACTTCGCAGTCACCTTCCCACTCACGGTCCCAGGACCTGCCTAGACCCACGCAGCCCGTTGAGTCCCCCGTTACGCCAGCACAGGCTCAGCACCAGCGAAATGACCACCACAAAGGTGACACACGCAGGCACCCCCAAGTCCTCCGGCCAGCCCAGCCGTCTCCACATCCAGCCAGGTCCTGTACTGGTGACGCGGGATTTCTCCACACACATGCACGCTGACCCGCCAGCCCGTGAACAGCGCTACCCCGCTCATGCCGCATCATGGGGCCATGAGCCGCAGCACCCGCCGCACCCGTCACGCGTCCCGGCGGGCTGCGGCCACAGCACCCTCGACGTCCTCGACATCCTCACTATCCTCAATGTCCCCGACGTCGCCCTCAGCCTCGCTGTCAACGACCTTGCCGCCCTACGCCTCCTCCCGGAGCCCGGAGCACCTGCCGCCTCATGACGGCCTCTCCCCCGTCGGCTACCTCACCCTGGCCCGCGCCGAGCAGCCCGTCACCGAGCTGGAGGTCCGGCGCTCCCGGTTCCTGGCCCAGGCCGCACGGGCCGGTACCGAGGAGGCCGCCCGCACCTTCATAGCCCGAGCACGCTCCACCTATCCAGACGCCCGCCACCACTGCTCGGCCTTCATCGTGGCCGTTGACGGCGCCCAGCCCGTGGAGCGCTCCAGCGACGACGGGGAGCCCTCCGGTACCGCAGGCGGCCCCATGCTGGAGGTGCTGCGCGCCAGCGGGCTGGTGAGCACCGTGGTCGTGGTGACCAGGTACTTCGGCGGGACCCTGCTGGGCACCGGCGGCCTGGTGCGCGCCTACTCCGAGGCTGCCGCCCAGGCCCTGTCTGCCGCCACCCGGGTCCGCCTGGTCATCCGCTACCTGTGGACGCTCACCGTGCCCCCGGCCCAGGCGGGCCACCTGGAGGCGGGGCTGCGCGGCTGCGCCACCACTGCCGACGTCACCGTGGAGGAGACGACGTGGGAGGCCACCCAGGTGGTCCTCACGGTGTCCACCCCTGACGCCCAGGCCGCCGCCCTGCGCCCGCTGCTGGCCTCCCTCAGCTCCGGGCAGGCCCGGCTTCACCCGGCAGGCACCCGCCTGGTCGAGGTGCCGGAGCCCCCTGGCCGCACCTGACACAAGGGCTGCGGGAAAGTCAGCGGGAAAGTCAGCAGGGAAAGAGAGGCGCAGGAGCGCAGGAAAAGGACGCAAGACCGGAATGACGGGAAAGAGCGCTGGGAAGACGCCAGGAAGACGGCGGGAAGGTCAGGAGAAGTACCACACGGCGGGCACGCGCGTCACGCCCACCGCGAAAACACCCCCGACAGCACCCACAACTACACCGTACCGATTGACGTCACCGGTGGCGGAGGGGTTAGCCTTCCTCCAACCACGACGCCCACACCATCTGCGTGCGGGCGTGTCTGGTGGGCCAGCCTGTCGGCCAGCCCACTGAACCTGCTGAGACAGGCCTGAGGCAGTCGGCCCGGCCGTACACGGGAGAGGAGGACCCCACGATGACGCTCACCGTCATGTGCGCGATGTCCCCCTCCTGCTGCCGGTGTCTCTAGGGCGCCAGGCCTTGAGGACTGTGCGCGCGTCGCGGCGCGCATGCCCGGCGCTCGCACGACTACCGGAAGACGATCGGCACAGCCGTTCCCCGCCTCCTGAAGTCCTTAACTGAGTTCTTGCGCTGCGACCTCGCGGAGCACCCCTGCTCAGACCCCCTGACGGCCGCGAACCGTCACCCGGGCTGCCGCCCCCGCGCGCCCCTGACCGGAACGCGCTCCTGGGCCAGCCCCCGCACCGCCGAGAGGTGTCCGCCATGACACCGACGGCACGTCCCACCCCAGTACCAGCAAAGGAACACCCATGACATACGCCCACGACGTCACCGCCCTCGTCGGCAACACCCCACTGGTCCGCATCAATCGCGTCACCGACGGCGCCCCGGCCACGGTCCTGGCCAAGGTGGAGGCCTTCGAGCCAGCCTCCTCAGTCAAGGACCGCATCGCCCTGTCCATCGTGCGCGCCGCAGAGAGGTCGGGAGAGCTCCAGCCCGGCGGCACCATCGTGGAGGCAACCTCCGGCAACACCGGGGTGGGCCTGGCCATGGTGGGGGCCGCCCTGGGCTACAGGGTCGTTATCACGATGCCGGAGACCTTCTCCAAGGAGCGCCGCGCCATCATGCGGGCCTTCGGCGCCGAGCTGGTGCTCACCACCGAGGGCGGTGTCGCCGGAGCCGTCAAGCGGGCGGAGGAGATCCAGGCAGCCACCCCCAACTCCATCCTGGCCTCCCAGTTCGCCAACCCGGCCAACCCCCAGGTCCACCGCGAGACCACAGCCCGCGAGATCCTGGAGGCCACCGGGGGCGAGCTGGACGTCTTCGTGGCCGGCATCGGCACCGGCGGCACCCTGACCGGCGTGGGCCAGGTGCTGCGCGAGGAGAAGCCGGAGGTCACGGTGGTCGGCGTGGAGCCCGCCGAGTCGCCACTGCTCAGTGAGGGGTCCTGGTCCCCGCACAAGATCCAGGGCATCGGCCCCAACATCATCCCGGAGGTGCTCGACCAGGAGATCTGGGACGAGCTGCTGCACGTCGAGTCCCAGGCGGCCATCACCTACGCCCGGCGCGCTGCCGCCGAGGAGGGCCTGCTCGTGGGGATCTCCTCAGGTGCGGCCCTGGCCGCTGCCGTCCAGCTGGCCCAGCGGCCCGAGATGGAGGGCAAGACCATCGTCACCGTCCTGCCCGACACTGGCGAGCGCTACCTGAGCACCGTCCTCTTCCAGGACCTGCTCGACTGACGACCAGACCAGACCCTGTGGCGCCCTGCCCCCGGGTGGGGCGCCACAGGCACTCACCTCACGGCGCCCGAGGGCCCTACCTGGCTGGAGCGGTGCCGCGGACAAGGAGCACCTCATGCACGACCCCAACAGACCCCTCCTAGACCTGGCGCGCGAGGACCTGGCCACGGCGCGACGCCGCGACCCGGCTGCCCGCTCCAGCGTCGAGGTGGCCCTGCTCTACCCGGGGGTCCACGCCCTGTGGGCGCACCGCGCTGCCCACAAGCTCTGGCACCGCGGCCACCGGTTCGCCGCCCGGGCACTGTCCCAGGTGGCCCGCGGCGTCACGGGCATCGAGATCCACCCCGCCGCCCGGATCGGCAACCGCTTCTTCATCGACCACGGTATGGGTGTGGTCATCGGGGAGACCGCGGAGGTCGGCGACGACGTGCTCATGTTCCATGGCGTCACTCTGGGCGGGGTCTCCATGAACCCCGGCAAACGCCATCCCACGATCGGCAATGACGTCCAGATCGGGGCGGGCGCCAAGGTCCTGGGGCCGGTGACGGTGGAGGACGGGGCCAAGATCGGCGCCAACGCGGTCCTGGTGAAGAACCTGCCCGCCGAGCATGTCGGTGTGGGCGTACCCGCGCGCGCCCGGGACCCACGCACCGACCCCGAGCTCATGCTCGACCCCACGATCTACATCTGACCCGTGTCCTGCACCTGGCCTGCGCCCTTGTGCCCGACGTGTCAGGCAGCCTGGCACACCGGGCACCAGAACAGCCGACGGCCAGCAACCTCGCGCTCACGCACCACGGCTGCGCACCGCAGGCAGGAGCGGCCGCTGCGGTGGTAGACGTACCAGCGTCCAGCCTCCGGGTCGTCCTCAGGCAGAGGGTCAGGGACGTCGTCCACCTCTACCGTGGTAATGAACCCGGTGGCCACCCCGTAGTCCATGAGCGGGCCCAGGTCCTCCCAGATCCGGTGCAGCCGGGCCTCGCTGACCCGGCTGCCCGCCCGGAACGGGGATACACCGACACGGAACAGCGTCTCGGCACGGAAGATGTTGCCGGCCCCGGCGATGACCGACTGGTCCATGAGGAGCTCCCCGATGCTGCGCCTCCTGGAGCGCACCGCCGCCACGAAGGCCTCCACGTCCCCGTCGGCGCGCAGAGGGTCCGGGCCCAGGCGACGGCGCACCGCTGCCACACCCTCCCCGTCCAGCAGCTCGCAGGCGGCTGGCCCCGTCAGGTCAGCCACGCCGTGGTCCCCCTGCAGACGCAGCCGCACGGCCCCGCGAGGCACTGGCGGGTGCCACCGGCCCGGGGCGACAGCACCGCCACCGCCGTTGTCGCCGACCCCGCCCCCGTCACTCTCGCCACTCTCACCAGTCGTGTCGCTGTCCTCGCCACCGGCCCCGGGCACGTGACCGCTCAGCCCGCTCAGGGCGGAGCCGCCCCCGCCCCTGAGAGCGTGCTCACCCCGCTCCCCCACGCGCCGCCGGGGAGCACCGATGGCGTGCGGGGCGGTGAAGCTGCTGTCCCCGTCAAAGGTCCACGAGCCGTACAGGCCCAGGTGGACCCTCAGCCAGGTGACGGACTCGTGGTCCACAGGGAGGTCCCGGACGGGAGCGAGGGCCACGAACAGGTGCTTTCCGTGGGCCTGGGCGCCCAGGAGCACGAGTCCGTCCAGCCTGGCGGCGCCCTCGGCGAAGCGGCCCTGCGGGGAGGAGGCCCTCAGGCGCTGCCCGCCATAGAGCTCGGCCAGGGCTGCCGCCAGACGGTGGATCGTGTGTCCCTCCGGCACGACTCAGTCCTCGGGCGGGACACCGGCACCAGCACCAGAAGCGCCAGCCCCTCCGGCGCCAGGGGTGGCAGCGGCACCGTGGACGCGCACCTCGTAGTCCGCCAGCTGGGAGATACGACGTGCGTGGCGCTCGTCGCCGCTGAAGGGCTCGGCGATGAAGGCGTCGATGATCCCCAGCCCCTGGTCCAGGCTGTGCATCCGCCCTCCTAGGGCGACAACGTTGGCGTTGTTGTGCTGGCGGGCCAGCCTGGCGGTCTCCAGGGACCACGCCAGAGCCGCTCGCACACCGTCAACCTTGTTGGCAGCGATCTGCTCGCCGTTGCCGGAGCCCCCCAGGACGATCCCCAGGCTGCCCTCGTCAGCAACCACGGCCTCACCACACTCCAGGCAGAAGGCCGGGTAGTCGTCGTCGGGGTCAAAAGTGTGGGCACCGTGGTCAACCACCTCGTGCCCACGAGCGGTCAGGTGCTGGCGGACGGCAGCCTTGAGCTCGAAGCCCGCGTGGTCGGAGGCGATGTGGATGCGCATGAGACGATTGTGCCTCACGCGAACACCCCTCTACACCGCAGACACGGCCCGTACCGGAGCGCCACCCCAGGATAGCGTGCGCGCATGAGCGACTCCTCCTCGTCCCCCGCTTCCTCGTTCCCCTCTTCCTCCCGGGACCAGGGGCTCGACCAGCCTCCCCTCGACGCCCCCGGCCAGACCCCCGGCGACGCTCCTGCCGCCCAGGGGCCGAGCGAGGGTGCCTCCTTTCCCGCAGGTACCGACGCCGTTGCCGAGCCCCGGCCCCAGGACGACCTGTTCCGCTACGTGAACGGGACCTGGCTGGCGCAGGCCCAGATTCCTGCCGACCGCCCCGGCACTGGCGCCTTCGTCGAACTTCGGGATGCTGCCGAGGAGGCGTGCCGCCAGATCGTGGAGGAGGCAGCGGCGGCGGGCCATGACCTGGACTCGGGGCCGGGGCGGATCGGTGCCCTGTACGCGGCCTTCATGGACGAGGATCACCTGGAGGATCTGGGCGCCCGCGTCCTAGAACCCGAGATAGCCCCTGTCCTGGCGGCCGACACCAAGGAGGAGCTGGCCCGGGTGCTGGGCAGGCTGCTGCCCAGCGGCTTCACCGGCGTCGTCTCCGTGGGCGTGGACAACGACCTCAACGATCCGGGGCGCTACACCACCTGGGTCTCCCAGGCAGGGATCGGGCTTCCCGATGAGTCCTACTACCGTGAGGACGACCAGGCGGGGCTGCGGGAGTCCTACGTGGCGCACGTGGCCAGGATGCTTGACCTGGCAGGGCTACCCTCCGCCCTGGCCCCCGAGGGGGCCGACGGTACCTGCGCCGCCGACCTGGCCCGCAGGGTCATGGAGCTGGAGACGGCCCTGGCCCGGGGCCACTGGGACCGGGTGACCTGCCGAGACGTGGAGAAGATGAACAACCCGACCTCGTGGCCGGACCTGGTCGGCTCTGCCCCGGGCTTCCCGTGGCAGCAGTGGCAGGCCGGGGTCCTGGAGGCGGCCGCGGCCGCCGACGTGGAGCAGACCTCCTTCCTGCAGGAGGCAATCGTCTGCCAGCCTGACTACCTCGCCCATGCCGCAGGAACCTGGGAGGCCACCAGCCTGGTGTCCCTCAAGGCCTGGGCCGCCTGGCACGTGGTCCACGGCCGGGCCGCACTGATGTCGCGCGCCTTTGTTGAGGAGAACTTCGGCTTCTACGGGCGCACTCTCCAGGGCACCGACGAGCTGCGCGCCCGCTGGAAGCGGGGGGTAGGCCTGGTGGAGGGCTGCCTGGGTGAGGCCCTGGGAGAGCTCTACGTCCAGCGTCACTTCCCCGCCTCGCACAAGGCCCTGGTAGAGGAGCTGGTCGCCCGTCTCATTGAGGCCTACCGGCAGTCGATCTCCTCCCTGGACTGGATGAGCCAGGCCACGCGGGAGCGGGCGCTGGACAAGCTCTCCCAGTTCACCGCCAAGATCGGCTACCCCGTGCGCTGGCGGGACTACTCCGCCGTCGTGGTGACACCGGGGGACCTGCTCGCCTCGGTGCGCAGCGTCGAGGCCGCCGACACGGCCCGGGCGCTGCGCAAGCTGGAGGGTCCCGTGGACCGCGAGGAGTGGCATATGACCCCACAGACGGTCAACGCCTACTACAACCCGACCATGAACGAGATCGTCTTCCCGGCAGCGATTCTCCAGCCTCCCTTCTTCGACCCCGACGCCGACGACGCTGTCAACTACGCGGGCATCGGGGCGGTCATCGGCCACGAGATCGGGCACGGCTTCGACGACCAGGGCTCAACCTTCGACGGGACGGGGCGGGTCAGCGACTGGTGGAGCGAGGCCGACCGCGAGGCCTTCACCCAGCGCACCCGCGCCCTCATCGACCAGTACAGCTCCTATGTGCCCGCAGCGCTGCTGGAGCGCGCGCGGCGGGAGGGGACCCCGGTGGAGGAGGTTCCTCACGTCAACGGTGCCCTGACTATCGGTGAGAACATTGGAGACCTGGGAGGCCTGGGGATCGCGCTCAAGGCCTACCGCCTGGCGCTGGCCGAGACCGGCGTCGGCTCGCTGGACCAGGCACCAGTCATCGACGGCATGACCGGGCTGCAGCGCTTCTTCTGCTCCTGGGCAAGGATCTGGCGGGGCAAGAACCGCGACGACTACGCCGAGCTGCTTCTCACCGTGGACCCCCACTCCCCGTCAGAGTTCCGCTGCAACGGGATCGTGCGCAACGTCGACGCCTTCTACGAGGCCTTCGACGTCGGCCCCCAGGACCGCCTATGGCTGGACCCACAGGAACGGGTGACTATCTGGTAGCCCGTCACCATGGTAGTGGCCCCCGGGGCCCGGCCGGTCAGGACCAGCCAGACCGAGGGGCACCAAGTCCTCACAGGATGACTGGCACGTCAGTCACCTGTGAGGACTTGGTACTGGACGAGCTCCTGGGAGACGGCCCGGACGGGGCGCTACCCCGCTGGCACGCCTCTTTTGGGACAGACCTCTCATCAGGAGGTCACATTTTCGTTACGACCGCAGTTGTCAGGAGTGTCACCTTCACGCTAGTCTCGGTGTGTCACGGTGACATCACAACGTCACCCTCTTACCTCATCCCACCCTTGGAGGAACGATGCCTCTTCGACGTCCCTTCGCTGTTGCCAGCGCCACAGCCGCGCTGGTCGGCGCCTCTCTGCTGGCCACTCCAGCCGGGGCGGCCAGCGACTTCAGCGCGAGGGGAGAGGCGGTCGTCGACCCATCAGCTACGTCCTACACCGTCTCTGGTAGCGGATGCACCGGGCAGGACGCGACAGTCAGCGTCGCCCTGCTCCCCCCGGGCAGCCAGGACCTGAGCAGCGCGGTGACAGTGACCCCTGCGGCTGACGGAACCTGGAGCGCCACTCTCGATGTCGCCGCGCTGGTTACTACCAGCGGCGGTGACGTCGACGCGGACGGCTGGGCCGTGTCCGCTGCCTGCATGGCCTACAGCGAGACCACCAGCACCGCACGCTACGGCGTCACCCTGGACAGCACGCCGGTCACGGGAACCTTCTACATCAAGGGTGAGGCCGGCTCCCAGGTCTTCACCATTGAGGCTAACGGCTTCACCCCGGGCGAGACCGTCGAGGTCTACCTGGAGTCGCTCGACACCGGAGCGAGGGCTGCCTCACTGGGTAGTCTCACGGCCGCTGACGACGGCAGTGTCAACGGCTCCCTGGCGGCTCCCTCCGACGTCGCCAACGGTACCTACCGGCTGGCCCTGAGCGGGTCACGCTACGGGGAGTACGCCACCAGCAGGAAGCTCATCCAGGTCTCGGACGGTACCTACTCGGTCATCAGTGACAGCGAGGACGGTACCGACTCCGACGCCGTCGGTACCGGTGACCCTGCGGCTGAGGACCCTGACCAGGGGGCTGTCGCCACCGAGCTGACGGCTGAGGGGCAGCAGGCTGAGGACCGCTCCGCGTCGGGCACGAGCCCCACGGTCTCCGTGACCGCGGGATCCACCCGCGCCGCAGCCGAGTCCGACGCCTCAGGCCTGGCGCGCACCGGCACCAGCACCCTGCTCGTCGGCGGGCTCGCCCTCGTCCTGGCCCTCAGCGGGGCAGGCGCACTCTACGTCCGTCGCCACAAGGCCTCGCTGTAGCCGCGTCCCACCCAGGAGCGGCACAGGCGGCACAATGGCAAGATGACTCGCTCACACCACTCGCGTGCAGGGGGGAGGGCGCCTGACGGCGCCCTCCCCCCTGCACGTCGCCGACGACGGGCCAGCCTGTACGCAACCCTGCTTGTGCTGGTCCTGGTGGTCGCTGGGGGCGCTGACGTCGCCGTCCTGTCCTCACGGCCGCAGCGGGTCGACGTCACTATGCCGACCGCCGTGCCCTCCGCCACGCTCTCCCCGGACTCGGCCCAGGACAGGCAGCCCGAGCAAACCTGGCTCGTGCTCGGTGTGGACTCCCGGGAGACGGTACCCGAGGGACCGGACTACTACGGATCGGCCAGCGAGGTACCCGGGTCCCGCGCCGACGTCCTGGCTCTTGTCCAGCCCCGGCAGGGCGGCCTGACGGTACTCACGCTGCCGCGCGACCTGGTGCTGCTCGACGCGGACGGGTCGATGGAGCGACTGGCTACCAGCTACCTCTCCGGGGCCCAGAGAACGGTTGACCTCCTGTGCCGGGGCCTGGGTGTGTCCACCACGCACCTTGTCGTCCTCGACATGGCCCAGTTCGCCGCCGTCATCGACTCCCTGGGAGGTCTGGAGGTCGAGGTGCCCGAGCCCGTCAAGGACTCCTACACCGGCCTCAGCCTGCCTTCGGCCGGGAGACAGCGGCTCTCCGGCTCCCAGGCCCTCGCCCTGGTCCGGTCCCGTCATCCTGAGGTGCTGCAGGGGCAGACGTGGACCGCCCTGAGCCCGCAGGAGGGCAAGAGTCGTCGGAACGAGTACATCACGTCCGTCATGACGGCGACGCTGAGCGCGGTCAGGGAGCAGACGCGTACTCCCTGGGGTGCCCACCGGCTGGCCCATGAGCTGGCCAGCCACCTGACCCTCGACACGGGCACAGGGACCACCGACATGGTCTCCCTGGCCCGCGCACTTGCCTCGGCGCCCGACACAGGTCACGACCGCGGCGCCCGTCACGACGATACCCGTGCGCAGACCAGCCACGGGCTGGAGATAGTTGACGTCCCGGTCTTGGAGACTGACACCGGCCAGAACCAGGACAGCCCGGGCAACGACGCCTCCATCGTAGCCTTCGCCGACGACACGACCATGGAGGTCCTGGCCGAGCACGGCCACTCCCCCGGCTCGTGCACCACGGGGTCCCGCTAGGCTAGCGACCTCGCCCTGCCGACTAGGACCCTGCCAGCCGAGGCCCTGCCGACCTCACCGACTCCGTGGGGCGTGTCTCGCGATTCCGGGCCGGTACGTCAGCGGGCGCGCAGAAGCCCCTCCCACGCTTCTCCTGGCTGCCCCACAGTGCGACAATCACCCCCGGGACCCCTCGCCGCGCGTCCACGCGTGAGCGTGCCGCCCGCGCCGACCACGTCCCCAGCCGCAGCCACGGCCGCACACGACATCCGCCCACCACCACAAGGAGCACCCATGCCAGGGCAGAACCTGACCCGTGACGAGGCCGTCGCCCGTGCCGCGACCATCGCCACCGACAGCTACGACGTCGTCCTGGACCTCACCACGGGAGACAAGGTCTTCCGCTCCTCCACGACCGTGCGCTTCACGGCCGTCCCCGGATCGTCGACCTTCATCGACCTCATCGCCACCGAGCTCAGCTCTGTCAGCCTCAACGGCCGGGTCCTGGACCCGGCCGAGGTCTACGCCGACTCACGTATCGCCCTGGACAACCTGGAGGAGTCCAACGAGCTGGTGGTCACCGCCGACTGCGCCTACATGCACACCGGTGAGGGGCTGCACCGCTTCACCGACCCGGCCGACGGACAGACCTACCTCTACAGCCAGTTCGAGGTCCCCGACTCCCGGCGCGTCTACGCAGTCTTCGAGCAGCCTGATCTCAAGGCCACCTTCACCTTCACCGTCACCGTGCCCCGGGAGTGGACCGTCCTGTCCAACTCCCCCACTCCCTCCCCCACAGCCACGACCGGGGCGGACGGCGCTGCGGCCTCCCGGTTCGCCTTCGCCCCCACCCAGCGACTGAGCTCCTACGTGACAGCCGTCGTGGCCGGCCCCTACGTGGGAGTCACCGACGTCTACACGGCACCGGACGGGCGGGAGGTGCCCCTGGGCGTCTACTGCCGGGCCAGCCTGGCCGAGCACCTGGACGCCCAGGAGGTTCTGGAGCTGACCAGGAAGGGCCTGGCCTACTACGAGGACCTCTTCGGGACCGCCTACCCCTTCCCCAAGTACGACCAGGTCTTCGTCCCCGAGTTCAACGCCGGAGCGATGGAGAACGCGGGGTGCGTGACCCACCGGGACGACTACGTGTTCCGCTCCCGCCCCGTGGAGGCCCGGGTCGAGCGCCGTGCCGTGACCATCCTCCACGAGCTGGCGCACATGTGGTTTGGCGACCTGGTGACCATGAGGTGGTGGAACGACCTGTGGCTCAACGAGTCCTTCGCCGAGTACACCTCCACCCTGGCCACTGCCGAGACCACGCGCTGGAGCCAGGCGTGGACCACCTTCCAGACCCTGGAGAAGGGGTGGGCCTACAACCAGGACCAGCTCAGCTCGACCCACCCCGTGGCGGCGGAGATCACCGACCTCCACGACGTCGAGGTCAACTTCGACGGCATCACCTACGCCAAGGGCGCCTCGGTCCTGGCGGCGCTGGTCGGCTACGTCGGGCGCGAGAGCTTCTTCACCGGCATCGCGAGGTACCTTCAGGCTCACGCCTACGACAACGCTGAACTGGCTGACCTGCTGGCCGAGCTGGAGGCCGTCTCCGGCCGGGACCTGTCAGCCTGGACGCGCGTGTGGCTCCAGGAGGCGGGGGTCACGACCCTGCGCACCGAGGTCACCGTGGACGACGACGACGTCATCACCTCTGCGGCGGTCCGTCAGGAGGTGCCTGCAGGTTCACCAGCTTCGCTGCGCCCGCACCGCGTGGTCCTGGGCTCCTACAGCCTGCGGACAGGCGACGGGCCGGACAGCGCCCGGATAGAGCGGACCGGACGCGTCGAGCTCGACGTGGAGGGCGAGCTTACGCCGGTACCGGCCCTGGTGGGCACCCGCCGCCCAGACGTCCTTCTTCTCAACGACGAGGACCTTACCTACGCCAAGACCCGCCTGGACGCCGGGTCCCTGGCCCTGGGGCTGGAGCACGTGGAGGCCTTCACCGCCTCCCTGCCACGCTCGGTGCTGCTGGCCTGCGCCTGGGACATGGTCCGCGACGGCGAGCTCGCGGCCTCCCGCTACCGTGATGCCGCCCTTCAGGCGCTGCGTGTGGAAGAGAGCTCCTCGGTCGTCCAGGGGCTGCTGGGCCGCCTCGCCACCTGCCTGTCCCTCTACCTTCCCCCTGCACGCCGTCAGCAGGCAGCCCTCCATACCACCACGGCTCTCCTGGACCTGGTAGAGACCGCCGCACCGGGAAGCGACAAGCAGCTCCAGCTGGTCCGCGCCGTCGCCGCGCACGCGGTCGCCCCCTCCCAGCTCGACGTCCTGGAGGGGCTGCTGGACGGTACCCGGCACCTGGACGGCCTGACCATGGACCAGGACCTGCGCTGGGAGGTGTTGACCGGACTGGTGGCAGCGGGCCGGTGGGGCGAGGAGCAGATTGCCGCCGAGGCCCGCCGTGACGTCACCACCACCGGCCGCGAGCGCGCCGCCCAGGCCCGCGCCAGCATCCCCACACCCGAGGCCAAGAGGCGCACGTGGCGCGAGCTGGTGGAGGACACCACCATGCCTAACGAGACCCAGGTCCGTGTCCTGCGCGGGTTCACCGACGTGGAGCGCCGCCCTGACCTGCTCCTGCCCTTCGTGACGGACTACGTCGCCCAGATCGAGCAGATCTGGGAGTCCCGGACCTTCCACATGGCTGAGAACCTGCTGTCAGGGCTGTGGTCGTGCGCCACCGTCGGCCTTAGGTCCCCTGAGGCCCTGGAAGGTACGGAGGCGGGCTCGGACCCCCAGGGCGCCCTGCGAAGCTGGCTGGACTCCCACCCACAGGCCCCTGCCGCCCTGCGCCGGATCGTGCAGGAGAACCTGGACGACACGGTGAGGGTAGCCCGCGCCCAGGCGGCTGAGACTGCTGCGACTGCGCAGTGACGGGGAAGTAACGGACAGGTAGCGGCCGTACGGGCCGTCAGCGGGAACGCACCGACAGGTGGGAAGGCCCGGAGGTCCCGGAGGTCCCAGAGAGCTCCTTGCTGACGGCGGCGAGCAAGCTCGACAGGCGGACGTTACCGGGGAGGTCCTCGATCATGACGACCTCGCCGGAGCCGTCGGCCAGCGGCATCTTCCAGTTGGGGTACTCCTGGTCCGTACCGGGCTGGTTCTGCGCCCTGCGCTCCCCGACACCGTCGGTCAGCGCGACGCCGACCAGCACGGAGGGGGTACGCACCACGTACCTGTGGAGCGCCTCGATCACCTCACGCTCCGTGGGCTGGTTCCCCAGCAGCCCGTGCTCACGCAGACGCGACAGCATCCGGTCACGCTCGATGCGCGCCTCCGTGCGCACCTGGTCCACCGGCTGGGTCAGCAGCCCCAGCCGCTCCCGCAGCTCGACGTGCTCGTCAGCAAGGTAGCCCGCTGTGGGCGGAAGGTCGTGGGTCGAGACCGTGGACAGCGCCAGGTGCCGGTAGTCCTGGGGCTGCAGCGGCCACCCGTCGCCCTGCTTCTCGAACCACAGCACGCTAGTACCCAGCACGCCGCGGCTGGTCAGGTAGTCGCGCACCCACGGCTCCACCGTCCCCAGGTCCTCCCCGATGATGACGGCCCCGGCCCGGTAGGCCTCCAGGAGGACCACGCCCATCATCGCCTCGTGGTCGTAACGGACGTAGGCCCCGTGATTGGCCGCCATCCCCGCGGGGATCCACCACAGGCGGAACAGCCCGATAACGTGGTCGATACGCAACGCGCCGGAGTGGCGCAGCACCGTGCGCAGCATCTCACGCAGGGGGGCGTAGGCAGACTCCGCCAGGTAGGCGGGGCTCCACGGCGGCTGAGACCAGTTTTGCCCCTGCTGGTTGTACATGTCCGGCGGCGCCCCGACCGTCACCCCCCGGGCGAAGGCGTCCGGCTCGGCCCACACGTCAGCACCGTAGGCGTGCACACCCACAGCGAGGTCGCTCATGACACCCAGGGCCATGCCGGAGGCCCTGGCCTCCTCCTGGGCACGGGCGAGCTGCTCGTCAACGACCCACTGGAGCCAGGCGTAGAAGTCGATCCGCTCCGTGAGCGTGCGGGCCTCGTTGGCGACGAAGGCGGAGTCGGCGTCGTGGAGGGTAGCTGGCCACTGTGCCAGCGGGCCGTACTTCTCCGTCAGGGCGCACCACAGCGCGAAGCGCTCCAGCCCTTCCCCCTCCTCGGCACGGAAACGCTCGAAGTCACGCTGGCGGGAGTAGGAGCGCCCGGCGGCGAAGATGACCTCCAGGGCCTCACGCTTGGCCTTCCAGGAGGCGTCGCGGTCGATTGCCTCCGCGCTGAGGTCGGAGTCCCGGACCTCCTCCACGGCCCACTGCACCAGGGATCGGCGTGGTCCTGACAGGCGAGAGAACTCCACGATGTTCTCCGGCCGGATATAGAGCGGATTGACAAAGCGCCGGGTGACCGGCAGGTAGGGCGACGGCGTCATGGGGCTGACAGGCTCGGCCGCGTGCAGGGGGTTGATGAGCAGGAAGTCGGCTCCCTTGTCCCCCAGGAAGCTGACCAGCTCGGTGAGGTCGTCGGTGTCGCCCACCCCCCAGGAGGAGCGCGAGCGCACGGAGTAGAGCTGGGCCATGGCGCCCCAACCGCGCTCGCCCAGCGAGCGGGGCAGCTCCAGGCGGTCCGGTGTAACCGCCAGGGGGGCGGTCACCGTACTGGTCACCGTACTGGCGCTCCCGGCAGAGCCGTCCTGGGTGCCGCCCACCCGGGCCACCAGCGTGTGCCATCCGAGGGGGAGGTCGCGCGGAAGGGAGAAAGAGGCGCGGCCAAGCATGGTGCCGTCCACCTCCCTGGGCAGGGTGAGGTCCTCCACCTGCTGCAGCGGGCGCACCCGGCCGTCCTCCAGCCGCACACTCAGGGTGACCGCGGCACCGTCGGGGACGTGGACCGGGACCGTGGTCGCGCGGGAGGCCCGTACCACGACCACCGGAGGAAGCGTGCGGCGCCACGGGGCGACCTCGTGCTCCGTGAGCGCCTGTGCGATCTCCTGGTCAGTGTGCGCCCTCACCCCCAGCGCGTCCAGAACTGCCTCCAGGGTGGCGCGCGACGGCGAAGCGAGGTGGCCGTGGTAGTCCCAGTACTCGGTCGAGACCCCGTGGGCCTCGGCAAGCTGCTTTAGACGCTCAGAGGCGGGCTCGTGGACGTGGGCGACGTCTGCTCGGTGGGAGGTGGGCTCGTTCATACGTGTGGGTCAGCCTTGCGGTTGGTTCTTGGCACGGGCTCCCTTGCATCCTTCCTGCACGAGCGGCAGCGCCCACGCAGGGGACGCCGGAAGGACGGGGCAGCAGCGTCAAGTCTGCCCTGTGGTCCAGGCTAGGGCCGCAGGGCGCGCCGCGCTCCAGCGGTAAGCCCGCGACGACGGCATCGGGATGGCATCGGGTGTCGGGCGGTTGTCGAACGGTCAGACGGGCCGTCAGGGCAAGACCCGAGTCACAGGCTCGCGATCTGCGCGGCGATCTCGTCGGCGGAGGGTCCGACCACCACCTGCACGACCCGGCCGGAGCGCACGACCCCGAAGGCACCGCAGGCGCGCAGCGCCTCCTCGTCCACCTTCTCCTGGTCCACGACCTCCACCCGCAGCCGCGTGATACAGGGCTCCAGGGCCGTGATGTTGTCCTGCCCGCCAAGGCCGGCGACGATGTCCGCTGCGGTACTCATGAATGCTCCTAACGCCCACCCCGCTCAGACGCACGGGCCCTGGACGGATGAGGCCTGTCGTGGTTGTAGCCAACCTTATCCCAGCCCTGACTCCCCCACCCCGCCTGCCACGCAGGGCGCCCGAGCACCGAGATACTTTTCTTCCCCTGGCGGAATGCCCTCGCGCCCGGCCTCGACAAGGCAGAATGTGCGTCGATCCCGTTCCGTCTCCGATGAGGAGCAGCGCAATGACAGCGTCCACCGACACCACCACCCTCACAGGCATCGGCGTGAGCCCGGGCCTGGTCGCCGGGCCAGTCGCCCGCATGGCCCCCTCGATCCCCGAGCCGGAGATCGAGACCCTGCCCTCGGGTGCCGACCTGGAAGAGGCGTGCGACAGTGTCGCAGCTGCTGCCCTGACCGTCAAGAAGGGCTTGGAGCTGTCGGCCGCCGAGGCCAAGGGAGAGGGCCGCACCCTTCTTGAGACGACCGCCCAGATGGCGGCCGACCCCACCCTGACCTCCTCGGCCCAGGCGATGATCCGCGAGCGACGCCTGGTCCCGGCGCGCGCGGTGTGGGAGTCGGCCGGCACGCTGGCCTCCATGCTGGAGTCCCTAGGGGGCTACATGGCCGAGCGCACGCGCGACGTAGCCGACGTCCGCGACCGGATCATCGCGGTGCTCACCGACTCCCCCATGCCCGGCATCCCCCGCCGACCCGAGCCCTTCGTGCTGGTAGCGGAGGACCTCGCGCCCGCCGACACCGCCCTGCTGGACCCGGAGAAGGTCGTCGCCTTCGTTACCTCCGAGGGCGGTCCCACCTCCCACACGGCGATCCTGGCCCGTTCTCTGGGCATCCCGGCAATCGTGGGTGCCGGGGCCGAGGTGACCGATGCCTTGACCGAGGGCGACATCGTCCTGGTGGACGGGACCAAGGGCACCATCACCGTCAACCCGTCGGAGGACGCCCTGCGCCGCGCCCGCGAGCTGGCCAGCCGGGTGCGGGAGTTCCACGGCGACGGCGCCACTCGCGACGGTCGCGAGGTCCAGCTCCTGGCCAACGTCGGCGACGGCGACGGCGCTCGCTCCGCGGCCGAGGCCAACGCCATGGGGGTGGGCCTGTTCCGCACCGAGTTCTGCTTCCTGGACCAGCCCGAGGAGCCCAGCATCGACCAGCAGGTCGAGGCCTACAAGGCCGTCCTGGAGGCGTTCCCCGGAAAGAAGGTCGTGGTGCGCACCCTGGACGCCGGGGCGGACAAGCCCCTGCCCTTCCTCACCGACGCCTCCGAGGCCAACCCTGCCCTGGGGGTGCGCGCCTACCGGACCTCCCGCCGCGACCCCGAGGTCCTGGACCACCAGCTGGAGGCCCTGGCCCGGGCAGAGGCGGACACCGAGGCCAACGTGTGGGTCATGGCCCCGATGATCTCCACGGCTGAGGAGGCCCAGGCCTTCGTGGACAAGGCACGCTCCTACGGCCTGAGGACAGCAGGCATGATGATCGAGGTCCCCTCAGCGGCCATCATGGCGGACAAGATGTTCGAGCACGCCGAGTTCGCCTCGATCGGCACTAACGACCTGACCCAGTACGTCATGGCCGCCGACCGCCTGCTGTCTTCCCTGGCCGACCTGTCCACGGCCTGGCAGCCGGCGGTCCTGCGCCTCATCAAGTCGGCCTGCGACGGCGCGGCCCCCCACGGCCGTCCTGTCGGGGTGTGCGGCGAGGCCGCCGCGGACCCGGCGCTGGCTGTCGTACTGGTGGGCCTGGGAGTAGCCAGTCTGTCCATGACGGCACGCGCGCTGCCCGACGTCGACGCGGTCCTGAAGTCCGTGGACTTCGCTGACTGTCAACGCCTGGCGCAGCTGGCCATCGACAGCCCCACCGCCGAGGAAGCCCGCTCGGCCGTGCGCTCCGGGCTCCCGGTCCTGGAGGAGCTTGCTCTGTGACGCGCCCCTACCCCGTCCCTAGCGCCACCGAGGAGCCCCTGGGCTCGGTTACCCGGGTCCTCGCCCTTGCTGCCGGGAACGGGGAGGACGTCTTCACCGGGGGCAGCCTGCCCCAGCTCTCCGGCCGTGTGTACGGCGGGCAGGTGGTGGCCCAGGGGCTGCTGGCCGCAGCCGCCACCGTGCCTGACGGCAGCGACGCAGACAGGGCGGTGCACTCGGTCCACGCCTACTTCATGCGTGGCGGCCAGCCGGACAAGGACATCACCTTTGCCGTGGAGCGCCTCCACGACGGGCGGTCATTCTCTCAGCGCCGCACCACGGCCTGTCAGGACGGGGTCGCGATCCTGTCCATGATCTCCTCCTACCAGGAGCAGCAGGAGGGACAAGAAGTTCAGGCTAGCCCACCACAGGTCCCCGGGCCGGAGGAGCTGACCAGCGCCCTGGAAATCTTCCGGACCATCGACCACCCGGTGGCCAAGTTCCTGGGACGCACCGCCGCCTTTGACCTGCGCCACGTGGAGGGGAACCTGTACCTGAGGCCCGCCAGCCAGGCCAGCAGTGTCCAGCACCTGTGGATGAGGGCACGCGGACGAGTCCCCGGCGATGCCTCGCAGACGGTGCACCGGGCGCTGCTGACCTATGTGTGCGACCAGGTCATGCTGGAGCCGGTGCTGCGCAGCCAGGGGCTGAGCTGGCGCAGCGAGGGCCTGAGCCTGGCCACGCTGGACCACGCTCAGTGGTTCCACCGGGACGTGGACATGAACGACTGGCTGCTCTACGCCCAGGACTCCCCCTCCTCCCAGGGGGGTCGGGGCATGGCCCGCGCCCAGGTCTTCGACTCCATGGGCCGCCTGGTGTGCACCATTGCCCAGGAGGGCATGGTACGCATGCCCACCTCCTCCTCCCAGGGGTCAGGACGCTGGGCCATCCGGGTGGAGGACTCAGAGGAGCCAGCAGCGCCGACACAGCCAGCGGAGGAGGCTCCCACGGTCTGACGGTGCGGTTGGGTACCCGGGCAACGGAAACGTCGTAGGACAACGTGGCACCGTGTTGTCCTACGACGTTTTTGTTGCCTGAGGGTGCGCCCGGCCTAGCCGCACGCCCGTGCTGTCGTGCCAGTGGACGCTCATCGTGACAGCAGCTGACATCGATAGCAGGCCTCTGAAGGCCTCTGAGACACCGTAATGATCCGTGCGTATTATGTGTGCTAGATAACGACGATCCTTGCGTGAGGACCACTCACAGTACTGAGAGCACGACCAGCAACCAACAACGCCAGAGCTGGGGCCAGCGTAGTCAGCTGGGGCCGCTGAGCTCCTGCTCTCCAGGTCGAGTCAGCCAGCATAGTCCTGCGGTGACGTCACCCGGTACTTGAGGACGTGGACCTGCGCCGCCAAGGGAGTGTCGCCGCCCTGGCGGGACCCAACGGCAACGGCAAGTCCACGCTGCTGCGGGTCGTCGTCAGCCTGCCCCCCTCTCCTCGGGCTCTGTGCGGATGGCGGGCCATGACACCCGCTCCCAGCTCGGTACGGTACGGCGCCACATCGGCTCCCTGCCCCCAGAAGGCCACCTTCCCGGGCCGCTTCACGGTAGCTGAGACCCTGGCCTACGCGGCCTGGCTGCAGGTGCTGGGCGCCAGAGCCACCCGACACCGCACCACTGGGCTCGTCTCCGCCCTGGGCCTGGAGGAACACCTCAACCACTCGCTCATCACTCTGCCCCGCGGCACCCGGCAGCGAGTCTGCCTGGTCCCGCATGAGACGGCGCAGAAAGATACAGAATCTGCACTGGAGAGAACGCTCAGTTCCTTGCTTGCCGACTCCCTGGCTCACTGAGTAGCCCTCACAGCGACCTGCACGCCTTTCAGGCGACTCATGTCAGCGCGCGGCCAGGGCAGGGCCGCCTCAACCCGTCCACTGCCCACGGCTGCTGCGCAGCACGGGGCGCAGGACGTCATCCGCCAGGAGAGCCGGAAGAGCCAAGAGAGCCAGAAAAGCCCTGACACCCGTACGAAAGAGCCTTTATGTCTGAGCCTGGTGGCCTTTGTCTGATGACCTCTGGCGGCGACCGGGCATGATCTCCTACGTCTCACGCCGCACGGAGGATGGGGAAGAACGCCTCGACCGGACTCAGCTCAGTCACACAGCCAACGGTACACGGTCGACGGTACACAGCCGACGGTACACAGACTGCGCGGACGGAGTCCGACCAGGCGGCCCAGGTTCTCAAGGAAGGCTCAGGTGACCCCGGAGGGGACCTGGGCAGAGGCCAGGAGGACAGGAGTGCCTGCCCGTGGCAGGGCCTGCTGCGGCGGGGCGCTCAGAGAGCACGTCCGCTCACGGGCGGAGGCAAGGCTGCACCGAGCGGCTCAGCAGCGCTGGCATCCGGTTCCCCGGCGCTCCCGCTCGGAGGCGATAACGAAGGGGAGGTCCTCGTCCCGGGCGCGCTGGACAGGTGGCCAAGCCGCCCCCGGGTCATGGCGCTGCACTACCTGCTGGTCCCCCAGCTCCTCGCAGCACCCTTCTTCCTGGCTACTGCGGGCCTGGTCAGTGCGGGCCTGGCACTGACCAGATGGTTGGGCACCAGTCCCGCCTGCGTCGCACAGGACAGCCCCAGCCACTCCCAGGCAACGGAAACGTCATAGGACAACAAACTGCCGCGTTGTCCTATGACGTTTCCGTTGCCTGGGCCGCGGCCCCGCCTCAGCCGCGAGTCAGCCTGCGGTAGGTGACCCGGTGGGGCCGGGCTGCCTCCGCACCCAGGCGGGCCACCTTGTTCTCCTCGTAGGAGGCGAAGTTCCCCTCGAACCAGTACCAGCGGGCCGGGTCCTCCTCGGTACCCTCCCAGGCCAGGATGTGGGTGGCCACACGGTCGAGGAACCAGCGGTCGTGGGTGATGACCACCGCGCAGCCAGGGAACTCCAGCAGGGCGTTCTCCAGGGACCCCAGCGTCTCCACGTCCAGGTCGTTGGTGGGCTCGTCCAGGAGGATAAGGTTGCCCCCCTGCTTGAGAGTCAGCGCCAGGTTCAACCGGTTGCGCTCACCGCCGGAGAGCACCCCGGCGGGCTTCTGCTGGTCCGCCCCCTTGAACCCGAAAGAGGCCACGTAGGCTCGCGAGGGCATCTCCACGTTACCGACCTGGATGTAGTCCAGGCCGTCGGAGACGACCTCCCACAGCGTCTTGTCCGCATCAATGCCGGCGCGGGACTGGTCGACGTAGGACAACTTAACGGTCTGGCCGATCGTGAGCTCGCCGCCGTCCAGCGGCTCCAGGCCGACGATGGTCTTGAACAGGGTGGACTTGCCCACCCCGTTGGGTCCCACCACACCCACGATCCCGTTGCGCGGCAGGGTGAAGGACAGCCCCTCGATCAGGGTGCGCCCGTCGAAGCCCTTGGACAGGTTGGTGGCCTCCAGGACCTGGTTTCCCAGGCGTGGGCCCGGCGGGATCTGGATCTCCTCAAAGTCCAGCTTACGGGTGCGCTCAGCCTCAGCGGCCATCTCCTCGTAGCGGGCCAGGCGGGCCTTGGACTTGGCCTGGCGGCCCCTGGCCGAGGAGCGCACCCACTCCAGCTCCTCACGCAGGCGCTTGGCCAGCTTAGCGTCCTTCTTGCCCTGGACCTCCAGACGCTTCTCCTTGGTCTCCAGGTAGGTGGAGTAGTTGCCCTCGTAGGGGTAGAGGCGACCACGGTCCACCTCGGCAATCCACTGAGCCACGTGGTCCAGGAAGTAGCGGTCGTGGGTCACGGCGATGACCGCACCCTTGTAGGCGGCCAGGTGCTGCTCCAGCCACAGGACCGACTCGGCGTCCAGGTGGTTGGTGGGCTCGTCCAGGAGGAGAAGGTCAGGGGCCTCCAGGAGCAGGCGGCACAGGGCCACCCGGCGGCGCTCACCACCAGAGAGGTGCCTCACCTGCGCGTCCGGGGGCGGGCAGCGCAGCGCGTCCATGGCCTGCTCCAGCTGGGAGTCCAGGTCCCAGGCATTCGCTGCGTCAAGCTGGTCCTGCAGGGCGCCCATCTCAGCCATGAGCGCGTCAAAGTCGGCGTCGGGGTCGGCCATGGCCTCCGAGATCTCGTTAAAGCGGTCGAGCCTGGCCTTGGTCTGGGCAACTCCCTCCTCCACGTTGCCCAGCACCGTCTTGTCCTCGTTAAGCGGGGGCTCCTGGAGAAGGATGCCCACCGAGTAGCCCGGGGACAACCGGGCCTCGCCGTTGGAGGGCTGGTCGATTCCGGCCATGATCTTGAGGATGGAAGACTTCCCGGCCCCGTTGGGACCGACCATGCCGATCTTGGCCCCGGGCAGGAAGGCCATGGTGACGTCGTCAAGGATGACCTTGTCACCGTGGGCCTTGCGTGCCTTGATCATCTGGTAGACGAACTCAGCCACGAGTACACCTTTCGTGTGGGTACGGAGTGGGTATGTTCCTTGCACGCCTGGGCCCTGGTCCAGGGCCACCGCTGTGGCGGGCAGCGCGCACCGCGTCCAAGGGTACGGGTGACTCGCCCGCACTGCGACGACGCAGCCAGGTTAGACGGCCCACGATAACCGCCTGCGGGAACCAGCCTCGGCCCGTGGCCGCCGCACCGCGAGGCCAGGAGCGACCTCTCGGCACACCACTTTCCAACGCGACGGCGGGCGCCGCACCGCGAGGCCAGGGCCGACCAGGCCAGGGCCGCAGCCAGGTGCGAGGAGGTGCGTGCCGCCACGTCGCCCAGCCTGGGAGCCGGGCTAACCGCAGCCACACCGTATGACATTTTTTGTCACCTCAATATGACTCATTCTGACACAACTTGACACTAATGATCGCGACTTGTATCCTTCTTCCATGAGGTACGCGACCCGGCTCAACTCCTTCATCGTTGACGGAGACGTCAGGGCGGCCCTGCGAACGGTCGCCGGCATCAAAGGTGTCACTGACGTTGACCTCAACTACCCGGAACACTTCGACACGCTCGACCCGGTAGAGATGAGAAGCCTCCTTGACCGGCTGGGCCTGCGTACCAACTCCGTGGCCATGCGCTATCGCGACGACTTCGTCAACGGCGAGCTCACCAATCCGGACCCCTCCCTGAGACGGCGCGCCGTCGACCTCACCCGCGACGGCATCGAGGCGGCCCGGGTGCTGGGCTGCGACCTGGTGACCATCTGGCAGGGCTTCGACGGTACCGACTACGCGTTCCAGAAGGACTACGCGGCAGACACCGCGCTGATCATCAGCACCTTCCAGGACCTGGCGGACTTCGCGCCGGACGTCAGGCTCAGCATCGAGTACAAGCCCTACGAGGAGCGGGTCCACGCCCTGATCCCCTCCCTGGGCTCCACCCTGTACCTGCTCGACCGGATCGCACGCCCCAGCGTCGGCGCCACCGTGGACTTCGCCCACATGCTCATGGCGGGTGAGGCCCCGGGCCAGGGGGCGAGCCTCCTGCTCGCCGAGGACCGGCTCTTCGGTGTCCACCTCAACGACGGCAACAACGCGCACGACGACGGGCTCATGGTCGCCTCGGTCCACCCCTGGGAGACGGCTGAGCTCCTCTACTACCTCTTGCGCTACGACTACGACGGCGTCATCTACTTTGACACCTTCCCCCGCCGCGAGGACCCGGCCCGGGAGGCGCAGGCCAACATTGCGACGACGAACACCCTGGTCGAGCGCATCACGGCCTACGGGGTCGACCGTATCCGCGAGATCACCGCATCCAACGACGCTATTGCCGTGCACGGCCTACGCCTGGCCCTGCTCGGCGGGTCACCGTGACCCGCTCTCCCACGACGACGTGAAGGAGGAACCATGGACGCACCAGCACAGGCCGCCAGCGGCAAGGACGGTGTTCTTGTCGTCGGCAGCATCAACGACGACCTCATCGTCTTCCAGGACCGCCTGCCACGACGGGGCGAGACCCTTGTGGGGCACCACCTGAGGGAGTCCTTTGGCGGCAAGGGCGCCAACCAGGCGGTCCAGGCCAGCAGGATGGGTGCCCGGGTCAGCCTCGTCGGGGCTGTCGGGCAGGACCTGCGCGGCCGGTCCTGCCTGGAGAACCTGCGTGAGGAGGGGATCGAGTGCCGGGTCCGCACAGCGCAGGAGGACACCGGCGTCGGCGTGGAGCACATTGTCGACGGCGACGTCTTCGCCACGATCGTGCCTGGGGCCAACGCCCGCGTGGACCCCGAGTGGGTCACCTGCCAGGAGGACCTCTTCCGTACCGCCTCCGTGGTTGTGCTGCAAAACGAGATCCCGGCCGAGTCCAACGTGCAGGCCGTGCGCCTGGCCCGCCTCCACGGCGCCCGGGTGGTCTACAACGCGGCCCCGGCACGTGCTGCCGACCCGGCCATGATGCGCGAGTGCGACTACCTCGTGGTCAACGAGGAGGAGGCCCAGCACTACCTCGGCTCCCGTATCACTGACCTGGACGACCCGCAGGAGACCGCACGGGCGGTCACGGCCCTGCGCCACCTGTCCCCCGGCGTCATCATGACGCTGGGTGAGCGTGGTAGCCACGTCGCTGTCAACGGGGAGGTCCACCACGTCCCGGCGGTTCCGGCCCAGGTCGTGGACGCCACCGGGGCCGGCGACTCCTTCGTCGGCGCGTTCGCCGCCGCGCTCGACGGTGGACGCGACGACCTCGGTGCGGCGATACTCGCCTCGCACGTCGCCGCGAGGACTGTCACCGGGGCTGGCGCGCAGACCAGTATGCCGAGGTACAAGGACCTTTCCGATGAAGCAGTTCGAGCGCAGGGAGGCGATTCTCACCCTGCTGCGTGAGACCAGCGGTGTCGTCTACATCGACGACCTGGTCGCGCAGACGGGAGCCTCCCCGTCGACCGTCCGCCGAGACCTGCGTACCCTGGAGACCGCAGGTGAGCTTACCGCCCTGCGCGGGGGTGCCGTACGGCTCAATGAGCGCATGTCCGAGCTCCCGGTGGCGGCCAAGGAGCTGATCAATATCCATGAGAAGCGGGCCATCGCCACAGCGGCAGCTGATCTGGTCGAGGACCGCGACACGATCTACGTCGACTCAGGGACCACGACCCTGCAGGTCCTGCCCCTCCTCAGGAATGTCCGCGTCCACGTCGTGACCTCCAACACCCATGTGCTCGCGCTACGGCTCGACCCCCGGATCCAGGTCACGATGCTGCCCGGCGACTACCTCGCTGACACCGGCTCGGTGGCCGGAGCGCTGACGGACCGTGTCCTGGAGGACATGTTCTTCGACAAGGCCTTCATCGGGGCCAACGGATGTAGCCGCAGGGCAGGCGTGACGACCTTCGACCTGCGTGAGGCCAACAAGAAGCGGCTGGCCCAGGAGCACAGCGGCGAGACCTACGTGCTGGTGGACCACACCAAGCTCGGGGCCACCGCCCTGTGCCGCGCCTTCGACCTGTCCCAGTGCACCGTCATCTGCGACCAGGACGACGAGCTGCTGGCCGCAGCCAAGGGACGCGTCATCGCCGGGAAGGCGGCCGAGGAGGACAGCCAGGCCAGCCGCCGTCGCCGGGAGGAAGCACGCGTCGCACCCGGGGACGCCGGGACGGGCTGAGGGCGCCGTCGCGGCGGAGCCTCAGCCCGCGCTGCCACGCCCCGCAACGGGAGGGCCTGACACAAGGCCTCAAGATGACAAGAAGTGACGTTTCTTGACAATTTCAGTCATGTGTTCCTACCATCGTGACACGAGCAGTTCACTCTCACAACGAGGTGAAGGAGCATCATGCTTGAGAAGATCGGCCTACCCCCCAGCCTGTTCTGGGGATACGTCGGCCTGACCCTGTTCATGGTCGGTGACGGCGTGGAGCAGGGCTGGATATCCCCCTATCTCGTGGATCGTGGGGTGAGCGTGACCGACGCCGCCTCCCTCATCACCGTCTACGGCGTCACCGTGGTGATCGCTGCCTGGCTGTCCGGAGTCCTGGTCCAGACCCTCGGCCCCCGCCGGGTCATGACTGCGGCGACCGTGGCCTTTACGGTCGGCAGCATCGGGTTCATCGGGGTCGGGGTCCCCACCCTCAACTGGCCCGTCATGCTTGTGTTCTACGCCGTCAGGGGGATCGGCTACCCCCTCTTCGCCTACTCCTTCCTGACCTGGATCAACTACAGCGCCCCCCTGAGGAACCGTGGCCTGGCCGTCGGCTGGTTCTGGTTCATGTTCTCCCTGGGACTGAGCGTCATCGGCCCCTTCTACTCATCGGTCACCATCCCCGTCATCG
This sequence comes from Actinomyces sp. 2119, assembly GCF_003591215.1. Taxonomy (NCBI): domain Bacteria; kingdom Bacillati; phylum Actinomycetota; class Actinomycetes; order Actinomycetales; family Actinomycetaceae; genus Actinomyces; species Actinomyces sp. 2119. Next base: position 219,608 of record NZ_QYRR01000003.1, read on the forward strand.
GCCACATCGGTGTCCTGTGGACCGGTCTAGCCTTCGTCCTGGTCGGCACCGTCGTCGCCGTGATGCTCAACCGCGACCAGATCCCAGCCCACGAGATCCACGACCTCAGCGCAGGCGAGCTGCTCAAGGCGGTGACCCTGCTGCGTCGCCCCCGCATCTCGATCGGGCTCGTGGTCAAGACGGTCAACGGACTGGGCCAGTACGGACTGGCCGTATTCATGCCGATCTACCTCGCCTCCTTCGGCTACTCGACCACCGAGTGGCTGCGCATGTGGTCAGCCGTGTTCACCGTCGCCATCTTCGCGAATCTCTTCTTCGGCTATGTCGGCGACCGGGTCGGGTGGCGCAACACGATCCAGTGGGTAGGGGGCGTCGCCTACGCCGTTGTGCTCGTCGCCGTCTACTACGCACCTGAGGTAATCGGTCACAACCCCGCGCTGATGACCGTCATCATCTGCATGTGCGGGGTCACCATGGCCGGGTACGTCCCCCTGTCGGCCCTGTTCCCCATGCTGGCCCCCGACAACAAGGGAGCAGCGATGTCGATCCTCAACCTGGGTGCCGGCCTGTCCACCTTCGCGGCCCCGGCCATCGCGGGCCTGCTCTTCGACCGCTTCGGAGCGGGCGCGGTCCTGTTCACCTACGCGGGCTTCTACCTCCTCAGCGCCGTTCTGACCCCCTTCCTCAAGACCCCCGACGAGCTGGCCGGACGCACGAGGAACGAGATGAGTCTCGCGCCAGAGCCCTCCCAGCCCGCCTGAACGGACAGCCAGCGCGGCCGCGCGGCCGCAGTCAGCCCTCGCCCTGCTCCTGCTGCCTGCGCCAGCGGATACCCGCGTCAACGAAGCCGTCAATGTCGCCGTCGAACACGGAGTCCGGGTTGCCGACCTCGTAGCCGGTCCTCAGGTCCTTGACCATCTGGTAGGGGTTGAGGACGTAGGAGCGCATCTGGTCCCCCCAGGAAGCCTTGACGTCCCCGGCCAGCTCCTTCTTCCTGGCGTCCTCCTCCTGCTGCTTGAGCAGCAGGAGGCGGGACTGGAGGACGCGCATGGCGGCAGCACGGTTCTGGATCTGGGACTTCTCATCCTGCATGGAGACCACCAGGCCCGTGGGCAGGTGAGTGATGCGCACGGCAGAGTCGGTGGTGTTGACGCTCTGGCCCCCGGGTCCGGAGGAGCGGAACACGTCCACACGGATATCTGACTCGGGGACGTCGATGTGGTCGGTAGACTCGATGAGCGGGATGACCTCCACCGCGGCAAAGGACGTCTGGCGGCGGCCCTGGTTGTCGAAGGGGCTGATGCGCACCAGGCGGTGGGTGCCGCCCTCCACGCTGAGCGTGCCGTAGGCGTAGGGGGCGTGGACCTCGAAGGTCACCGACTTCAGACCGGCCTCCTCCGCGTAGGAGGTGTTGAGGACCTTGACGCCGTAGTCGTGGCGCTCAGCCCAGCGGGTGTACATGCGCAGCAGCATCTCGGCGAAATCCGCCGCGTCCACGCCTCCGGCCCCGGAGCGGATGGTGACCACCGCGTCACGCTGGTCGTACTCCCCCGACAGCAGGGTGCGGATCTCCAGCTCGGCCAGGTCCGCGCTGATAGCGGCCAGGTCCGCCTCCGCCTCTGTGAGGATCTCCGCGGCGTCCTGGCCCGGCTCCTCACCGGCAAGCTCGACCATGGCCTCCAGGTCGTCGATACGCTCTCCCATCTTCTCCACACGAGCCAGGTCGGCCTGGGCATGGGACAGGGCGGAGGTCACCACCTGGGCGGCCTCCGGGTCGTCCCACAGGTCGGGAGCGGAGGCCTGCTCGGAGAGGTCCGCGATGCGTGCGCGCAGCTCCTCAGGGTCGCTGACCGCGGCGACAGAGGCGTAGGTGTGTCGAAGTCGTTCGATCTCGGAGGAGAAGTCAGTGGCCACGGAGGAAGTCTACGGCACCCCTCCTACCCGCCCCGGGCAGGCTGCCTCGGCCGCCCACGGGCAGGTCCCGGCCGGCGTCCTCGTCTCCGGTAGACGCGTGCGAGGCGACTCGCTGAGGTACAACGTCTCCTCCTGCACACGCTCCGCCTCCCTCACGGTCGGCGAGGTCGGGAGTCGGCGAGGTCGGGAAACGTCCTAGGACGTGTTGCGAGAGCCCGCTGGGGGTCTTCCCGCCCCTGACCGGGCCCACAGTGCTCCGCGAGACCCACCGCTTCCTCAAAGACGCACCGATTCCCACAGATGGCTGGCGTGCCAGTCGTCCTGTGAGGAATCGGTCCTGCTGTGAGGATAAGGACACCCCTGTAAGGAATCGGCAGGTCTCGCGAGGACTGCGCGCACCTGCGCCTTCTCCCACTGACGTCCCACGGCCTGTGACGCCTGCGGGCCTCAAGGCGGCCAGGGCAGCTAGGGCTGCGTGGTCACCCGCGCGGACCCCGTGGCCGTGATAGTCAGTCCCGCCTTGGGAAGAATTCCCCAGGGCGGGAGGAGCGGACGGGTGCGTGCCCTCAGTGTGACCACGGCCAGGGAGCCGTCCACCGCCTCAGCCGTGACAACCTGCACCCCGTCCAGCCCGGCTACCGCAGCCTGCGCCGCTACGTCAGCACGGGCGGCAGCCTCCACCCCCGCCGTGGTGATGACGACAGGCCCCTGACCCGCCGCTGCGCTACCCTCGGCGCCACTGGATGCCTCGCCGTCCTCATCTTCTGAGCCCCGGTGTCTCCTCTGGCTGCCTTCCCGGTAACCCTGGTAGTAGGACGTCTCCTCCACACCGCTGGCACCGGCGGCAGCGGCCGAGTCTGCCAGAGCGGTCAGCGTCTTGGTGTCGAGGTAGACAGCAGTGGCTGAGGTACCGACCAGCAGGAGCGCCAGGACAAGCACCACGGTCCCGACCCCTAGGACCAGGACCTGCCCGTGCTCCTGGTCGCGCAGGCGCCGCGACACCACCCCTGGCAGCACACCTGGCAGCACTCCCAGCAGCATCCACGGCGGTGTCCTCGGCGGTGTCCTCGGCGGTGTCCTCGGCGGTGTCCTCGGGCGGTGCGGGCGCAGCGACAGCACTCTCAATGGCTGGGTCGGGCGCACTACTCCTCCTGGTCCGCAAGACTGACGGAGCGCCGGGCCTCCACGGCCACGGCCTCATGGCCCAGGCCGACCGTCGCCAGGCCAGGCAGCGGCACACGGGCCTCCACGGTGACCACGACCCGCTCAGAGCAGTCGGACACGCAGCTCAGCGACAGGGCCGTAGCCGGGTCGGCATCTATCCCCTGGTCCGACAGGGCCAGCCCGGCTGCGACACGCGCCCGGCCGACCGCCTGCGAGGAGCCGTCCACCTCCAGGACCCGGCTGGCCGCATCGGCGGCGGAGACAACGGCGAAGGAGGCCGCCTGCACCTGGGCGAGCACCACCAGGAGGTAGACCAGAGGCAGCACGATGACCGCCGTCCAGCCAATGAACTCCACCGAGGCGCTGCCGCCTTCCCCCGCCGTCCCCGCTGGGGACCACGACAGGGGCTGCGACCCGCACCGCGACACGGACCGTGGCCCAGGCTGTACGGACTGCGACAGGCAGGAGGCCCGGATTCCAGGGACGCCCCGATAGCCTGCGGCGCGCCGCAACGGGTACAGGGCGCTCACCTCTGCTCCTCAGCTCCCACGAGGGAGGCTTCGTCAACAGCGTGCCCGGTCACGCCCACCACCCCTCCCGGTCCCACGAGGCCGAGGAGCGGCAGGGGTGCCGTCACCCTCACCTCCACGACCACGAGGTCATCGACCTGGTAACGGGTCATGGCGACCTCCTGGACGTAGCCCTCCGCCAGGGCGGAGTCCACCAGGCTGCGTACCCGCTGCTCCGCCTCCTGCCGCGTGCCGCCGACCAGGGCCGCTCGCCGCGCTCCCTCCCCGGCGGCGTCAGTGAGAACGTTACGCACGTGCAGCCCCAGGGCCAGCTGGAGCAACGAGGCCGCCACCGCCAGGACGAGCGCGCCCACCATGACGAAGTCGGTCACTGCCGAGCCGCTCTCGCCCGGCCGCCAGCAGCCGACCCACCGTCGAGGGCCGCTACAGCGTGCAGACGCCGGGAGGCAGCGACACGGCTCAGACCGCACCGGTGACCCGCCCGATCGCGTCGACAAAGACCTGGGTCAGGGTCGGTCCTGCCACGGCCCACAGCGCGACGACAAGCCCCGCAGTCATGAGGGTGACCAGCACCCAGCCGGGAACGTCGCCCCGCTCCGGGCCGCAGGGACCCGGGTCGTGGCCTCTCATCAGAAGGCGCCTGGCCAGGAGACGGACGATGCTGCTCATACGAGCTCCTCTCTCGCAAGGATCAGGGACAGTGAGGAACAAGGAAAAGTGAAGAACAGAGAAGAAACGGGGATGCACAGGGAGCAACAGGGACGGGGACGGGTACCGGCGGGGCAGTGGGCATCCTGGGCGCCCTTCGCGCCGGTGGCGGCGCCTCACAGGCCCAGCCTCAAGACAGCCACCCCGGGGAACAGGGCGAAGGCGACGGTGACCGGCAGGACCAGGAAGACCACGGGAACCATCTGGGCGATCTCCCGCTTGCCGCCCTCCTCCATCAGGTTGCGCCGAGCCGCCTCACGCACGTCCGTGGCCTGGGAGCGCAGCACCTGTGCCAGAGGCGTGCCCCGCTCCAGGGCGACAGCGACCGCCTCGCACAAGCGGGTGACGTGCAGCGAACCAACGCGCGCCTCCAGACGTTCCAGCGCCGTGGTCACCACAGTCCCGGAGCGCACGTCCGACAAGGTGTCAGCCAGCTCCTCGACCAGGTCCCCCTCCCCCAGGGCCACCACGCGCTCGATCGCGGAGACAGGTCCCTGGCCTGCACCGACAGCCAGGGCCAGCAGCTCGACGACGTCGGGCAGCTGGGCCTCGATACGACGACGTCTGCGCTCCACCGCCTGAGACAACCACCAGTCGCGCGCAGCGGCCCCGCCCACGCAGGCCAGGAGGGCCAGCACCAGGAGCGCGGGGACGCTGACCGGACGGGTCAGGGCCAGGAGGACACCCGCCCCTACCGTGGCGACGAGCCCGGCACACGCCCACACCAGCTGCTGGAGGCGCAGCTGCTCCACAGTGAGGGTGGAGCCGCTGCGAGCAAGGCGCGCGCGCACCGAGGCCGAGGAGGACCCCAGTGACTCCATCACGCCGCTGAGACCGACGAGTCGGCCCAGCAGGACGGCGCTGACCGTCTGGCCCCGGCCGTCGTGGTAGGCAGCGGGACGCAGCAGTCCTGAGGTCGCTGGCCGCTGGTGCACGTAGGGCTCCAGCCTCGCCATGAGGGTGGGGGTCCTGCGCCCGCAGGCGCTCAGGACGTACAGGGCGCCTGCGCCAGCCAGCGCCCCGGACACGCACCCAAGCAGAAGGTGGCTCATCGCAGTGTCCTCTCCTCCTCCGGCAGGCGTCCCAGCCTCAGCATGAGCCGATAGGCCAGGACCGACACCAGCCCCCCGACCAGGAGCACCATCGCCCCAGCCGAGGTGGCGTAGGCCGCCGCTGCCTGGGTCCGGGTCGACAGCAGGGCCAGGACAAGCCACGGGGCTGCCACGGCGACCCGGGCACCGTTGACGGTCCACGACTGACGGGCCTCCAGCTCACCACGGGTGCGCATGTCCTCACGCAGCATGCGCGACAGCGAGCGCAGGAGCGCCCCCAGGTCCGTTCCACCCACCTCGTGGGCCAGACGCAGGGCCTCCACAATCCGGTCCGCCACCGGGTCGGCAAAGCGGGCCTTGAGCAGGTCCAGGCAGTGGGTGAAGCGGGCCGTAGCCGCGTAGTCGGCGGCAAAAGCCTGGAACTGGGGCCGCACCGCCTCAGGGCCTCGCTGCCCCAGGTTGGCCAGTGCCTCGGGCAGGCTCATGCCCGCCCCCACCGCGGACACGAGGGTGTCCACCGCCTCCGGCCAGGTCTCGCGCAGCCTGGCCCTCCGGGAGCGGGCACGCGCGGAGACCAGCACCGTCGGCGCGGCCGAGCTGATGACCGCGAAGGCCACCGCGACCGGCCAGGCCCGGGAGGCCCCCAGGAATGCCAGGCCGACGGTGGCGCCCAGGACCAGGCTGCCGACCAGGAAGGTGGCGGGGCTGGTGCGCCCCGCACCCGCCTGGACCAGCAGGTCCGCCAGGTGCTGGGACCGTCGTGAGCGCCACCGGGGGACCTCGGAGGTGCAGGACAGCCACACCAGCACCACGCCCACGCCCGCCATGAGTCCCGCGACCGCCCCCATCAGGACCGTGCCCCCGTCACGGAGGGGACCCCAGGAGCCAGGAGAGAGGAGAGGTCGATCCCCTCCCGGGCGTAGCGCTGCTGGTTGGCGGGCGCCCCCGGCCCTCGCACCAGGACTCCCTGGGCGTCACGGTGATAGATGTCGGACAGCTCGACGACGCCGTTCTCCACCCGTCCGGACAGGCCAGCCACCTCCCGCACCGTGCGCCGCCCTCGGGTGTCCAGGTCCAGGTGCACCACCAGGTCCACGGCGGAGGCCACCGTAGGCAGCACGAAGCCGCTGGAGACGTTGTCCCCGGCCAGCAGGGGCAGTGTGCACAGCTTGACGACCGCCTCACGGGCCGAGTTGGCGTGGATCGTGCACATGGAGGGAAGCCCGGAGTTCATGGCGATGAGCAGGTCCAGGGCCTCCGCCTCGCGGACCTCGCCGACCAGCAGCCGGTCGGGACGCATGCGCAGTGCCTCCTTGACCAGGCGGCGCAGGGTGATCTCCCCCGTCCCCTCCAGGCTGGCGGGCCGGGTCTGCATGGCCACACAGTCCCTGTTGCCCAGGGCCAGCTCGAAGACCTCCTCACAGGTGATGACCCGCTGCCCTGCCGGGATCGCACCAGCCAGCGCCCGTACCATGGTGGTCTTGCCGGCCTGGGTGGCTCCGGAGACCAGGATGTTGAGCCCGGCCCGGACGGAGGCGTCGAGGAAGGCGGCCGCCTGGTTGGTCAGGGACCCTAGCCGGACCAGGTCCGAGACCCGCCACACCCTGGCCCCGTGCTTACGGATGTTGACGGCCCAGTGCCGGGAGGTGATCGGGGGGATGACGACGTGGAGGCGCTCTCCCCCGGGCAGCTGGGAGTCCACGAAAGGGGCCGACAGGTCCAGGCGGCGCCCCGAAGGGCGCAGCATCCGCTCCACCAGGACGTGGAGCTCCTCGCCGTCCAGGATCGTCGTGGTCAGCTCCGGCCTGCCCGAGCGGGCCACGAACACCCGCCCCGGGGCGTTGACCCAGATCTCCTCCACGGAGTCGTCGTCAAGGTAGCCCTGGAGCGGCCCCAGCCCAGCCAGGCGGTCCACGGCACGTGCCCGGGCCGCATCCGGGTCGACCAGGGGCGGGACAAGACCTGCGTCGGCCCGGCGCAGGTAGTCGGCGCAGGCCTCGGACACGAGGCCGTCCAGCCTCGCGGTATCCCTGGCCGGGTCGACGCCGCGGGTGCGGACGAGCTCGCGGATCTCGGTCAGCAGGAGGTCAGCAGCGTCCATGGGTGTCTCAGCCTCTCTGTCCAGGCTTGTGCCCGAGCCCGTGCCCGAGCCTGGTCTGTCCGGGGACAGCGGGCCGGGCAGGCCGCCCCGGCGACGGGTCACGCAGCCCACCCCGGCACAGCGCTTGCAGCGCAGCCAGCACAGCCAGTACGGGCACGGCGTCGCCGTCACCAGCAGACAATAGATCATCAGCACCCAGGGCACCACTCTTTATCCCGGCTTGTGGAAAATAATTGTCCCACCATGCACTGATCCGTGGGCACGCCCGGCAGGAGCAGGAGGCGGGCACAGAGCCGGCTCCGGGCGACCCGGAGCCCCCACCCGGGTGAGCACGCGGCGGCACTCGGCGCGCGCCACGCTCCTCGCCCCCTCCCTGCCGCTCGGGCGGGCGCAGGCGGTGCACGGCGGGTGCGCACAGGCTCGACGAGGCCGGAGCGGGCGGCTCCCGGCCAGTTCTGTATAGACTTCCCGGCGTGAGTGCGCACGATGGCAACGAGGGCAGGGTCTCGCTGCCCGGCGGCCTGGTGGTCGGGGCCGACGGCCTGGTCCGGCCCACGTGGGCGGCAGCCAGCCAGCTGGAGCAGGACTACTACGACCACGAGTGGGGCAATGAGGTCCACGACGAGTCGGGAGTGTTTGAGCGCCTGAGCCTGGAGGGGTTCCAGGCGGGGCTGAGCTGGGTGGTCATCCTGCGCAAGCGACCGCACTTCCGGGAGGTGTTCCACAACTTTGACCCGGAGAAAGTGGCTGCTTTTGACAGCTCAGATGTCGATCGTCTGGCGGCCGACCCGGGTATCGTGCGCAACCGTCGCAAGATCGAGGCCGTGGTCTCCAACGCGGCAGCGGTGCTGGAGCTGCGCACCGAGGGCGGCCTGAGCGCCCTGGTGTGGTCCTACCGTCCGTCCCAGCCTCACCGACCGCTCAGCGGCGAAGAGGTCCCGAGCACCTCGCCGGAGTCGGAGGCCTGCGCCAAGGAGCTGCGCCGCCGCGGGTTCCGGTTTGTCGGCCCTACCACCGTCTATGCCCTCATGCAGGCGATAGGCATCGTCAACGACCACGTGGTCGGCTCGCACCGCCGTCCGCACTGACACACGGCTCTTCCTGCCCCAGCCGGTGGCGCACGGGCGCGGCGGGCCGTGAGTACGCGGGCTGTCGCCTACGGTTGGGGCATGCCTGAGCCTCCGCAGTCACCAGACGCCCCAGAGGACGCCGCACCCGTCCCCGGGTCCGGTGAGGCCACTGCGAGCACCGAAAGCACCAAGAGCACTAGCAACCCTGGAAACAAGCCTGGAAACACTGTCACCACTGGAAACATCAAGAGCGTCAGGAAGACCACGGGGGGCGCCAGGACCCACGACTCCCCCGCCTCTCCCCCGCCCCGGGCACGTCCTGCCGCCCCCCGCTCGGCACTGGCGCTGGCGGCCTTGGCCACCGTGGCGGTCCCGAGCCTTCATCCTGCACGCCTGGCCCTGCCCCAGACCCGTACCTCCGTGCTTCAGGTAGTGGGCGTCATCGATACCAGGGGCCGCCACTGGGAGGTCATGGAGGCACTTGACGCCGCCGCCGGAGCGGCTTTGGAGGCAGAGGCGGAGATCCTGCGCCGCGTCGGAAAGGTGGCAGACTCCGGTCTGGTGTCCTTCGACGTCTCACGCGCAGCCGGGTCGCTGCGCAGCGACGAGGCGCACGTGCAGGTCCGCTCCCACATTGAGGGCCGCCCCGTCCAGATTCCCTCCCTACGTCCCGGGCCAGGGCTATCAGCAGGCCTGGGCAAGGCCCTGGGCGAGCTGCACGAGATCCCGACCTCGGTGGTGTCGGAGTCCGGCATGCCCGTCTACGACGCAGAGGAGGTGCGGGAGCGTTGGCTGGCTGTCCTGGACGACGCGGCTGCCACGGGCAAGGTGCCTCCGGCACTCCTAAGCAGGTGGGAGGAGGCGCTGGAGGAGACAGCGTTGTGGCGGTTCCGTCCCACGGTCGTCCACGGGGACCTGGCGGAGGAGAACATCCTGGCTGCGGGGGGCAGCGTCGTCGGGCTGCGGGGGTGGACCCAGGCGCACGTGGGAGACCCGGCGGAGGACATGGCCTGGGTCTACTCCACGGTCCCGGTAGACTGCCTGAGCTCCATCGAGGACGCCTACGACGTGGCCCGCAGCGAGGGCGTTGACAAGCACCTGCGTGACAGGGCCGAACTCGTCAGCGAGCTGAGCCTGGCCCGGTGGCTGCTGCACGGAACACGTGTCGGGGACCCTTCCGTGGTGGCAGACGCGGTGGATATGCTCAGGGACCTGGCCGCCCAGGTTGGGGACGAGCCGCTTGTCGAGCCGACGACCCCCCGGCTGGCCCCGGTGCCGGGAGAGAGGCAAGGCGCCGACCCGGATGCCTCCACCAGCCCAGTCACCATGGTCCCCGTGGACTCGCAGAAGGACTAGAGAGCCGGTCCGCACACTCCCCTATGCCGTGAGAGAAGGCGGTTCCAACCGCCTGATGAGCCAGTGACGAACGAATAAGGTCAGTACCTATGGTTGTGACTATGTCAGTGAAGAGCACAGCACACGCAGGACGGTCATGAGCAGGGGCAGCGACGTGCCTGTCGGGGGGAGCTCGGTCTGGGAGGACATCACCAGTGCCGTGGACGCCAGCCCTGCCCATCTGGCCATCCTCCCCTCCACCACGAAGCGGGGTCGTGACATCGCAGCCCGTCTGGGCCTGACCGAGAGCTCCACGCTGGGGGCGCTCCTCCACCACTGCGGCGGAATCCTGGTCGACCACGGCCGTCTACGGATCCTCGCCGCTGGCAGCGGGTCGCTGCCAGACGTCCTGACCGCCAGCAGGTCCCGCAGAGGTGTCCTGGTCGTGGGTCACGACGCCTTTGGCGGGCGCTTCGCCATCGACGCCGGAGGTCTGGGGGTCGGTCACGGCCAAGTCTGCTACTTCGGCCCGGACACGCTGCACTGGAGGGGTACAGGTATGAGTCACGGTGCCTTCGTGCGCTGGGCCATCGACGGCGGTAGCGAGAGCTTCTACGCCTCCTGGCGGTGGCGAGGGTGGGAGCAGGAGATCGGTGCGTTGCGCCTGAACCAGGCGCTGAGCACCCAGCCCCCTCTGTTCTCCCGCGAGGGGCGCAATATCAGCCTGACACGGCGCAAGCCTGTGCCCTTCGACAAGCTCGTCGCCTTCCTGGAGGAGTCAGCCCACCCGCGGGCAGGTAGCTAAGCTACGGCTGGGGCTGGCACAGGTGCCGGGGCCTGGCTCAGTACGCTGGCTGGAGCCAGGGTCGCCCCATCCTGCAGCCAGCCTGAGCGCCGCCCAGCTGGTTGCCAGCCCGCGCGGCGCTCAGCCAGCCTGCCCGCCGCCAGGCTCCCCGTCGCCAAGGGACAGGGCTGCTGCGATCTGGTCCAGGCCCAGCAGGTCGGCAGCCGCCAGCTCCTCGACGCTGCCGTCCTGGACGTAGACGTAGGCGGCTCGCACGCGCTCCACGCTCACGCCCTGCGACTGTGCCCACGCGTGGACGTAGACGCTGAGCTGGTCCGCTGCCACGCGTCGGCTCCCTGTCTTCCAGTCGACGACAAGCCACTCGGGCCCGGTGCTGCGCCTGAAGACGGCGTCGATACGGCACCGCAGGGTGGTTCCTGCCACCGTGAGCTCCAGGGCGGCCTCGGAGGCGGCCAGCACGTATCCCTCCAACAGCGGCAGCTCCTGGACAGTGGCCAGCCAGCGCTCCACCTGGACCCGGTCCTCGTCGCTGAGCGTGCGGGGAGCACCGACCTCCTCCAGGCTCAGCAGGCTGCCGCGCGCGGCCAGCTGACGGGAGACCATCTCGTGGAAGACGGTGCCCAGGCGTCCTGCCGCCTGCGGCTGGGCAGGCAGGGGTCTGCGCAGGTCCAGGGCGAAGGTTTCCGGCTCGTGCCTGAGCCGGTCCAGGCTGGTGGCGGCGAGGTGGGCCGGAAGACGCACACCGGGCGGTGCGCCAGCCACCTGGTCCCGCTCGGCCAGGAGAAGCCGCGCCTCCTGCCACCACCGCGTCACGACAGGATCCTCCCCCACCCGGTCCTCCGCCTGCGCGGCGGCGTCGCCCACGCTAGGGAAGACCCTACGGGAGGATGAGCTCGCAGGCGCCTGGGCCACCAGTGCCCCGGGGCGCGTCGAGCCCGCCTGGCGCACAGCCTGTGCGGCCGCGCGTCGCGCCCGGGCCACGGGGTCCTCGGGGTGGGTCTGGGGCCACGGGGCGGTGACCACCCGCTCCAGGAGCGGGTTGACGGCCTGAGGATCCGCCTCGGTCAGCCCCTCCCCGTAGGGCGTGACCAGGTCACGGCGTACCAGCTCGGCCAGGTAGCGGGACCGGGGACGCGGGGTCCTGCTCCTCCCGGACAGGTGGCTACCGGTCAGTAGGATGTCGTGACGGGCCCGGGTCAGGGCCACGTAGGCCAGACGACGCTCCTCAGCCAGGGTGTGGCGTCCCAGCGCCAGCCTGTAGCGCAAGAGTGCCTCCTTGACCTCCTCGACCTCCTCCTTGCCCACGGCCGAGGAGTCGTAGGCCGCCAGGTCAAAGGGAGGCAGGGTAGCGGCGTCGGCCCGCAGGGGGTAGGGGAGCTCCCCGACCCTGGTCATCCAGGACCACTCCGCTACCGACAGGTCCTCCTGGGGCCTGGCGGCGTAGCCGGGAAAGGTTCCCTCGCTCATGCCCACGACCGCGACGCAGTCCCACTCCAGCCCCTTGGAGGCGTGGATCGTGAGGACCTGGACAGCTCCGGGCTGCGGGTCGGTCTGAGGCGCTTCCAGGCCGTCCTCCTCCTCCTGTGCCACGTCCAGCCACTGGAGGAAGCCGGCCACCGTGGGGGCCTGCGTGTCCTCGACATAGCTGAGCGCGGCGGCCCGGAAGGCGTCCACGGCCCGCGCCCCCAGGGGGTTGGCAACCCTGGCGGCCACCTCGATGTCCAGGTCCAGGGCGCGCTCGGCGGCCTCGACGACCTCCGGCAGGGGCAGGGACAGCGCCGCACGGACACGGCGCACGGCGCGGGCCACCCGGTCACAGGCCTGGGCACCCGCAGGTGTCATGCCAGGTGGGGGGACGACAACGCCCTCGGCGTCAGCCCGGCGCGCGACGGCCTCAAGTGCCTCGGCCAGGAGGGGCTGGCTGCCCGGTGAGCGGGCACCCTCCCCGGGCTCCCCTCCTGCGTGCCCGGGACCGCGGTCTGGAGGGGTACCACGGCCCCCCCGGGCCAGGAAGCGGGCGCTGTCGGCCAGCGCCCGCAGGTCGCCGGCGCCCAGGCCCGCGCCTGTGAGGAGCCGCATGAGGCGGTCGCCGCGCTCGGGGTCGGCGGCCACGGTGATGACAGAGCGCATGTCGGCGACCTCAGGGAGGGTAAGCATGCCCCCTAGGCCCACGACCTGGTAAGGCACACCGCGAGCCTCCAGGGCCTCGGCAATGACCGGGAAGGCGGAGCGCACCCGGGCCAGGACCGCCAGCTGGGCCTGGGGGTGCCAGCGCTGCACCATGAAGTCGGCAACGGCGTGCGCCTCTGCCAGGGAGTCGGACAAGTAGGCCGCCGTGACCAGTCCCGGGGCGCTCTCACCGGGCCGTGGGCTCAGGGGCTCTACGGGAACGTGGGACACCTGCGCGTCACCGGGCTGGTTACTGGCGGCACGCAGCGGGGCGGAGACGGTATTGGCCGCGTCCAGGATGGCCAGGTCATTGCGCCAGGCGATGGACAGCGGGAGCACGGGGGCCGCCTGGTCCGGGCTGGCACCTGCCTGGACCTTGGCCCAGCCCTCGGGGTTGAAGGCCGGGTGGAAGGAGTCCAGCGCTGCTGCCGAGGCTCCGCGCCATCCGTAGATTGCCTGGTTCGGATCGCCCACGGCCGTCACGCCACCGTCGCGGAAAAGGGCGGACAAGAGCCGGATCTGGGCCACGGAGGTGTCCTGGAACTCGTCCAGGACGACGGCGGGAAACCGCGCCCGGACCTGGGCCACGACCTCAGGGGACTCCTGGGCGATCCGACAGGCCAGCGCGACCTGGTCCCCAAAGCTGACCAGGCCGTGGCGGCGCTTGTACTCCCGGTAGTCGGCCACGGCCTCCAGCATCCCCAGCCGGTCCCTGCCACGGGAGGCAGCCTCTCCGAGAGCCGACTTGAGCCCGCGCACCTCCGCCAGGCCTTCAAGGAGCCCAGTGAGGTCCTCCATCTGCTCCGCAGCCTGCTCCACAGTCAGCAGGTTCTCCGACAGGGCCGCGTCCAGACGCAGCAGGACCCGGGTGGCCGAGGCCAGCCGCTCCACCGGTAGCGGGCTGGTGCGGGCCTCCAGGAGGGAGGAGGCGATCTGCCAGGCGCGGGCGTCAGTGACCAGGATGGAGTCGGGGTCGGCTCCGACCCTCAGGCCGTAGTCGCGCACCAGGGAGCCGGCAAAGGCATTGTAGGTGGTCACGGTGGGCTCGGGGTCGTCGCCGTGGGCACCGAGCCCGCGCGAGGCTAACTGCTCCAGACGGGTGGACAGCCGTCCGGCCAGCTCGGCGGTGGCCTTGCGGGTAAAGGTCAGACCCAGCACCTGGTCAGGACGTACCTGGCCGCGGGCCACCAGGTAGACCACCCGCTGGGTCATGGTGGCAGTCTTACCGCTGCCGGCCCCGGCCACGACCAGCACCGGGGTCAGGGGGTGGGTGATCACCCGGGACTGCTGGGGGGTGGGCGCGGGCAGGTCCAGGACCTGGGCCAGCTCCTCCGGGCCAAGGGCACCGGGGCCGCTGCGGCTCTCCTGCTCGCTGCGGGCCGACGGTTCCCTCCGGGTCCAGAGCCGATCCTCCTGCGGGCTGCCCGCCGGGGCGCTCCTCACCGTCGCTCTGCCAGTCACTGCCAGGACCTCCGTCCCTCGGGACGGGCCGGACAGGAGTCCTTCACGGCGCACCACTGGCAGTGCCTGCCGCTGCGGGCCTGCAGGACGGAGCCGGAGGCCGCCACGGCTGCCCGGGCCACCAGGTCGGAGGCCCAGTCCTGGCCGTCGTCGGGGTCGGGGCTGGGCTCCAGGGCCGCGCCGCGCGGGGAGACCACCACACCGCCGTCCCGACGCGTCGGCGTCCTGCCCAGCATCACCAGCCCGGCCCCGACCACGTCGTAGCCGAGTGCCTCCAGGGCGAGCCGGTAGCTGGCCAGCTGGGGGTGGCGCGCGGCGTCGTCGGGTACCACCGCCCCGGTCTTGAGGTCCATGACCCGCACCCGGGTCCCGTCAACCCTGGGCAGAGGGGCGTGCGGAACATCTGAGCAGTCCTGGGCTCCAGCGTGTCCCGTGCCAGGAAGGTCGGCACCAGGGTGCTCGGTGTCCAGGTACTCGACCCGGTCGATCCGGCCGAGCAGGCGGACAGGGACCGACACCTCCTCCGAGTCGCCTGCCTCCCCCGGGTCGGGCGATCCGAGGGAGGCAGGCAGGTCGACACGCACGTCCACGCTCCTCTCCACACCTACCTGTCCGGGCACGCCGGACAGGTAGGTGTCCAGCCTGCCCACCATGTCGCGCACGCGCTGGGCAGCCAGGCCACCCAGCCAGGTGTCGGGGTAGCCCAGCTCCTCAAGGACTCCCTCGGTCAGCTCCGTCAAGGCCTGGCCTCGCAGGTTCCTGCGCTGGGCCTGCTCGGCAAGGTGGTGGATGAGGGTGCCCAGCGTCTGTGCCGCGCTCGCGCCGGGCCGCCCGCCCTGTCGGCTGAGGAACCACCGCAGAGGGCAGGCGGTGAGGGACTCGACGTCGGAGGGGCTGACCTGGACAACCTCCCCCGGCTCGACGAGGGGGGTCTCGCAGGTGGGTGTCCCCAGACCCGCCCAGGTGGCCGGGGAGGCCTCCTCCACCCCGGCTCCGGCAAGCGCGGCCAGCAGCCGAGCGGCCTGGTCGGCCCGTGAGCGCTCCTCAGGACTGGCCCCCTCTAGGTTTCCCACGGTAGCAGCCCGTCGCAGCTCGGCGACCAGGCCCCGCAGAGTCAGGTCCCCCACGTCCTCAGCAGGACGTGGGCCGTCAGGGCTGTCCCCCAGGTCGGAGCCTGCCGCCCGGGCCACCTCCAGGAAGAAGGACGAGGGGACGTGGTCGGCATCGGAGACCGCCGTGACTATCAGACGCCGCGACGCCCTGGTCAGGGAGCACAGGAGCATGCGGCGCTCGTCGGCACGCACCTGGTGGCGCGCACCTATCGGGTCCTCCTGGCCTACTGACCTCCCTTGCCCGTCCAGAGGCAGACGACCCGTGACCACGTCGACCAGCAGCCCGGAACGGGTCAGGGAGTCCCGTAACCGCAGATCGGGCCAGGAGTCGCGCACCAGGCCAGCCACCGCGACCACCTCCCACTGCCGCCCCGCTGCAGCCGCCGGGGTCAAGACGGCCACGCCCCCGGGACGGACTCCCTGGGGAGCCACGGAGTCGGAGGGCAGGACCTCGGCAGACAGCTCGGACAGGAACTCCTGAGCCGGGGCACCCGGGTTGCGCTCGCTCCACACCTCCGCCCGCTTGAACAAGGCTGTCACCACGTCCAGGTCGTGCTCGGCAGCCTGGGCCACTGCCGCCTCGGGACTGCCGGGCGGGCCCGAGGGGCGCAGGGCGGCAGACCGCCATATCTCGGCCCGACCGGAGGCGGACCAGACGGCCCACAGCAGGTCCTCAACACCAACGACTCTGCGAGGCTTACCGCCAGGGTCACCACCGGGCTCTCTACCAGGGTCATTCCCAGAATCGCTGTCGGTCTCGCCTACGTGCCCGCTGTCGGACTCATCTTCTGTCCCAGCATCTGTTCCGGCAACGACGCCGCTGACCGCGGCCACGACCTCAGAAGCGACGACGAGGAGCCCGGCCTGGGCGGACAGGGTAGTCCCGGCCAGCTCCTGGGCAACCTGCCGGGCGGAGTCCGGGCTGGCCAGGAGACGCAGGATCTCGCGGTCCGTCCCGTCCCCGGGCCGCCCCTGGAGCAGGTGCCTGCGCAGACGCCGCAGGTCGAGCGCGGTCAGGCCCACCAGAGGCCCGGTGAGCAGGTCCAGGGCAGCGGCGCGGTCCGCGAGGACGTCACCGGCTCCCAGCCTGCCATCCAGTCCCGCCCGGACGGTGGCGAGCAGGGCGGCGACGGCCGGCTCCTCCCTCAGGAGCACAGCAGGGGTGGAGGAGCCCACCGGGACCCCACGACGCCGCAGCTCACGCCCCATGGTGTCCGCCTGCTGCGCGGAGCGGACGACGACGGCCATCTGCTCCCAGGCGGTACCGTACTTGACATGCTCCTCCCTCAGCGTGCGAGCCAGGTGCGCGGCCTCCTGGGCGGGAGAGGAGGCCACCAGTGCCGTCACCCCGGAGGGGGATGGCTCCCGGGCGGTCGGGCAGCACTCCCTTGGCCCCTCGGGCGGGTCAGGAAGCAGATCAGGCAGAGTGGCCTGGAGGGCAGGCAGGTCAGGACGTCGGTGCCGGCCCGTGCCGGTCACCGGCAGCCGGGAGGCCTGGTCCTGCCACAGGCTGGCCAGGGTGGGCGTACCACGGTGGAGGGTGCGCAGCACCAGGCGCCGCGCGGCCAGCCCGGACCGGTCCTGCGCCTCCACCAAGAGGCTGGGCGAGCCACCGCGGAAGGTCTCCACGGCGACGTCGGGGTCTCCCAGGACCACCACCTGGGCGCGGCGCCCCCGAGCGTCAGGGCGGGCCAGGGCGCCCAGGAAGCGGGCGGTAGCAGCAGTGCAGTCCTGGTAGTCGTCCACGACGACCAGGTCAGGAACGGGACGGGGCTCGGTGACGCCGTCCAGGTCCCAGGTCTCCAGCGCCTCACCGGCACGGTCCTGCAGACGTACCGGGTCCATCTTGCGCACCTCAGCACGGCGCTGGGGGCTGGGCCGTCCCTGGGCATCCCAGACGTGCAGGAGGCGAGAGGCGGGCTGCCACAACGCCACCCCCAGGTCCTGGCCCAGCCGGGACAGGACCTCGGCGCTGACACCGAGCTCACCGCAGCGGGCCAGCAGGTTGCGCAGCTCGGAGCGGAAGGCCCGGGACCCCACTGCCTGCGGGGGCAGCCCGGGCCAGCTGATAGCGGTGACCATGGGGGCCAGGGCCGCGTCCTCCTCCGCCCCGGCCAGCAGGACGGGCGCAGGCAGGGGGTCCGCCCGCCGGGTCAGCGAGGTGGTCAGGACGGACAGCGCCAGGGAGGTCGGCGTGCGCACCCGGACCGTCCCGTCACCGTGGCCTCCGCCCAGCAGGTGAGCGGCCCGTGACCGCAGCGCGTCGGCCCGGGAGCGGGTGGGGGCGAGCAAGAGCGCGTCACGCCCGGCGGCCACCGCCCGCACCAGCACCGACAGGGCGAGGGTGGTCTTGCCGGTCCCCGGGGCACCCAGCACCACCACGTTGTCCCCGCCCGCCACGTGCTCCATGACGGCCTGGCCGGAGGCGTCCAGCGCAGGCAGACCCGGTTGCGGCAGCGGAGGCAGCAGGCGGAGGCGGTCGGGCTGGGCTGGCATGGGAACATCCCATCACGGAGTACCGACATGATTCGCAGGGGCACGACCGCAGGGGGCGACCCGCAGAAGCGATGTAGAGGGCAGGTGTCCGCGTGAGGCGAAAATGCCCAGGAGAAGGCCCAGTACCCGGGGTCCGGGCCAGGTGTGCAGGCTACCCACCCCGTAGGATTCCCTCAGGAGCGAGCCGTAGCCCAGCGGTGCCGACACCGTCGGCGCACACGGACCCCGCCCCACCAGGACCTACCAGCACCTGAGGAGCATCATGCAGGTCACCATCGGTATCAAGCACTCCAGCCGCGAGCTCTCCCTGGAGACCTCCGCCTCCCATGACGAGGTGCTGGAGGCTGTGGCCAAAGCCACCACCGAGCCCGTGACCCTGACCGACGACCGCGGCCGCAAGGTCTTCGTCCCCGCAGGCTCCCTGGCCTACGTCGAGCTCGGGGAGTCCGAGCCCCGCCGTGTGGGATTCGGTATCTGACCCCGGAACGCCCCAAGAAACGCCCCAGAGCCCAGACCAGGAGGCTTGTGGGCGCAACTGGTCTCCGGCCACGTCCTTCGTGTCGTCACCGTCACACCCGCAGCCCCAGGCCCCTCATGCGGGAGACGGCACCCTGGGACAGGACCGCGTGCATCTGCTCCGCCCCGGTGTCTCCCAGCAGCTCGGGGACCTGGGCCAGCAGGCGCTGGAGAGTGCCGATCTCCTCGCCCACCACCCGGCGCCCCCACAGTCCCAGCCTTGCAGCCAGCTGCGGGTCGCCAGCGATAGCAGCGTCCAGCTCTGCGGAGGCGTAGGTTCCGACCGGGTCCTGGGCCAGCTCGTCGATGAGGCCGGAGCCCAGGGGCTCGGGCAGGCTGTCGCACAGTGCCATACCGAAGTCCACGAGCAGCCCCAGGCAGAGGTAGGTCTTGACCAGCCGCTCGGACCAGTCCAGAGGCCGTAGCCGCTCGTCGAGGTCCCCGAGCACGCCCACGAAGCGTTCCACGGCCCCGTAGACCTCCACCCCGTGGGCGGCAGCCAGCTCCACGACACGATCGAAGGACGCGGCCGCCCGGGCACTCATCCGCATCAGCGCCACCCGTGACTCCATCCGAGGCGCCCTGTCGGCGTCCTTGGCGTAGCGCACGCACGCGACGGTGCGCGAGAAGGCGACCACCCCAACCACGCTGAGCTCGTGCAGACCCACCTGAATATGGGCGGACGGGCGGAAAGCTCCAGGTACCCCGGCCTCGTCCCGCACCTCACCCGACGCCCCGCCAGGCGTCCCGCTCCCGCTCGGAGTGTCAGTCATGAGCACAGGGTAGAGGAGGCAGGGCCGCCGGGCAGCCCGGGACGGGCTGGCTTCCCATCAGCCCGCGCTGCCACGTGACATCAGACACGACACCTGGAGCATCGTGGCCGTCGCAGCGAAACCGTGCAGGTTTCCGGCTACCCTGGCTGACGTCTGTCGGCTGCTCGGTCCTCCTGTAGCCAAGCCTGTCGCCTGCCGCCACGGCCACCGTGCTCACCCGCCGTACTCACCGCGTGGGACGCAGCCCGACCACGCACACCGAGACAGTACCGATAGACAGTACAGCCAGACAGCACAGATAGTACGCCGAGACAAGGACACTTGTGACCGACGAGAACCGCACAGCCGCCGTGGACAGCACCGTAGACGACGCCACGGATGACACCGTGGAGCCCCTGACCGCGCAGGCTGCGGCCCAGGCCTCAGCACCCGCCGACAGCATCACGGCCGGGACCGCTGGGACTACCGGGCAGACCGGCGTCACTGGGATCATTGAGACGATCGGCGCCCACGCGCCGGTCCTGGAGGAGTCCGTCCCGGACGTCACCGACGGCGAGGACACGCAGGCAGGCACGGAGGCCGCGGCCCGCAGGACCTTCGCGGACCTAGGGGTGGAGCCTGAGATCTGCGACGCCCTGACGGACAAGGGCATCACCCACCCTTTCCCGATCCAGGCCCTGACCCTGCCCATCGCCCTCAAGGGACAGGACATCATCGGCCAGGCCAAGACCGGTACGGGCAAGACCCTCGGCTTCGGCATCCCGCTGCTCATGGACACCCTGGGCCCCGGTGAGGAGGGGTGGGACGAGGACCCGGCCTCGGGCTCTCCCCAGGCACTGGTCGTCCTGCCCACCCGTGAGCTGGCCAAGCAGGTGGCCGAGGAGCTGGCTACCGCTGCCGCCAGGCGCACCGTGCGCATCATCCAGGTCTACGGCGGCCGCGCCTACGAGCCTCAGATCGAGGCCGTGGAGAAGGGCGCCGAGGTCGTGGTGGGCACGCCGGGCCGACTCATCGACCTCATGGACCGCGGAGTGCTGGACCTGGCCCACGTCACCACCGTCGTCCTGGACGAGGCCGACGAGATGCTAGACCTGGGCTTTCTGCCAGACGTGGAGAAGATCCTGTCACGCACCCGGGCGGACCGCCACACCATGCTGTTCTCCGCCACGATGCCCGGCGCCGTGGTGGCCCTGGCCAGGCGATACATGACCAGGCCCACCCACGTGCGTGCCCAGGACCCCGGAGACGACGGGATGACCGTCCAGACGGTCCAGCAGGTGGTCTACCGCACCCACGCCCTGAACAAGGTGGAGGTCATGGCCCGGATCCTCCAGGCCCGGGATCGGGGCCGCACCATCGTCTTTGCCCGGACCAAGCGGACGGCCGCCCGCGTGGCGGAGGACCTGGCCTCACGCGGCTTCGCCACCGCCGCCCTCCACGGCGACCTGGGTCAGGGCGCGCGCGAGCAGGCGCTGCGAGCCTTCCGCAAGGGCAAGGTGGACGTGCTGGTGGCCACCGACGTGGCGGCACGCGGTATCGACGTGGACGACGTCACCCACGTGGTCAACTACCAGTGCCCCGAGGACGAGAAGATCTACGTCCACCGCATCGGGCGTACCGGGCGAGCCGGGGGCTCGGGCACCGCCGTGACCTTCGTCGACTGGGACGACGTGCCCCGCTGGCGCCTTATCGCCAAGGCGCTGGGCCTGCCGGTCCAGGAGCCCGTGGAGACCTACCACACCAGCGACCACCTCTACACCGACCTGTCCGTGCCCCGGGAGGTCACCGGCAGCCTGCCGCGTGACCAGCGCACCCTGGCCGGGCTGGGTGCGGAGGAGATCGAGGACCTCGGCGAGACCGGAAGACGGGCACGCGAGGACAGGGGTGACAGCAGGCAGCGAGACCGTGGCCGCAGGGGCTCTCGAGGCCACTCCGACAGCCGCGCGGGGCAGGACGGCCGGGCCCGGCGCGGCCGGGCACGCCGCAACGGGCAGGAGAGCAGCGCGCACGCCGCAGGTCGCGGTGGCCTGGGCGGTAGACCTGCCGGGGACCCGGGCCAGCCGCCCCAAGCCGAGGCTGGCTCCGGCTCCCCGGCAGGCTCCGGTGGAAGCACCGGGACCGAGCGTGCGCAGGCAGGACAGGCCGCCGGGACGCCGCGGCGCAGGCGCACCCGTCGGCGCACACGCGGCGGCCGCCCCGTTCCCGGGCGCTGACTGACAGCCTGAGGCCCCGCCTTCCGGGCTAGGTGCACCATCGGTCACCTGGCCCGGCCTCTCATGGCCAGGCCTCTCAGGGCCCGGCCATGCTCAGGGCCGGACCAGGGGCAGTGCCCCCTCGTCAACCACCTGCTCCAGGAGCTCAGGAGGCATGAGATTCTCCCCTAGCCGGTTGGGCTTGCCGGTTCCGTGGTAGTCCGAGGCGCCGCTGGTACCCAGCCCCAGGCGCCGAGCAAGGGCGCGGGTCTCCTCCCGCTGCCCGGGGCCGTGGTCGCGGTGGTTCACCTCCAGGGCGGCCAGACCTGCCTCCGCCATCGCGGCGAAAGTCTGGTCGGGGACCAGACGACGCTGCCGGGAGAGTGCACGAGGATGCGCCGCCACCGGCACACCCCCCGCCGCCCTGACCATCTGGCAGGCCTCGACGGCGTCCAGCGCCCAGTGCGGCACGTAGTAGGGCGAGCCGGTAGCCAGCGGTCCGGCAAAGGCTGCGGACCGGTCAGGAAAAGCCCCGCAGGCCACGAGCGCGTCAGCGATGTGGGGACGCCCCACGACGGTGTCCTCACCGCACTGCTCCAGCACGTCCTGCCAGGTCACGGGGTAGTCCTCGCCCAGAAGCTCAACCATCCTCCGGGCACGCAGCCCCCGTGACTGGCGGGAGCGCCGCAGGGCGGAGGACAGGGCCGGGTCGTCCTCGCGGTGCAGGTAGGCCAGCAGGTGGAGAGTCACCCCCTCGCTGGCGCAGGAGACCTCCGTGCCCCGCAGCAGCACCACGCCCGTGCGAGCCACGGCCTGCGCCGCCTGCGCCCACCCGGCGGTGGTGTCATGGTCGGTGAGGCCGACGACGTCAAGACCTGCCGCAGCGGCAGCCTCCATGAGCTGCTCCGGCGAGTCGGTCCCGTCGGAGCAGGTCGAGTGGGTGTGGGGGTCAATACGCACCCAGCCAGTCTAGGCAGACCCGAGCCACGGATCCTGTGGCCCCGCGCAGCGGCCCAGGGCCGGGTCATGACCGGTCGGCGCAGGCCAGGGGGACCTGAGACCCCCACGCCGCCGGGAGACGGTGGAAGACTTCTCCCATGGTTGCCTCCCCAGCCCCAGACCTCCCGTCAGCCGACCCGCAGCAGGCCCCGGTGCGCTTCGGTGTCGTCGGTGCCGGGTTCATCGCCCGGTGGTTCGCCGAGGCAGTCGCCCAGGAACCCGGTGCGCAGATCGTGGCGGTAACCTCCGCCCGGGCCGAGCGCGCCGCCGCCTTCGCCCGGGAGCACGGCGTGGACTCCTCCTACGCCAGCCTGACACAGATGCTCCAGGCCCACGGGCCCGACAGCACGCAGCCGGTGGACGTGATCTACGTGGGCTCCCCCAACTCCTTCCACGCCGAGCACACGATCACCGCCCTGGAGGCGGGGTTCCACGTCCTGGTGGAAAAGCCCTTCGCGCTGACAGTCGCACAGGCCCAGGCAATGGCTCAGGCGGCACGGGAGGCGGACCGCTTCCTCATGGAGGCCTGGCTGTCGGCCCACGAGCCGGGCGTGGCCAGGCTACGAGAGACCCTGCCCCGCATGGGACGGCTGCGTCGCGCGGTACTGGTCAAGGAGCAGCGCTCCTCCCGGCTGGACGCCTACCGGGCCGGGAAGAACCCGCCCGCCTTCGACCCGGCAGCGGGTGGGGGCTCCCTCATGGACCTGGCGGTCTACCCCGTCAGCCTGGCTATCCACCTGTTCGGTACACCGGACCGGGTCACCGCCACAGGCCACCTCCTGGACTCCGGCGCCGACTCCCACGGAACGGTGGTCCTTACCTACGACCACGGCGAGAGTAGCGGCCTGGAGGTCGTGTGCACCCACTCCAAGACCTCGCCAGCCGGGGCCGGCTCCTTCATCGCCTCCGAACAGGACGCACTGGTCATGGACGACTGCCAGTGGCCCCGGCGCATCGAGCTGCGCGGGCCGGCGGCCAGTGACCTCAGTGGGGAGGGTGACAGGGGCGCGGCCAGGAACGGCAGCAGGGGTGCCGGACCCCAGGCCCGTCAGGACCTGTCCGTGGACCGGCACGGTCCCGCGCTGGGCTACGAACTCGCCGAGGTGTGCCGACTGGTGCGCTCCGGTGCCAGAGGCTCCAGCCTGCACCCTGTCTACGCCTCCATCGCCGCCGTGGACGTCCTTGCCCAGGCCCGCGCCCAGGTCGGGGTGCGGTTCCCCGCCGACGAGTGCGGCCAGCCCCGCTAGCACGCCTGGCCGCCGTAGCCGTCCTCCCCCGGCCCCTCACCGTCCTCCTCGATGATCTCCGTAGCATCGTGGTGGCATTATGGGGGCATGACGGACACCTCCCCGCCTCCGGCTTCCGCGACGACCCCCGCCCCTGCGAACCCGTCCGGGCAGGCTTCCCACAACGGCACCGGTGCCGCCGTAGACGGCAGCTCCCGCCCCGAGGCCTCCCAGCCCCTGGCCCAGCGCGGGGACAACCGCTCCCGCCGACCGGACAACCAGGCCTTCCGTGACTTCATCGCCTCCGGGTGGGGGCCCAGGTCCCACGAGCTGCCCGATGCCCTGCCCTCCGCCCCCTGGGCCGCGGCGCGCAGGCACCGCCTGGGCCAGCTCTTCCCGGGCGAGCGGCTGGTCCTGCCCGCCGGGAGCCTCCAGGTGCGCAACAACGACTGCGACTACCGGTTCCGCCCCCACAGCGCCTTCGCCCACCTGGTCGGCACCGGGACGGACTTCGAGCCGGACGCTGTGCTGGTCCTGGACCCCCTGGCAGGCTCCCACGTCTTAGCCCAGGCAGAGGGCGCCCGACCAGGCGCCCAGACCGCCGCCACCCACGAGGCGGTCCTGTACTTTCGCCCCCGCGCCTCCCGCAGCTCGGAGGAGTTCTACGCCAGCGCGCGCTACGGGGAGCTGTGGGTCGGTGCCCGGCCGTCCCTGGAGGAGGTGGAGGCAGCCACCGGTATCCGCTGTGCCCCCATCGACGCCCTGGGCGAGGCCCTGGCCAGGGACGCAGGCCCGGTACGGCTGCGGGTGATCGCCGAGGCGGACCCGGCCGTCACCGCCCTGGTCGCTACGACCCGCCATGCCGCCGGGCTGCCCGGGGGCCAGGAGGCCCAGGAGCTCGACGACCGCCTCGCCGAGGCCGCCAGTGAGCTGAGGCTGCGCAAGGACACCTGGGAGGTCAGCCAGCTCCGGGCCGCGGTGGAGGCCACCAGGACGGGGCTGGAGGACCTCATCCGCTCACTGCCCAGGGCCACGAGGCACTGGCGGGGCGAGCGCGTCCTGGAGGGAGCCTTTGCCGCCCGAGCGCGGGAGGAGGGCAACGGCCTGGGCTACGACACCATCGCGGCGGCGGGGGACCACGCCAACACCCTGCACTGGATCACCAACGACGGCCCGGTGCGCCCCGGGGACCTCGTCCTGGTGGACGCCGGGGTGGAGGTGGACTCCCTCTACACCGCCGACGTCACCCGCACCATCCCCGTGGACGGCCGCTTCACCGAGCCGCAGCGCCGTGTCTACCAGGCCGTGCTGGACGCCGCCGACGCCGCCTTCGCCCGGGCCAGTGAGCCAGGATGCCGATTCAGGGACGTCCACGCCGCCGCCATGGAAGTGATCGCCGACCGCCTAGAGCAGTGGGGCCTGCTTCCCAAGGGAGTCACCGCCCAGGACTCCCTGGCGCCTGAGGGCCAGTACCACCGCCGCTGGATGGTGCACGGCACCAGTCACCATCTGGGCCTGGATGTCCACGACTGCGCCCAGGCCCGGCGTGAGACCTCCGTGGACGCTGTGCTGGAGCCGGGGATGTGCTTCACCATCGAGCCGGGGCTGTACTTCCGCTCCGACGACCTGCTGGTCCCACCCGAGCTGCGCGGCACCGGGGTGCGTATCGAGGACGACGTGGTAGTGCGCGAGGACGGTCGGGTGGAGTCCCTGACCGCAGGCATCCCCCGCACCGTGATAGAGGTGGAAGAGTGGGTGAGCACCCTCCTGGGGGAATAGGCCGAGGTAGGTGGCAGTGGCGGGCCTCCTCAGGAGCCGCCGCGAGAGCCCTCTCAGGCCAGGCCCCACCCGGCCCACCCTTGACATTGCTTCGCCACTCACCGATATCATCGGCATATGACGATTGTTCATGGCCTGCTTCCTACCGACGTCACCAATGACGAGGCAGCCGTCCACGCCGTGGCTGACCTGGCGGTCCTCCTGTCCACGCTGGGCGACCCGACCCGCCTGGCCATCTTGAGCCACCTGCGTGGAGGAGAGCACCGGGTGGGCGAGCTCGCCCAGCACCTGGGCCTGGCCCAGTCGACGGTCTCCCAGCACCTAGCCGTCCTGCGGGCTGCGGGGCTGATCTCGACCCACACCCACGGACGGGCGCACGTCAGCACCCTGGAGCACCCCGACGAGCTCGCCGCGCTGCTGGTCACCGCCGCAGCGCTCCACCGCTCCACGACCGCCGCCCAGAAGACCACAGGCACTGCAGGCACCACGGACACCGTAGGCGCCATGGATGCTGTCCAGGAGGCACCGTGACTCCTGAGAGAACCCCCGAGACTTCTCCCCAGCGGACTCCGGAGAAGACGCCTGTGCCCGGTCCTGAGCAGTCGCCTGGGCCGACGACCGGGACAGCCCCGGGAGCCCGCTTCCACCACCAGGACGCCCCCTGCCGCTCGGACCTCCCGTCTGGCCGCCACAGCAGCCGCCCCGAGGACGCTGGCCACGACACCAGCCACGGCAGCCACCACGCCGCCAACCACCACGACCATGCTGCGGGCGCCTCCCGGGGACGGCTCGCTATCGCCCTGGGGCTGACCACCACTGTCCTGGTCGCCGAGATCGTCACCGCCCACCTCACCGGGTCCCTGGCGCTGCTGGCCGACGCCGGGCACATGCTGACCGACACCGCAGGCCTGGTCATGGCCCTGGTCGCCGCGCACCTGTCCACCCGGCCCCGCACCGAGCGCTCCACCTGGGGGCTACGGCGTGCAGAGGTCCTGGGCGCGGGGCTCCAGGCAGGCATGCTCGCTGTCGTCGGCGTCCTCGTCGGCGTGCGGGCGCTGGGGGCGCTCCTCGGCGGCGCGCAGGTCGAGGCCCCGGGCATGCTGGTCATGGGAGTCGTCGGGCTGGCGGCCAACCTGGTGTCGCTGTGCGTCCTGGCACGGGGGCGGGAGGACAGCCTCAACATGCGTGCCGCCTTCCTGGAGGTGGCCAACGACACCCTGGGCAGCCTCGGAGTCATCGTGGCCGCTCTCGTCGTGGCGACCACGGGATGGACCGGTGCGGACGCGGTCGCCTCCCTGGTCATCGTGGCGCTCATCGTCCCCCGGGCGGCCGCCCTGCTGCGCGCCACGGGCAGCGTCCTCATGGAGCAGGCCCCCTCCGAGCTCGACCTGGCCGAGGTCCGCGGCCACCTGCGCTCGGTGGAGCACGTCGAGGAGGTCCACGACCTGCACGTCTGGACGGTGGCCTCCGGGCTGGCGGTGCTGACGGCGCACGTCGTGGTCAGGGACCAGTGCCTGCGCGACGGGCACGCCGAGCAGATCCTCCACTCCCTCCAGGAGTGCGTCACCAGCCACTTCCCCGTGCGCATCGAGCACGCGACCTTCCAGGTCGAGCCCGCCCGGCACCGCGACCACGAGCACCTGGGACACTAGAGGTAGCGACACCGGACGCCCTCGGTCCTTGCAGCCCCGGCTCACGGTGGGCGTCCCTGACTCACCTCTCCCGACGGTAGCGCCTGCGGGTGGGCTCGGGCACGTGCACGTCCCCGCCCCTGCCCTCCAGGTGCTCGCGCGCAAATGCCAGGGCGCTGGCCAGCCCCTCACGCCTCTGGTCCGGGCTCATGCTGCCGGTCTTGACCTCGACCACCACCTGCCCTCCCCGGGCCTGGAAGCCCGTGGCCGCCAGGTGGGCCAAGACGCCCGCGCAGTCCTGGTCGCCCTGCCCGGGCAGGAGGTGGTCGTCCAGCGGTCCGGGGACACCGTCAGTCAGGTGGAGGTGGCGCAGGGTGGGTCCCAGCGCCCGGGCCATGGCCAGGGCGTCAGACCCGGAAGTGGCCGCGTGGGAGATGTCCAGGGTCACGGAGCGGTACCCCTGCCCCACCGGGTCCCAGGTGGGTGAGTAGGCCTGGAAGTCCCTTGTGGAGTGGGCGTTTCGCGGGCGCCAGGTGAACATGTTCTCCACCGCCAGGTAGATACCGGTGGTGGCCTCCCGCTGGGCCACCCCGGCCACGAAGGAACGGGCGTAGCGGGTCTGCCAGAAGAACGGGGGGTGGAGCACCACCGTGGGCGCCCCCAGGTAGTGGGCCAGCTCCACGGAGCGGTCGATCTTGTCCCAGGGATCGACCCCGAACACGCTGCGTGTCACCAGCAGGGTCGGGGCGTGGACCGCCAGGACCGGCTGGCCGTAGTCCTGCGACAGCCCCGCCAGGGTGCGGGCGTCCTGGGTGGCCTTCTCGCTCCAGACCATGACCTCCACGCCGTCAAAGCCCAGGGCAGCCGCCATAGCGAAGGCGGCGGGGGCGCTGGGAGGATACACCGAGGCCGTCGACAGGCCGACAGGCACCCCCACCGCTCAGTCCTCGTCCTTCACGTCGTACTGCTCGTAGTGCCCCGACTGACCTGGCTGGCCAGGCTGGTCCTGACGGTCGGGCTGCCCGACGTGCGGCCCCACCTGCCCTGCCTCACCGGCGGCCCCGGCACCCGGGTCCCCACCCTCGGGGTCCTGAGCCACCGGCTCACGCACTGCCTCACGCGCTGCGGTGTCCTGCACCGGGAGGCCGTCCGCCCCCTGGGGCAGCCGCACCCCGTAACGAGGCTGCTCGTCGGGACGTGAGCCGAAGGCGGTCGGCCCCCTGTTCGCCTCCCTGGCCCGGCGGCGGTCCTCGGCGCGGCGCGCAGCCTCACCGCCACGGGTGAGATTGCCAGGCACGTGAGCCAGAGCCCGGGCGGCCTCCCTGGCGTCCTGGGCAGCGATGATAGAGTAGCGCGAGGCGATGACTTGACTGATAGAGGTGAAGTCACGCCGACCCCGAGTCAGGGCATAGCTGATAACCTGAAAGAGGATGCCCCACACCACTCCCATAAGGACACAGGCCACCAGCGGGATGCCCGAGTTCGAAGGGTTGAACAGCTGCATCATGACACCGAAGAAGATACCGATCCACAGGCCGGACCCGGCGCCGGAGGCGATAGCCCTGCCCCAGCTCATGCGCCCGGTAATCCGCTCCACCTGCCGCAGGTCCGTCCCGACAATCGCCAGGTACTGCACGGGAAAACCCTCGTCGGACAGCGCGTCCACAGCGTGCTGGGCCTCGGCGTAGGTCGCAAAGGAGGCGATCTCCTCCCCGCGCGGCATGACTGCCCCACCAGAGGTAGCCAGGGCAGGGGACGGAGTCAGGTTCACGCTCATGGGCACATGGTTGCACGCTCCCGGCCGCCGCACCCCGCGCGCGGCCGTGCCAACGCCCAGGGCGCATAGTATTGGCTTGTGGAGAACACCAGGACACGTGCACCCAGCAGAGTCTTTATCGCCAGGCTGATCGGCACCTCTGTCTTCGACCCGCTGGGGGACGCAGTCGGCAAGGTGCGCGACGTCGTGGTCCTGCTGGAGGCGCGCGGCAACCCCCGCGCCGTCGGCCTGGTCACCGAGGTCGCCTCACGGCGCCGTGTCTTCCTGCCCCTGTCACGCGTCACAGCTATCGAACCCGGTGCAGTCATCACCACCGGCCTGATGAACATTCGCCGCTTCCACCAGCGCAACGTCGAGACCCTTGTAGTCGGCGAGCTCCTGGACAGGGTCGTGACCCTCAGGGACGGCTCGGGCACCGTCACGGTACGTGACGTGGCCATCGAGCAGGACCAGAGCATGGACTGGACGGTGACCCGCCTGTTCGTCCAGCGCGGTTCCAGCGGCCCCCTGGGCCTGCGCCGTGGGGAGAGCCTCACCGTGCGCCCCGAGGAGGTCGCGGGCCTGGCCGGCAGCGCGGCCCAGCAGGAGGCCACCGCCCTGCTGGCCACCATGGAGGACCTCAAGCCCGCCGACCTGGCCGACGCCCTGCGGGACCTGCCGCAGGCCAGCCAGTCCCGCGTCGTGGCCGAGCTCAGTGACGAGCGCCTGGCCGACGCCCTGGAGGAGCTCGGCGACGAGGCCGCGGTAGCCATGCTCTCCAGCCTGGACGCCGCGCGGGCCGCTGACGTCCTGGACGCCATGCAGCCCGACGACGCCGCCGACCTGGTGGCCCAGCTGCCCCAGCCCAAGGCGACGGAACTGCTGAGCCTCATGGAGCCGGAGGAGGCCAGGGACGTGCGCCGTCTCATGGCCTACGACGACTACACTGCCGGAGGCCTCATGACCACCGAGCCGATCATCCTGCCCCCCGAGGCCACGGTGGCAACCTTCCTCGCTCAGGCGCGCAAGGCGGAGATCACCCCGGCGCTGGCGGCGGTCGCCTTCGTGTGCCGCCCGCCCCTGGAGTCCCCCGCCGGCAGGCTCCTGGGTCTGGTACACATCCAGCGGGCGCTGCGGGAAAGGCCCCAGAAGATGGTGGGCTCCGTGCTGGACACCCACGTGGACTCCGTCCACGCCCAGGACTCCATCGGCACAGTCACGCGTCTCCTGGCCACCTACAACCTGACCGCCCTGCCCGTGGTTGACAACGCCGGCCGTCTCCTGGGCGCGGTGAGCGTCGACGACGTCCTGGACCACCTCATGCCCGATGACTGGCGCGAGGCCGACGAGGCGGTCACCGACGAGATGATCGAGAGGAGCGCCAATGCCTGAGCCGCTGGACACACCCCTGACCCGCAAGCGCTCACGCTGGCTGCGCCGCAGCCCGGGCAGGGCCTCCCAGTCCGACGTGGCAGGCCGCGTCTCCGAGGCCATCGCCCGCTTCTCCGGCACCCCAGCCTTCCTCATCTGGCTGACGGTGTTCGTGGCGCTGTGGCTGGGGTGGAACACCTGGGGACCGGAGAGGCTCCAGTTCGACCGGGCCTCCCTGGGGTTCACGGCCCTGACTCTTATGCTCTCCCTGCAGGCCTCCTACTCCGCCCCCCTGATCCTGCTGGCCCAGAACCGCCAGGACGACCGCGACCGAGTCACTGCCCAGCAGGACCGCCAGCGCGCTGAGCGCAACCTGGAGGACACCGAGTACCTCACCCGGGAGATCGCCTCCCTGCGGCTGGCCATGAACGAGGTGGCCACGCGCGACTTCGTGCGTTCCGAGCTGCGCGACATGCTACGTGAGATCCTCGCCGAGGAGCGCCGCACCCGCGCCGAGCTCTCCGAGTCCCCCGACTCCGAGGCTGCCAGCCAGTCCCCGGCAGCACCTGCGCCCCCGTCCCGGACTGACCAGGACACGGGGAAGGAGCTCCCCGAGCGGGACCAGGAACGTGCTACTCGCCACACCAACAGCCCTTCCCCGCAGCCCTAGGATAGTGATATGCCCGCACCCACACAGGAAGCCGTCCTTGAGGCCCTCAGCCGTGTCAACGACCCCGAGCTGCGCCGCCCCATCACCGACCTGGGGATGGTGTCCTCCGTCGAGGTCGGTGACGACGGGGCCGTGTCCGTCGGCGTGCTGCTGACCGTGGCGGGCTGCCCGCTCAAGGACACCATTACCGGGGACACCCAGCGGGAGGTGAGCCAGGTCGAGGGCGTGACCAGCGTGTCCGTCACCATGGGAGTGATGAACGACGAACAGCGCGCCGAGCTGCGCCGACGCCTGCGCGGGGGCGCAGCAGAGCCGGTCATCCCTTTCACCCAGCCGGGGAACCTGACCCGGGTCTACGCCGTCACCTCCGGCAAGGGCGGGGTCGGCAAGTCCTCGGTCACGGCGAACCTGGCTGCGGCCATGGCCTCCCAGGGGCTCAGCGTGGCTGTGGTCGACGCCGACATCTACGGCTTCTCCATCCCGCGCATGCTCGGGGTCAGCCAGGTTCCTACCCAGCTGGACGGCATGATCGTGCCCGTGACCGCCCACGGCGTAAAGGTGATCTCGATCGGCATGTTCGTGGAGGAACGCCAGCCGGTGGTGTGGCGCGGGCCGATGCTGCACCGTGCCGTCCAGCAGTTCCTCACCGACGTCTACTGGGGGGACCTGGACGTCCTGCTGCTCGACCTCCCTCCAGGGACCGGTGACGTCACGATCTCGGTCGCCCAGCTCCTGCCCAACGCAGAGATCCTGGTGGTGACCACGCCCCAGACTGCCGCGGCCGAGGTCGCCGAGCGCACCGGGCTGATCGCGGCCCAGACCCACCAGCGGGTCGTGGGCGTGGTGGAGAACATGTCCTACATGCCCCAGCCCGACGGGTCCAGGCTGGAGATCTTCGGATCCGGTGGGGGCCAGATCGTCTCAACCTCCCTGAGCGAGACCCTGGGCTACGAGGTCCCGCTCCTGGCCCAGCTGCCCCTGGACATCCGCCTGCGCGAAGGCTCTGACACAGGCGTCCCTGCGACGTCAGCCAATAACGGCAGGCCGCTGGCCGACTCCCCCGCGGCTCTTGAGCTGGCCGCGGTGGCTCAGCGCCTCACCCACCGGGCGCGGGGCCTGTCAGGCATGAGCCTGGGGGTCACGCCTGTGAGGTGACGAGCCCGCTCCCAGGCTTGTGCCCCGGTTGGCGGCGACACTACTGGCTGCTGCGGGCGGCACGGGCTCAGGCGGCTCAGGCGTCCTCCAGGACCACCGCTGCCGCCTCGGCGCGGGTACGGGCAGCCTCGTTGGCAGCACGCACGATCTCCCGCGGGGACAGGGGGCGCCCGCCCCCAGCACCGGTACCTGCGGGCAGGCTGTCCCGGGAGGTGCCGTGCGTGGCAGCGGACACCAGAGTTGAGGGCACTGTCGTCGGCTGCTGGCCTGAGCCCTGGTTCTGCGGGTCAGGTACCGCCTCGGCCGGGTCCTCGGCAGCCGGGTCGATCTGGGTTGGACTTGCGTCGGCCGGGTCGTCGTCAGCAGCACCAGGCCCGACGCCCGGCTCGGTGACCGCGTCCAGGACGCCGGAGCCCAGGATGTCGGGGTCCAGGGAGACGTCGCCTGCACCCGGGAAAGTATCCTCCTGCGCGTCCTCCGTACCGTTCTCAGCAGCGACCGCCGCAGCCGCCTGTGCCCTCGTCTCACTGATCTTCTCGCTGACCTGCCTGCTCAGGGAACGGCCCTGGTCCGCACGTACCGCCTCGTTGACCGCCTGGGCCGCAGCGGCCGAGCCCTCCCTGGCTGTCTGGGCCACCGACCGGAACGGGTGGGTCAGGTCCTCCCGAATAGCGTTGATATCCTCGCTCAGGGCGTCACGCACGATCCTGCGGGGGTCGTACTGTCGGGGGTCGAAGTCGGACAGGTCCAGGTCAGCGAGCTCGGGCCCCACCTCCTCGGCGATCTGCGCACGGGCGTTGTCCAGGTACAGCCGCAGCCGACGCACCATCCGGGTCAGCGTGCGCGCGTACTCGGGCAGGCGCTGGGGGCCCACCACGATCACCGCCACCAGGATAAGGACGAAGAACTCGGAGCCAGAGATGCCGAACACGCCGCCTAGTATAGGGAGGCCTACGTCAGCACCGGTCCCGGACGGGTGAGAACGGCCCAGGACGCCCTAGTGCCCCACCCCGCCGGACCGGGCGAGGTAAGGCAAGCATGTGGCGGATCCCCTCATCCCTCCCGGTTCCTGGGACAATACGGCCTGGGCGGCTACGCCCCACGGTCGGCGGCTGGAAGAGGGTCACAGTGAGTGCGGACAAGACACTGAGCTGGTCCTACACGGAGGACTTTCCCCTGGAGGACGACGCCATCGCCCAGGCCCGGATGCGGAGCCTGGAGCTGGGCATCGCCCCCGTCTCCTCGGGCACCGGTGCTGCGCTGCGCGTGCTGGCTGCCTCCGTCGGGGCCAAGTCCGTGGCGGAGGTCGGCACGGGAACCGGTGTGTCCGGGCTGTGGCTCCTGGGCGGGATGGGGGCCGACGGCGTCCTGACGACGATCGACGTGGAAGCCGAGCTGCAGCGGCAGGCCCGGCGCTCCTTCGACCTCGCCGGCTTTCCCGCGTCACGCACTCGCGTCATCCAGGGACGAGCCTCCGACGTCATGCCCCGGATGGCAGCACGCAGCTACGACATGGTGGTCCTTGACGTCGAGCCGCGCGACGCTGTCGACCTGGCTGACTACGCGCTGCGCATGCTGCGTACCGGCGGGGTGCTGGCCGTGACCCGGGCGCTGTGGCACGACCATGTCGCCGACCCGGCACGCCGAGACGCCACCACGGTGGCCGCTCGCGAGCTCGGCAAGGCGCTGCGTAACTCCCCGCTGCTGCTCACCACCCTGCTCCCGGTGGGCGACGGCCTCCTGGTATCCGTCAGGCAGGCCTGAGGCTGCCACGACACGGGTACACGGACGGCAAGGTACGCATAGGTGACAAAGCATGCGGACCGGGCCCCTGACAGACCCGGTCCTACTCCGTGGCGCCATCCCACGGCGTCCCACAGCCCTGTGCTGACCCGAGGCGATCCCGCACAGGCCCGCGGTCTCAGATCTCTCAGATCTTCGCGTTGGCGAGAGCCTCGCGCATCTGCCTGACCTCGTCGGCCGTGACCTCCAGGACTAGGCGCCCGCCACCCTCCAGGGGAACTCGCATGATGATGGCACGACCTTCCTTGACGACCTCAAGAGGGCCGTCACCGGTCCGGGGCTTCATAGCAGCCATGTGATCACCTTTCGTCAGTGCGGCGCGGACTCATTGTTGCGCGACCTCGATAAGTCTACGCCATCATAAAGATGCCCATATGATGATCCGTGCGCCCTAACACTCGCGGCGACCACGTAGCTCACGGCCTCCTCGGCGGTGTCGACCACGTGCACCAGCTGGGGGTCCTGAGGTGAGATCGTGCCCCGCTCCACCATGGTGGAGCGGATCCACTCCAAGAGGCCTGACCAGTATCCCGAGTCCACCAGCACGATAGGGAAGGAGGAGATCTTCTGGGTCTGGACCAGGGTGAGGGACTCGAAGAGCTCGTCCAGAGTCCCCATCCCGCCTGGCATGACGACAAAGCCGTCAGAGTACTTGACGAACATCGTCTTACGGGCAAAGAAGTAGCGGAAGTTGACCCCTAGGTCCACGTACTCGTTCATCCCCTGCTCATGCGGCAGCTCGATGCCCAGCCCCACGGAGGTACCTCCGGCCTCGTGGCAGCCCTTGTTCGCTGCCTCCATCATCCCCGGTCCACCGCCAGTGACCACCGCGTACCCGCTGCGGGCCAGGCCCGCACCCACCTGCTCAGCCACCGCGTAGGCAGGGTCACTGGCCAGGGTGCGCGCCGAGCCGAAGACGCTGACAGCCGGCCCCAGCTCAGCCAGGGCACCAAAGCCCTCGACGAACTCGGCCTGGATACGCATGACCCGCCAGGGGTCGGCGTGGAGCCAGTCGCTGTCACCACGCTGGTCCAAAAGACGTGCGTCGGTGGTCTGGTGGGGAATCTGGGTGCCGCGCAGCAGCACCGGTCCCCGGCGGTAGGTCTGTCGGTCACTCATGCTGCCCATCCTCCCCCAGCCACACCCAGGCCGTCGGTTCCACTGCCAGGCCCGGACACCACGTCTGCGCAGGTCACGCGCCCGCCCCACCGCACCGACGGGTCGGCGTGTCCCCCACGGCAGAACCTGGAGACAGGTCGTAGGTCACCACCCTGTGTCTGGAAACACCGGCGATTGGTGTCATAGTGCCGCTTTCTGCCCACTCCCCCACGGTAGCGTCGCCGCCATGACCCAGCCTGCTGAGCCGACTCTCGACACCGCAGTCGCCTCCTGGATCGACGAGGATCCGGACCCTGCCACCGCTGCCGAGCTCTCCCGCCTGCTGCGCGCCCACCATGACGGTGACCCCGAAGCCACCGCCGAGCTGGCAGACGCCTTCGCCGCCCCTCTCGCCTTTGGTACCGCTGGTCTGCGCGGGCGCCTCGGACCTGGCCCCAACCGGATGAACCGAGCCGTGGTCATCCGGGCGGCAGCGGGACTGTCCGCCTACCTGCGCTCCGTGGTCGGTGAGGGCTTCACCGTCGTCATCGGCTACGACGCCCGCAAGGGCTCCAAGCAGTTCGCCCGCGACACAGCCTCCGTCGTCACCGGGGCCGCAGGCCGTGCCCTCCTCTTCGAGGACCACTGCCCCACCCCGATCCTGGCCTTCGCCCTGCGCCACCTCGAGGCTGACGCCGCAGTGATGGTCACCGCCTCCCACAACCCGCCCCAGGACAACGGCTACAAGGTCTACCTGGGTGGGCGGACGGTCTCCGGCTGGGCTCAGGGCGCCCAGATCGTGCCGCCCCACGACGCCGACATCGCTGCGGCGATCAGCGCAGTAGGCCCCCTGGCCTCCGTCCCCATGCCACAGACGGGGTGGGAGGCTGTGGGGCAGGCAGTGCGTGAGGACTACGTGGAGCGGGCCGCCCAGGCTGCCCATATGGGTGCCGCCGCACCGCTGAAGATCGTCCTGACCCCTCTTCACGGGGTAGGAGGACACACCTGCCAGGAGGCACTGGCCCGCGTCGGGTTCGAGGACGTGGTCAGGGTCGCCGAGCAGTGGGAGCCCGACCCGGACTTCCCGACCCTGGACTTCCCCAACCCTGAGGAGCCAGGTGCCCTGGACCGGGCCGTCGCCCTGGCTCGCTCCCAGGGCGCGGACCTGGTGATCGCCAACGACCCGGACGCCGACCGCTGCTGCGTGGCCGTGCCAGACCCCTCCGCGACAGGGGGCTGGCGTCAGCTGAGCGGGGACGAGGTGGGGGCGCTGCTGGGTGAGCAGGCGGCCGAGCTCGCGGCCTTCGCCGGCAACGGGGTGCTGGCCAGCTCGGTCGTCTCCTCCCGCCTGCTGCGCCGCATCGCCCAGACCCACGGGCTGGCCCACCAGCAGACCCTGACAGGCTTCAAGTGGATCAGTCGGGTACCCAACCTGGTCTACGGCTACGAGGAGGCACTGGGCTACTGCGTGGACCCGGCCGCAGTCCGGGACAAGGACGGGATCTCCGCGGCTGTGCGTGTCGCGGTGCTGGTCTCCGTCCTCAAGCAGCAGGGCCGCTCGGTCATTGACCTGCTCGACCGCCTGGCCCGTGAGCACGGGCTGCACGCCACCAGCCCGCTGACCATCAGGGTGGACGACACCTCCCGCATCACCGAGGCCATGGAGAGGCTGCGCCGGGACGGGGCACCCGTGAGGCTGGCCGGCTCACTGGTGACCACAGCCGTCGACCTCAGGGACGGCAAGCCCGACGGCGCAGGAGGACGGCTGCCCGCCACCGACGGGCTGGTATGGACCACGGCGGCGGACGACCGGGTTGTCATCCGCCCCTCAGGCACCGAGCCCAAGCTCAAGTGCTACTGCGAGGTGATCATGCCGGTCGGCAAGGAGTCGGTCCCCGGGACCCGCAAGGCCGCCGCAGCCCGCCTGGAGTCCATCAAGGAGGACCTCCGCAGCGTGCTCGGGCTCGGCTGAGTGCCTCCGTCACGTCGTGCGACTGCTCGTCGGGCACGTGCGGGACATACTTACACATACTTACTGGGGCAGGGGAAGGCAGGGCCGCCCGACAGGTCGGCCCTGCCCGGGCACTAGTCCGTGCCGTCCACGCCAGCCCCTGCTCAGTCCTCCAGCCCTTCCAGCACCGAGACGGTCGCCGACACTCCCAGGCGTGAGGCACCAGCCCTGAGCATCGCCACCGCGTCCTGTGCCGTGCGGATGCCACCGGAGGCCTTGACGCCCAGACGCTCCCCCACCGTGGCGCGCATGAGAGCCACTGCGTGCGTCGAGGCGCCTCCGGCAGGGTGGAAGCCGGTGGAGGTCTTGACGTAGTCCGCTCCTGCCCGTTCGCTGGCCCGGCACACGGCGACGACCTCCTCGTCACTCAGCGCGGCGGACTCGATAATAACCTTGAGAAGGCTGTCGCCCACGGCCTCCTTGACCGCGCGGACCTCCGACTCCACGGCGTTGTAGTCGTGCTCCTTGACCTGCGCGAGGTCCAGGACCATATCGACCTCGTGAGCGCCCCTGTCCACGGCCTCACGGGCCTCGGCGGCCTTGACGGCGGTCGTGTGGGCGCCTGAGGGGAAGCCGCAGACAGTGGCCACCCGCAGCCCCCCAGGAACAGCCACGGGCAGCTGGCTAGGGGACACGCACACGCAGTAGGTGCCCAGCCTAGCCGCCTGGGCGACGAGCTCGGCGACCTGGTCTGCCGTGGCCTCGGGCCGCAGAAGAGTGTGGTCGATGACAGCGGCGGCCTCAGCCCGGGTGGGTGTGGAGGCAGGCTGCGCACGCCACGTACCCGCAAGCGGCGTCGGCTCGCTACCAGCGGCATGACTCATGTGGTTCCCTGTCCTTTCCTCTGTGCAGCCCCTGCCCGGGTGCCCACCCAGACGAGAGCCGCGCAGCTGCCTTCCGCTCACCCCGCCTGTCCCTGTGTGACTACCTCCAGCACCACGCCAGCCTCACGACGGGCACGTGCCTGGACCGCCTCACGAGAGTCAGCCGGTGAGACGACGATACCGTCCCCCAGGGCCTGGAGCGCCCGGTCCACACGCCCGGGCGTGGCCGTGTGGAGGCTCAACAGGGGCTGACCCCGGTTCACGACGTCACCCGGCTTGGCGTGCAACCGCACCCCCGCCACTGCCTGGACAGAATCCTCCTTCCGGGCACGCCCGGCTCCCAGGCGCCAGGCCGCCACCCCCACCGCCAGGGCGTCCAGCCGGGTGAGCACACCGCTGGCCGGAGCGGGAACGACCTGCGTGTGCGGGGCGCGAGGCAGGGGTGCGTCCGGATCGCCTCCCTGACGGCGCACCATGTGCCGCCACACGTCCATGGCGCGCCCACCCGTCAGTGCCTGGCGCAGCAGGTGCTCCTCCACCGGCCTGCCAACCACGTCGAGCATGTGGCCCGCCAGGGCGAGGGTCAGGTCCACGACGTCACTCGGCCCGCCACCAGCCAGTACCTCCACCGCCTCCGCGACCTCCAGGGCGTTACCGACAGTCAGTCCCAACGGCGTGGACATGTCGGTGAGCACTGCCCGGGTCCTCACCCCCGCATCCCGGCCCAGGTGCACCATGGTGCGGGCCAGCTCACGCGCTTGGTCCCGTTCCTTCATGAAGGCGCCGCTGCCGACCTTGACGTCCAGGACGAGAGCACCGGTCCCCTCGGCGATCTTCTTGGACATGATCGAGGAGGCGATGAGGGGGAGGCAGGAGACGGTGGCAGTCGTGTCGCGCAGCGCGTAGAGACGCCTGTCAGCGGGAGCCAGGCCCGGCCCGGCCGCGCAGACCACCGCACCGGGTCCCCCGGGTCCGAGGGCGGACATGATCTCGTCGCGGCTCAGGTCGGCCCTCCAGCCGGGGATCGACTCCAGCTTGTCCAAGGTACCCCCGGTGTGCCCCAGGCCGCGTCCTGACAGCTGGGGGACGGCCACCCCAAAGGACGCCACCAGCGGGGCCAGCGGGAGGGTGATCTTGTCCCCCACGCCCCCGGTGGAGTGCTTGTCCACCGTGAGGCGCCCCAGGCTGGAGAAGTCCATAAGCTCCCCGGAGCGGATCATGGCCCGGGTCCACCGGGCAGTCTCGGCAGGTGCCATCCCCCGCAGGTAGACGGCCATAGCCAGGGCGCTCATCTGTTCCTCGGCCACCACGCCACGGGTATAGGCGTCCACCACCCAGTCGATCTGGGCGTCGCTGAGCCGGTACCCGTCCCGCTTGGCCGCGATGACGTCAACGGCGTCGAAAGGCTCCTCGGCGTCGCCGGGCCCGGTCAGGTTGCTCATACGTCGGCCTCCTGGCCAGGAGCGGCTCCCACGTCACCTGGCAGGACCAAGCCGCCCCTAGACGCACCCAGGTCACCTGCACTCCGACGCTGCGCACCCGCAGTGCCCGGTACCGCGGTGACACGAGCGATGTCGGAGCCGGTAAACTGGTCGGGCAGGATCTCCTCAATGGTCATGATCCCGGAGGGCATGGCCAGCAAGAGCCCCGGGGCCGCGTGCTCGCTGAGCAGCTGGCGACAGCGTCCGCAGGGCGCGCAGGGCTGGTGGTGAGCGTCCACGCACACCACAGCCACCAGCAGGCCTCCCCCGGAACGGACCAGCTCGGAGACCAGGCCGCACTCGGCGCACAGCGTGGCCCCGTAGGAGGCGTTCTCCACGTTGCAGCCGCTGACGGTGCGGGAGTCGTCCACCAGGGCCGCAGCCCCCACCTTGAAGCGCGAGTAGGGAGCGTAGGCCTGCTCCATGGCCTCTACGGCCAGCGTGTACAGCGCCTGCCAGGCAGCCCCGTCCACGTCAGCAGGAGTCACCGAAGGCGGAGACACAGCGCTACGGTCCTCAACAGAGAAGGTCACGGGTAGGGCACCCCCTCTGCGGCGGGGGCGCGGACCCTTCCCACGAACCCGGACACGGCCAGAATTGTCACGACGTAGGGAATCATGAGGATGATGTTAGCGGGGACAGGACTGCCCACTACGGACAGGGTCTGCCCCACGGAGGTGGCAAAGCCGAAGAGCAGCGCTGCGCCAAGAGATCCCAGAGGGCGCCACCCGCCCAGGATCATGGCCGCCAGGGCGATATAGCCGTTGCCCGCCGCCATGTCCTTGGTGAAGGACAGGCCGCTGCCCACGGTGAAGAAGGCACCGCCCAGGCCTGCTAGGGCACCTGCGAGCACCAGGTTGGCCACCCGGGTGCGCATGACGTTGATGCCTACCGTGTCAGCGGCCTTGGGGTGCTCCCCGCACGCACGCATCCGCAGGCCCCACCGGGAGCGGAACAGCATGAAGGAGAAGAAGGCCACCGCTGCGTACATGAGGTAGACGAGGATAGTCTGGCGGAAGAGGACCGGCCCGATCACGGGCACCTGGGCCAGGCCGGGAACCGAGATGACTGGCAGACGCAGCGGCTGGTTGAGACCGGGGTCGCGAGAGAGAACCGTGGAGAACAGGAAGCCGGTCAGTCCCAGGACCAGGACGTTGAGCACCACCCCCACGACGATCTGATTGACCCGGTAGCGCAGCCCGAACAGGGCCAGCAGGAGGGAGACAAGCACGCCCGCCGCAGGGGCGGCGACCAGCCCGGCCCAGGGGCTGGAGGCTGCAGAGGCGACCACGGCCCCCAGGAAGGCCCCGCCCAGCAGCTGGCCCTCGATAGCGATGTTGATAGTGCCGGACCGCTCACCGATGACGCCAGCGAGGCTGCCGAAGACCAGGGGGACGCTGAGTGCCAGCGTCGACGACAGGATGGTCACCATCGGCACGAGGGTGTCCCGGCCGGCGCCTGCCCAGGTCAGGAAGGCCAGGACAAAGGCTGCCCCCAGGATGGTCACCGCCCCCGCACCGACCCCCTCGCGCCGCCAGGAGCGCCACCATGCCCAGCCCGTGGCAACCACGGCAGGAACCGCCAGCGCCAGGATCGTGGCACGCGCCGGGACGGTGATGACGGGAAGCGCCAGGAGGTCGGAACGGGTCGCCAGGGCGAAGCGTGTCGACCCGTGGGCAGACAGCGTCATGAGCACCTGGAGAACCGTCACCACGACTCCGGCGACCGGGATCTTGAGCTCCACGGACTCCCGAGCGACCGTGGTCGCCACACTTCTGGGAGCGGCAGAGCTGAGGACGGGTGAGGCAGTAGTCATGGCTCAGGCCTCCCTGCTGGTCGGGGCCGGGGTGCCCGCAGCCGCAGCGGTGTCCTGCTGGCGCGTCCACGAGCCCCGGGCGGGCAGCCGGTAGAGGGCGCGTACCAGGGAGGGCGCAGCAATGAACAGCACGATGGTGGACTGCAGGACCAGGACGATATCGACCGGTGTGCCCGTGGCTGCCTGCATCGTGGTGCCACCGGCGCTCAGCGCCCCGAAGAGCAGGCCCGCCAGGACGGTGCCCAGCGGGGTGGACCGTCCCAGGAGAGCCACGGTGATGGCGTCAAAGCCGATAGTCCCCGCCACGGACAGCCCCAGGTACCTCTGTGTGCCCAGGACCGGGGCAGTAGCGGCCAGGCCGCACAAGGCGCCGGAGACCATCATGGCCACGGCGGTCACCCGGGACACGTTCATCCCGGCGGTGCGGGCCGCCTGGGCGTTAAGGCCGACAGCCCGCAGCTGGAAGCCCAGCCGCGAGCGCTCCATGAGCCACCACACGCTCCCTGCGGCCAGCAGGGCGACAAGAAAGCCCGCGTGGAGGCGGAAGGAGTCTCCCAGCAGAAGCGGGTAGTGAGAGGACCCGGCCAGGTAGAGGGACTTGGGGTTGCTACCGCTCTCGCCGATAAAGACGGTGGTCGTAAGCAGCTGGGCCAGCAGGTACCCCGCCACGGAGTTGAGCATGATGGTGACAATCACCTCGTTGGCTCCGGTCCGGGCCTTGAGCAGGCCTGCGAGACCGCCCCACACGAACCCGCCCAGGACAGCGGCGAGCACAGCCAGCGGCAGGTGGACGACGACGGGCAGCTCCCAGGTGATACCTACGTAGGTAGCCAGGATCCCGCCCAGGACGACCTGTCCCTGGCCTCCGATGTTGAACAGGCCCGCGCGAAAGGCGACCGACATCCCCAGGCCCGCAATGATGAGGGGGGTGGCGTTGGTCAGCGTCTCAGTGAGGGGGCGCACCATACGCGTGGCCGTGGTCGCCCTCCAGTCGAGGACCGAGCCGCGCAGGAGGGAGGTGTAGGCCTCGACCAGGCTGGAGCCCGCAGCACCAAGGAAGTCGCCGGGACGGGCGAGGAAGTAGCCGGCGGTGGTGCGCACCTCCTCGTCGGCGACAAGGATGAGGACCGAGCCCACGATCATGGCCGACACGACGGCGAGGACTCCCGCCAACGCCGTGGACTCCGCCACCCGCCGCAGGACCCCGGGGCGGGGCGGGTTGGCGGACGAGTCCGCGGACGGCTCGCCGGACGGGTCAGGGAGCGGGCCACCGGGGGTGGCCGGGGTGGCTGGGACCGCTGTCACTGCTCCTGGCTCCTCTCTGTCCCCTTGTCCGTCTTTTCATCTGTCCTCATCTCAGTCTTGATACCGGTCCGTGTCTTGGTCGTCTCAGCATCCTCGGGGGCATCCTCGGGGACGTGCGCACCCGGCTCCCCCTGGCCGGGGTCCTCCTGGGCACCCGCCTGGGAGGGGGACGCGCCCGCCATCATGAGCCCCAGCACCTCGCGCGGCGTGTCCGGGGTGACCACGCCGGTCACCCGGCCGCGGTACATGACCGCGATACGGTCAGACAGGGCGTAGATCTCGTCCAGCTCGGAAGAGATGATAAGCACGGCCGTCCCCGTGTCACGCTCAGCGACGAGCCGCTGGTGGACGAACTCGATAGAGCCGACGTCCAGGCCCCGGGTGGGCTGGGAGGCCAGGAGCGCCGTGAGGGGGCGGGACAGCTCGCGGGCCAGGACGGTCTTCTGCTGGTTACCGCCGGAGAGGGTGGAGATGGGGTCGCCGACCTCGCCGACCCGCACGTCGAACTCCTCGCGCAGCCTCTCGGCGTTGCGGCGCAGCAGTGCGGGAGACAGGGAGTGCCTCCGTCCCAGGGATGGGTCGTCGTAACGGTCCAGGACCATGTTCTCAGCCACGGAGAGGTCAGCGACCACGCCGTCGCGCGAGCGGTCCTCGGGAACGAACCCCAGGCCGTCGTGCAGCCGCTGACGCACGCTGTGGCCGGTGACGTCACGGCCTCCCAGGAGCACACGCCCCGCTGCAGGCGCGCGCAGACCCAGGACTACCTCGCCGAGCTCGGTCTGCCCGTTGCCCTGGACCCCCGCCACGCCGAGAATCTCGCCGGACCGCACGTGCAGGGTCACCTCCTCAAGCACGGCACCGCCGTCCTGGTCCAGCAGGGTGAGGTCCTCCAGGATGAGGCCGTCGTCCCCGGGGTCAGCGGGGTCCTTGTCCACTGTCAGGGACACGTCGTGGCCCACCATGAGGCTGGCCAGCTCGGCGGCAGAGGTGGTGGGCTCGGCGGTACCGACGACCCGCCCCCGCCGGATGACGGTGATAGCGTCAGCGACCTCACGCACCTCCCGGAGCTTGTGGGTGATGAAGACGATCGAGGTCCCGGAGTCCCTCAGTCCCCGCATGACGGCCA
Organism: Actinomyces sp. 2119; assembly: GCF_003591215.1. Classification (NCBI taxonomy): domain Bacteria; kingdom Bacillati; phylum Actinomycetota; class Actinomycetes; order Actinomycetales; family Actinomycetaceae; genus Actinomyces; species Actinomyces sp. 2119. Next base: position 263,057 of record NZ_QYRR01000003.1, read on the forward strand.
TGAGCTCGTCGGTCTCCTGCGGGGTGAGCACCGCAGTGGGCTCGTCCAGGATGAGCACCCGGGCGTCGCGGGACAGCGCCTTGATGATCTCCACACGCTGCTGGACGCCCACCGGCAGGTCCTCGATACGGGCATGCGGGTCCACGTCGAACCCGAAGCGCTGCGATATCTGAGTGACCCTGGAAGCGGCAGCAGCGGTGTCGATGACCCCCGCCGGCCCGGTGGGCTCGTCGCCCAGGGCCACCGACTCCGCCACCGTGAACACCGGGACGAGCATGAAGTGCTGGTGGACCATACCGATCCCCGCGGCCACGGCGTCCCGGGGCCCGGAGAAGGTCACAGGCACGTCATCAATGAGGACCTGACCGCCGTCGGGCTGGTAGAGCCCGTAGAGGACGTTCATGAGCGTGGACTTACCCGCGCCGTTCTCCCCCAGGAGGGCGTGGACCTGCCCGGGCTCGATGGTCAGGTCGATACGGTCGTTGGCCACGACAGGCCCGAAGGTCTTGGTGACACCACGCAGCTCGAGCTTCACGCGGGACTCGCTTCCGGTCGGGGAGGCGTCAGGACGCCGTCGGCGGGGCAGTCGACAGGGCGCTGCACGGCAGGGTCAGGACGGGTCGTAGGGGGTGGACACGTCCAGGGAGCCGTCGATGATCTGCTGGCGCAGCTCCTCGATCCTGGTCTTGACCTGGTCGGGGACCTGGGAGTCGTAGTCGTGGAAGGGCGCCAGGGACACCCCCTCGTTCTCCAGGGTCCCGATGTAGGGCTGGGAGGAGAAGCTGCCCTCGGTGGCCTCCTGGACGGTGTTGTAGACGGCGATACCGATCTCCTTGACCACCGAGGTCAGGATCAGGTCACCGGAACTGGTGGACTCGTAGCCGTCAGCGTCCACCCATACCACCGCCTGGTCGCCAGAGGAGGCCTTGACCGTGGACAGGGTGCCCAGCCCCACGGGGCCGGCCACCGGCATGATGACGTCGGCGTCCTGGGAGAGGAACTGCTCAGTCAGGGACTGGCCCTCCTTGGTGTTCGAGAAGTCACCGACGAAGGAACCGGTGCTGGGGCTGTCCGGGTCCCAGCCCAGGACGGTGACCGAGGCGTCGTTGTCCTCGTTGTACCTCTCCACGCCCCTGGCGAAGCCCTCCATAAAGATCTCCACCGTAGGGATCTGCATCCCGCCGTAGGTGGCCACGATGCCCGTGCTGCTCACGCCCGCCGCGGCGTAGCCAGCCAGGTAGGCGGCCGCAGCCGTGTTGAAGATGAGCGGCTTGGCATTGTCCAGCTCCACCGGCTCGCCCTGGGTGTCAGAGAAGGTGGAGTCAACGAGAGCGAAGTTCATGTCCGGGTTGGCCTGCGCGGCTGTCGCCAGGTCCACGTCCAGGTTGAAGCCCGCACCGATGATGAGGTCGCAGTCCTGCTGGACGAGGGAGTCGATATTGGTGGAGTAGTCTGCGGACCCCTCCGACTCCACCGCGATGGTCGCCACCCCCAGCTCCTCCTTGGCCCGGTCCAGCCCCTCCTTTGCGGACTGGTTGAACGACTGGTCGTCAAAGCCGCCCTCGTCAGAGACTATGCACGCGGTGAAGTCGCTGGCCGCCCCGCCACCGGAGGCGCCCTCGTCCGGGGCGGCGCCGCAGGCGGTCAGGACCAGAGAGGCAAGCAGGCCGAGCGCCAGCGTAGGACGGGTCTTCTTCATCGGGACCTCCGTAGCAGGATTTCGGGGAGCACGAGCCACACCGCCCGTACCCGTACAAGGATACTGCGCTCACGGTGACAGCCAAGGAAACGACGCAGGCCGTCTGCGCAGCCCTGCGGGTCTGGGCAGCCCCAGCCGACCTCCGCCAGCCGCCCCCAGGTACGCCCGCACCGGGGCGGTACGGCCCCGTTCAGCGCTTCGTCACACGCCCTCCCGGCCGCTGGGGCCGCCTGGCGCGGTAGGCTTCTAGGCGTTGCCGCCGCCTGTGCGCGGCTGCTGGTCCATGTGCCCCGACGAGGAAAGAAGCAATGACTCAGAACCTGGTCACGAGTGTGCCCGCCCAGGTGCGCGCCGTCTCCGGTCGTCCCGCCGACGCCGCCACCCCCATGGAGGTCTGGCAGGGACTGTCCGCCGCCGTCGTCGACGCGATCGCGGACGACTGGTACGCCACCCAGCAGAAGTACCGCGCCGGACGCATGGAGCACTACCTCTCCGCGGAGTTCCTCATGGGACGGGCGCTGCTCAACAACCTCACCAACCTGGGGCTGGTGGACCAGGCGCGCGAGGCGGTGGGCGCCTTCGGCCAGGACCTCTCCCAGGTCCTGGAGCAGGAGCCCGACGCCGCCCTGGGCAACGGCGGGCTGGGACGCCTGGCCGCCTGCTTCCTGGACTCCTGCGCCACCCTGGACCTGCCGGTGTGGGGCTTCGGCATCCTCTACCGCTACGGCCTGTTCAAGCAGCTGTTCGAGGACGGCTTCCAGACCGAGCACCCCGACCCGTGGATGGAGGATGGCTACCCCTTCGTCATCCGACGCGAGGAGGCCCAGCGCCTGGTCCGCTATCAGGACATGACCGTGCGCGCCATCCCCTACGACATGCCTGTCACCGGCTACGGGACCAGGAACGTGGGCACGCTGCGCCTGTGGAAGGCTGAGCCGGTGGAGGAGTTCGACTACGAGGCCTTCAACTCCCAGCGCTTCACCGACGCCATCGTCGAGCGCGAGCATATCGCCGACATCTCCCGAGTCCTCTACCCCAACGACACCACCTACGAGGGCAAGGTCCTGCGGGTGCGCCAGCAGTACTTCTTCTGCTCAGCCTCCCTCCAGCAGATCGTGGACAACTACGTAGACCAGCACGGCGAGGACCTGACCGGCTTTGCCGACTACAACTCCATCCAGCTCAACGACACCCACCCGGTCCTGGCCATCCCCGAGCTCATGCGCCAGCTCATGGACGTCCACCACCTCTCCTGGGAGCAGGCCTGGGACGTGGTGACCCGGACCTTCGCCTACACCAACCACACGGTTCTTGCGGAGGCCCTGGAGACCTGGGAGATGTCCATCTTCGACCGGCTGTTCCCGCGCATCGCCGAGATCGTCCGGGAGATCGACCGCCGCTTCCGCCTGGAGATGGCCAGCCGCGGCCTGGACCAGGGCAGGATCGACTACATGGCCCCTCTGGCTGGCGGCTCGGTACGCATGGCCTGGATCGCCTGCTACGCCTCCTACTCCATCAACGGCGTGGCTGCTCTGCACACCGAGATCATCAAGCGCGAGACCCTGGGTGAGTGGCACGACATCTGGCCCGAGCGCTTCAACAACAAGACCAACGGGGTGACCCCGCGCCGCTGGCTGCGCCAGTGCAACCCCCGCCTGGCGGACCTCCTGGACGAGGTCACCGGCTCCGACGCCTGGGTCAAGGACCTCACTGTGCTGGCGGACTACACCGACGCCGTTGACGAGTCGGTCTACGACCGCCTGGGCGAGGTCAAGCAGGCCAACAAGGCCGACTTCGCCGCCTGGGTAGCCAGCCGCGAGGGCGTGGAGATCGACCCTGAGGCGATCTTTGACGTCCAGATCAAGCGCCTGCACGAGTACAAGCGCCAGCTGCTCAACGCCATCTACATCCTGGACCTGTACTTCCGCATGAAGCAGGACCCCGGCCTGGAGGTCCCCAAGCGGGTCTTCATCTTCGGCGCCAAGGCCGCTCCCGGCTACATCCGGGCCAAGGGCGTCATCAAGCTGGTCAATGCCGTGGCCGAGCTGGTCAACAACGACCCGGTGGTCTCCCAGACCCTCAAGGTGGTCTTCATCCACAACTACAACGTCTCCCCCGCCGAGCACATCATCCCGGCGGCCGACGTCTCCGAACAGATCTCCACCGCAGGCAAGGAGGCCTCCGGGACCTCCAACATGAAGTTCATGATGAACGGCGCCCTGACCCTGGGCACCCTGGACGGTGCCAACGTGGAGATCCTGGAGGCCGTGGGCGAGGACAACGCCTACATCTTCGGCGCCACCGAGGACGAGCTGCCCGCCCTGCGCCAGACCTACGACCCGGTGTGGCACTACGAGAACGTCCCCGGCCTTAAGCGCGTGCTGGACGCCTTCACCGACGGGACCCTGGACGACAACGGGTCCGGATGGTTCGCCGACCTGCGCCGCAGCCTCCTGGAGCCCTCCTACGAGCCCGCCGACGTCTACTACGTGCTGGGCGACTTTGCCGCCTACCGCGAGAAGAAGGACGCCATGGCTGCCGACCACGCCGACCAGAGGGCCTGGCAGCGCCGCGCCTGGGTCAACATCACCCGCTCGGGCCGTTTCTCCTCCGACCGCACCATCCAGGACTACGCCCGCGAGGTGTGGAAGATCGAGCCCACGCCGGTGGACTAAGCACTGGGCGGCCGGGGCCGCGCCCGCTCACGCAACCTCAGGCAACGGAAACGTCAGAGGACAACACGGCACCGTGTTGTCCTCTGACGTTTCCGTTGCCTCTTCTTTGTTGCCTCGTCGTCTCCGCCGGGCTGGGCGTTCAGGGACGCCTGCCCCGGCCCGCACGCGTCGGGACCGGGGCCACGCCCGCTCACGCAGCGGATTGAGGCCGCCACTACCAGAAGACACTCAGCAAGTTTTCTCCCAGAAACTTCCTCACAGACTTCTACCAAGTATTCCGTCTTCTTCGGCTCTTACCGCAGACATCCGCCCCCCTGCTGCGCCTCATGAGTGCTAGACACCTCCGAGCCGCTTCAGCGCACACGGGAGAATCTCACCACTGAAACCTTTCATCGACGGGTCCACCCGCCTTAAGGGAACCTGAGACCGTTGACATACCACAGCAGGAGAAAGCACTATGGCAGTGCAGGTTGTCTACCACGGGACAAGCGAGAGCTCACAGCATTTCCGGGATACCGGCCTACAAGATACGCCACCAGACAACGTCCAGTCTTAGTAGGAAGCCACCACCATGAAAACCACCACCATGAGGCACAGCCTGGTCACCAGGCTGTCGGCAGCCGCCTGCACAGCCCTGTTGCTCGCCAGTGCCGCCACAGCAACAGCCCAACCAACATCGCCACCCACCAGCGTAGACGTCGGCACCGAGAACGCTCCTGACAAGCAGGAGACCCTGCAGGCCGCGCTAGACTACATTGCCAGGTTTACCGAGCCCACGGTCGAGTATAGTGACGATGGGAAGCAGGCAGTTGTTTCCTTCTCCGACACCGTTGACGGTAGCAGCCATCGCTACACTCTTAGTCGAGATGAAAGCGGTCAGGCAGGGAGGCCGAATGACCTGACCGGCGACATCGTCTCCTTTGAGATATGGACTCGAACTGGGTGGGTACTCAACCGGGCCGAGACCGACTCGCTCTCACGGGAAGGAGCCACGTGGGCTGAGCTATATAGTATTGCTGCTGCACTTGGAGTCGGGGCCCCTGCTGTTATTGGAGCCGCTATTGAGGGCAACTGGGCCGCGCACGCAGCTAGCTACTACAGTCATGGAAACTGCATCAAAGTCCACTACTGGCTCACAGTAAGCGAGATCAAGCGTGGGTCCCGGGGGTGCCGGTGAACAGGTTCCTCAGGCGCATGCGCCTTCCCTGCGTCGTCGGCCTCGCCGTGAGCGGCGTCCTGCAGGCCTCCGCCCTGGTCGGGGACGTCGCGACGCCAGTCACCGTCCTCTACCTGGTCCTGATCCTCCTCCTCGTGGCAGGCGCCCTCGGCGCAGAGGCGGTTCTGCGCACAGGCCGACGCAGCAGTCAGGACGACCAGGACCTGCCCAGCGACCAGGAGCACTGACCTTCCTGGGGGCAGATCCCAGCAGACACAGGCCTCTGGACCCGGGCACTAGGTAGGGCCTAGCCCGCCGCAGGCAGGATCGCCACGACCGCGCCTTGGGCAGGGACCGGTGTCGGGCAGGGACTCAGTCTCAGCCCCGCAGCACTCAGCGGCTCTCAGTACAAGAGGCTGGCCAGCATGCGGCGGGCGCGGGCGACCTCCGGGGTGGTGGCACCAATGACCTCAAAGAGCTCCAGGGCACGCAGGCGGGCCTCCTCCCGCTCCTCACCGGTGTGGGAGCGCACCGCCTCCAGGACACGCCCCAAGGCGGCGTTGACGTCGCCCAGGGCCAGGGCCGCGTCCGCACCGGCCAGGACGGCCTGGAGGTCCTGGGGAGTAGCGTCGGCAGCAGCCAGGAGGGCCTGCGGGTCCTGACCGTCCATGCGGGCCATCAGCCTTACCTGGTTGCGAGCAGCCCGGAGGCTGTCGTCAGCCGGGTTCTGGTTGATAGCGTGGGTGTAGACCTCCTCCGCCGCCGCGAAGTCCCCGGCCTCGATAGCCTCCCGGGCGGCTTTTTCCACCTCGGTCTCCTCAGCCTCGGCAGGTGCCTGGTCGGCCCCCGAGGCATCAGGGCTGACGGCAATGGTCCCGGTAACGCCGTTTGCCGCAGCCACCTCCAGCACCTGGTCCAGCACGCCACGCAGCTGGGGCTCGGTGGCACCGCCCTGGAGCAGGGGCACCGGCTGGCCGGCCAGCAGGGCGAGGACAGCCGGGACCGCCTGGGCCTGGAAGGCCTGGGCGACTTCAGGGGCGGCGTCCACGTCCACCCGGGCCACCTGGAACCGACCCGCGTAGTCCTCGGCCAGACGCGCCAGCAGGGCGGCCAGGTCGGAGGAGGCCTGGCTGCGTGGCGTGTGCAGCACGACGACCACCGGGACCCGGGTGCTGAGCTCAGCCGTCTCACGCAGGGTGGAGGCATCGACGTCAACGACCAGCGGCAGAGGCAGTCCCCCGCCAGCCTCGGTGGCACCAGGCTGCCCCGGGGACCGGCCTGCGGCTGCGGGGCCTGCTGCACTCCCAGACCCTGAGGCTCCTGGGGCGGGTGCCCCGGATGAGCCGCCGGAAGGGACCAGGCTAGACAGGTCGACAGCACCGAACATGGACATGGATGACAGCCTTCCCCGGGCAGCGCCCGACTGTGCCCGACTACTGACAGGGACGCGCGCTCCTGCGCGCAGCCCGGACTATTGTGTCACCGTGACGCTGCCCGGGCCTGTGCCCGGGCAGATCTCCGCTCAGGGCCAAGCGGGAGCCCCCTCCTGCCTCACCTGGACGTGACTAGTCCTGGGCAGTGGGAGCCTGGTCGTCGTCACGCTCCACCTTCGCCAGGACCGCCTCGGCACCCAGGGCCACAGGACTGCTGTCAGAGCCCTCAACGGGGATGGCGAAGGCCACCACGGCCTCGTAGGTAGCGGTCACGGTCCCGATCACCGAGGGGTCCTCCACCATGGACGCCACAGGACCCTGCAACGTCACCTCCGAACCGTCCACTGTCCGTCTCAGCGTGGTCGTGTAGGACAGGGTGGTCACCACGATGGCTCCCTCGTCGTCAGTACGCAGTCCCAGGAAGCCGTCGCTGCCTGCCGAGGCGGACACCGAGACCTCGCCCACCTCACCGAGGTCGATGGCGCGGTCCGCCTCCACCTTCTGGCGGAGGGCGTCGTCCGCCCAGGCCTTCCCGTCCTCGCCGTCAGGGTCGTTGAGGGCGCCCACGTAGGAGTCTAGGACCTCCTGCGGCGTGGACACCAGGCCGTCGCTGTCGGCGACCACCTGCTCGGAGCCGCCGGCAAGAGAGGCGATAGGAGGTACCTCGGCCCCGGCAAACAGCTGCACCCAGGCCCACAGCTGGAAGTTGTCCCGCGCCGTGTCCTGCTGCAGGGCCATGAGGTAGGGGGCGACGTCATCAGAGGCGTCGGTGACGTTGATCGCCACGCGCGGGAAGTCCAGGGTGACCCCAGCCGAGCTCGTCTGGCTCGTCGTAGCCGGGAGGACGTGGACCTGGGAGTCGTCCTCGGTGGCGGTGGCCAGGGAGTACTGGGCCTGACGGACCCTGACCCCGGGGCCATTGACGTAGCCGGACAGGAGATCGGGGTTCTTCTCCTTGTCCGCGGCGTCCATACCTTTCTTGATGCGCTCCAGCACCTCAGTCAGCCTCTCGGCGCTCAGCACCGACTCGGCCACGGCGCTCTCAGTTACCTCCGGGGTCACCGCCGGCTGGTCCTGCCCGCAGGCGGCCAGGGCAAGGGCGACGGCGGAGGCCGCACCACCTGTCAGTAGGGCACGACGGCTGGTACTCATGCTTGCTCCTCGTGGTTGGGCGCCGCCTCGTCGGAGGAGGGCGCGACGGGCTCGGCCTGGACCGCTGCGACCTCGGCGGTCACTGCAGGGTCCTCAGCCTCAGCCTGGGGACCCGTCATGCTCGGAAGCGGCGCCTTCATCGCCCGGGCCTCAGGTCGACCAGGGCCAGTCTCGGGGACGACCTGACCAGAGGCAGCGTCAGGCTCAGCCTGCTGCCCTGTCCCCAGAGGCGAGAGCTGCCAGGGCTGGGCTCCCGGCAGTGCCCCCTCACCCTGCGGCTGCCACTCCTGGGTCACGGGCTCCGGACCCCAGCCAGCCTGCTGCTCGGGGGAAGGCTCAGGAAGGCTGAGCTCGCGCGGCGGCTGACCGTAGGACACCTGGGACTGCTGGGGCTGGCCGTACGGCGGTACGTACGAGTCCTGCGGCACCTGGGGATCCTGCGGCACCTGCGACACCTGGGAGCCACTGCCCTCCCGTCCCGGCCAGCCCCACATACCCGGCTCAGGCGACCAGTCCCATGTCTGCGGCTGCCCGGGTACCTGTCCGGGTTCCTGCTGACCCTGGTACTCCTGCTCCTGGCGCTGGTCCTGCGGTAGGTCGGGCACCGTAGCCGGCATCGGAGGTGACACAGGCTCCTGGCCCGGGACCGCCTGCTTCCACGGCTCAGGGGCACTGTCCTGCACCGCCTGGCCCCATGCCTGGGGAGCGTCCTCCTGGGTCACCGGCCCTACAGCGTCCTGGGACTGCGGGGCCTGCGGGGGAACAGCCCCGGGGACTGCCGCCGGGTCAAAGGTGAAGGCGGATACGTCAGCCGCCTCCCCGCCCGCCTCCTCACCAGGCGCAGGCACCGCAGCCCCCGGCGCGGGCTGGAAGGCTCCTGCCCCTGGCGGGGCGAAGCGGGAGGTCGAGGAGGTCCAGGGGCCTGTCTCAGCCTCCGCCTCGACGTCCACCCCCGCGTCAGGGGCACCAACTGGGTCAAGGTCCGGGCCAGCACCAGCGACGTCGGCCGAGCCAGCGTCTGGGACGGCGGGGACAACCACGGTCTCCTCACCGCTACCCACGGACGCGCCACCTGCGACCTCATCGACCCCGGCAACGGCCTGGCCACCCCAGGCCTGGCCGTCCCAGTACCCAGAGACCGCCTCTGTCGACCCAGGTACCCCGGGCAGGCCCGCCGCGTCACCAGGCTGCTCACTTGGCTGCCCGGCGTCCTGCGCCCCCCAGGCCTCCTGGGCTCCCGGCACGTCGGGGACCTCAACACCGTTGACGTGGACGCGCCCGGTACGCGGGTCGACCCACTCCAGCCCAGCGGCCTCAGCCCTCTCCTTGTCACGCTGCTCGCGGCGGGTCAGCTTGCGGCTGGGGTCATCGAGGCGGGGCAGCCCGGCCGTGGTCACCTCGTCCGCAACCGCGATCCGCGCGGCCTTCTCAGCCGCCTGGGAGCGACGTCGCCTGTCGGCGTGGCGCATCTGGATGTCGATGAGGAACAGGAAGACACCAACCAGGACCAGCAGCCCGCCTACCACGAGCCCCGCGTAGAAGTACCAGGGTGTGGACACGGTGCGCGGCCAGCTCAGGGTCAGCGTCGGCGCCGCCTCCTGGCCGTCCGTCACCGCGAGGATGACGTTGTGCGCGTTGGTGGCCGAGTAGGTAAAGCTGACGCTGGAGGTCCCTGTGTGCTCGTCGATCCACAGGTCGGAGCCCACCGGGTTGCTACCGGTCGCCTCCCGGGGGACGCAGCCTGACTCCTGCACCGAGGCCTGCGCGGAGGCATCCGCACTGGCCCCCTGGGTCGGCTCTGCGGTCTGGTCAGCGTCCTGGGAGGAGGCCTCGTCGCCGCACACCTCAGTCACGTCGGTGGACTCCAGGGTCTCGGAGCCCTCTGCCAGCCCGGTCACCGACACGTAGGGGTCCTCGTCAAGCCAGGCCTGGACGTCAGCCGCCCGGGCGACGATCACCGTGACCTCAGAGTCACCCGGCGCGCTCGCCTCTACCGTGACCTCAGAGCTGACAGTCCCCAGGACCCCGGGCTCGGTGACCAGGTAGGGCTGGGTCGGGCTGCTGGCCAGGGTGGCCTCGACCGTCGGACTGGGCCTCCAGATGGTGGCGGAGCACACCGCCAGGGCGATGGCCACCAGTCCGAGGACGGTCACGATCACGCTCACGATACGTCGCCTCACGACGTGGATCTCCTCTGCTCGCGGACACGGACGCGGACCTTCAGGCCCACGGGGCTCTCCCGCAGGTCCTCAGCCGCTGCCAGCGCACCCGGGCGCCAGCAGAGGAACAGAATCGCACGACCGCTGCCGCGACGCTGGTAGGACCCGGCAAGATCACAGGAATCCACGCGCTGAGCGAAGCGGCCTGGGCACCAGGTACAGGTAGCCCCGCTGCGCCTGCACGTCGTCTCCGATGGGTCTGCACGTCGAGCCGTCGCCTCGCTACGCTTGGAGGTGTGGCGGTGACCCTGACCGCCCGGCAGGAGGAGAAAGACGTGCCCGAGGAGCTCAGCGAGTTCGCCATCACCATGCGCGGCTATGACCGCGCCCAGGTTGACCAGCGTATCGACACCCTGAACCGCCAGCTGGCTGACGCCCGCCGCGAGGTCGCCAGCCTGGACCAGAGAGCAATGACCCTTGCGGGGGAGCTGGCGGACGCGCAGCGTCGGCTCCGGGAGTCGGACAAGCCCACCTACGCGGGCCTGGGCTCCCGGATCGAGCAGCTGCTCCGCAGCGCGGAGGAGCAGAGCGCCTCGGTCCTGTCCAAGGCCAACGCCGAGGCGGACGCGCTGCTGACACGGACCCGCACCAACGCCAAGAACCTGTCGGAGCGCAGCGCCTCCGAGGCTGCCACGATGCTGGCTGAGGCCCGCCGTGAGGCCAGCGAGCTGCGCTCCCGCTCCGAGACCGAGGCCTCCACCACCCTGGCCAACGCTGACGCCCGCTCCCGCGAGCTGGTCGCCGCCGCGGAGCGCAAGGCGGCCCAGATCACTGCTGACTCGGAGTCGGCCGCCACCGAGCTACGGGCCTCCGCAGAGCGCGAGGCAGCCCTCATCCTGTCCCAGGCCCGTAAGCAGGCGGCTGAGATCGCCATCTCCTCCGAGCGCGACGCCACGACCCAGCGCGACGCCGCGCTCGCCGAGGCCGACGAGCTGCGGACCTCCTCGGCTGCTACCGCCGAGGAGATCGTCTCCGACGCCAAGCAGGAGGCGGAGCTGACCCTGGGCAAGGCGCGCCGTGAGGCCGAGGAGATCCTCACCTCCGCGCGCACCGAGTCGGAGACCCTGCGGCGCACCGCAGCCGACGAGGCCGCGGCGGCCCGCGCGGAGGCCACCGAGCTCAGGCAGCAGGCGACCCTGGAGATTGCGGCCGCCCACGAGGCGGCCGCGCAGGAGGACTCTGACGCCCACGACGCCACCAGGGAGCGCATCCAGGAGATGCAGGAGCAGGCCCAGGCGCAGGCCCAGGATGCGGAGACCCGCTTGCAGGAGGCCCTGTCCCGGGCGGAGGAGGTACGCGCCCGTACCGACGCGGAGACCCGCGCCCGGCAGGAGGAGGCACTGGCCAAGGCTGAGGAGACTATCGCCCAGGCCCGCCTGGAGGCGGAGCAGATCGTCGCCGACGCCCGCGCGGAGGCCGACGTCACCGCCACCGTCGCCAGTCGGCAGCTTGAGGAGCTCGAGCGTCAGCGTGACTCCGTGTCCACCTACCTGGCTGAGATGCGCGGCGTCCTGGGCGGCTCCCTGCCCCAGGCCCCCGCCCTGGTCTCCCGGGAGACCTCTGCGGGGACGACGGTGCACGACGACAGTGAGGCCAACGGGGAGGCCAACGGCGAGGTCGCGAGCAGCCACGACGACGCCGACCCCGAAATCGCTGCCACTACCACCGACACCGCCGAGGCAGACGAGTCCTCCTCTGGGGCTAGGACTGTCGCGGGCAGCGCTGCCCAGGACAGTGCCGGGGACAGGGACAGTGAGGAGCCTGAGACCGCAGCAGCTACCGGTTCTGTAAGCGCCTCTGAGCGCTCCTCCGAGCGGGAGCACTCGCAGGGCGGCCGAGGGCAGGGAGCACGACAGACGCCAGAACGGCCGGGCTCCTCCCCCCGGCGCAGAAGCCGACGCTAGGCGCCCACCTCCGGCTGTGCCGGGAGGGGGTGCGACATGGGGGCGTCGACGGCACCGTACGGGTGCTGCCAGCGCCCCCATGTCACGTGCTGGGAAGGCCAGGATCTCCTTAACGCTCGCACTGCTTCTTATGCGCCTGTGCCGCCCTGCGCTACCACAGCCCACGCTGCCAGCAGGACGTGTGCCAGTGCCGACGCTCCTCCAGGCCCCGCTCCGCACCGAAGAGCGACTGGCTGGGCCAGGCCACCACGTGAGGCGTTCCCGCCGGGACCTGATGGTGGCAGCCGGGGCACGTGTAGGACTTGTCCCCTCCTCGTACGTGGCGCACGGTGAACTCGGCTCCGCCAGGGCCTGTCTGCCTACGCGGGAGCGAGGAGAGACGAGTCATGTCCAGCGGAACGTGGTCGCGCCCGTAGGGACGCTTAGAGCTGCGGCGTGCCATGGACCAAGATCTAGCACAGGACCTGCCACACAGGCTGACACAGGACCGCGCCGAAGCACCTCAGGCTGCCGTGTGTCAGATCCCGTGTCAGGCATGGTGCCAGGTGGTGTCAGATAAGGCCCATTCCCGCCACGGCGTCCTTCTCCTCAACCAGCTCGGCCGCTGAGGCGTCGATACGGCTCCGGGAGAAGTCGTCGATCTCCAGGCCCTCCACGATTGTCCACTCCCCGCCGGAGGAGGTGCAGGGGAAAGAGGAGATGATGCCCTCAGGGACCCCGTAGGAGCCGTCAGACATCACCGCGGCAGAGGTCCAGGAGCCCGAGGTTCCCAGGACCCAGTCGTGGACGTGGTCGATGGCGGCAGAGGCGGCAGAGGCGGCAGAAGATGCTCCCCGGGCGGCGATGATGGCCGCGCCCCGCTTGGCCACGGTGGGGATGAAGTCCTCCTCCACCCAGGCGCGGTCAGCCAGGATCTCCGGGATGGGCGCCCCCTTGATGGTGGCCTGGGTGAGGTCGGGGTACTGGGTCGTGGAGTGGTTGCCCCACACCGTGACCTTGTCGATGTCGGTGACGTGGACACCCGCCCTGGTCGCCAGCTGAGCGAGGGCGCGGTTGTGGTCCAGGCGGGTCATGGCGGTGAACCGGGACGAGGGGATGTCCGGGGCGTGCGAGGCGGCGATGAGGGCGTTGGTGTTGGCAGGGTTTCCTACTACCAGGACCTTGATGTCGTCAGCCGCGCCTGCGTTGAGGGCCTCGCCCTGGGGGCCGAAGATCCCGCCGTTGGCGGAGAGCAGGTCGGAACGCTCCATCCCGGCCTTACGAGGCATGGAGCCGACGAGGAACGCGATGTTGGCACCCTCGAAGGCAGCCTTGGGGTCGTCGAAGATGTCGACGGACCCCAGGGTGGGGAAGGCGGCGTCGAAGAGCTCCATAGCGGTGCCCTCAGCGGCCTGGACAGCCTGGGGGATCTCCAGCAGACGGAGGTTGACACGCTGCTCCGGGCCCAGCAGGGCGCCGGAGGCGATACGGAAGAGCAGCGCGTAGCCGATGTTGCCGGCCGCACCGGTGACGGTGATGTTGACGGGGGCGTTGGCCATCAAGGACTCCTTTGAGACGTGTGTCGGCTCGAACCGCAGGCAGCAGTCCTGCTGAGCCAACGCTATGACGTCGCGCAGGCCTGGACACCTCAGTCCAGGCGTTTCGTGACTGTCACCACCTGTTCCGGCCCCTGGGACGAACCGGGGTCCCCGCGAGGGGGAACGCCGGGACCCACTGCCTGCTTGTCCCCGACCGCCTGGGAAGACAAGGCGCTCCCAGCCCGCACCCGCGCTCCCCTCGTTCTATCGTGAGCCCTGGTAGTACGTCTCCTACCGAGCCGCTCCACACCACCCGTCACCGCCTCACCGCCTCGCCCCACAGTTCCGCCTCCCCCCAGGATCGTCATGCCTGCTGCCCGCCTCCTGCCACGCCTGCCCCGCCCGGGCTCCCCGGGTCCGCCCATCTCCTCACCCGCTGGCAGGCATGCCTATGTAGTCTCCCTCCTCCTGTCCCTCCTGGCCTCGCTGGCCACAGGCTGGGCGCTCATCTCCACAGGCTGGGCGCTGGGAGCCCTGCTCGATGGCACAGTCTGGTCCCACCTGGTGTCCCAGGCCCTCACTGCTGCGGCACTGGCGGGTGGGCTGCGGGCTGGCGCCGAGCACGTGACCCGCTCCAGCGCCACCACCGAGGAGGCCCACCTGCGCCAGCTGGTCCTGGGGCACCTGCTCCGTCTGGGTCCGGCTCGTACGGCTGAGGACCGCAGCGGCGCCACCGTGTCCCTACTGACTGACGGCGCACAGCGCGTCGCCCGGTACCGGCAGACCTTCCTCGCCCCGGCGGCAGCCTCCCTCCTGGCCCCGCTCCTGGTCCTCACCGAACTGGCCCTGGCGGTGGACACGATCGTCTCCCTGGTCCTGGCCGCCATGGTGGTCCTGACCCCTGCCGTCATCGCCCTGGCCCACAGCCGGCTGAGAACCTCCTCCTCCGGCTCCCGCGACGCCCGGCTGCGTCTTGCCGCCGACTACCTTGACGCGATCCAGGGCCTGACCACCCTGACCCTGTCCCGGGCGGCACGGCGCACCAGCCAACGGCTGGCCGCCACCGGGGAGGCCAACCGGCGCTCCCTCATGCAGCTCTTGGCGGGCAACCAGCTCGTCATCCTGGTCACCGACGGCCTCTTCTCCCTGCTCCTTGTCACCACGGCCACGGCGCTGGCCCTGAGCAGGCTCGCCTCCGGGGCGCTGGGGACGGGAGACGCCCTGGCCGTCGTCCTGACCTCCTACGCGCTCCTGGAGCCGCTGGACCACGTCGGGGCCTTCTTCTACGTCGGCCTGACCGGCCGGGCCAACCAGCGGTCCCTGCGCGCGATCCTCTCCCGGCCAGCAGGGGGCCTCAGGCGGGCCGTACCGGCCGATCCCGCCACCTGCACGCGCGAGCCTGCTGCGCGTGGGACCGGTGACGAGCCCACTGCTGCGCGCGAGGCCAACGACGATCCTGAGGCGGAGATCCTCCTGCGGGGCGTGGAGGCGGTCTGGGACACCGAGCCGGTCCTGCACGACGCCGACCTGGTCGTCTCAGCCGGAGAGCACGTGGCTGTGGTTGGCCCCTCGGGCGCAGGTAAGTCCACCCTGCTGGCCGTGCTGGCCGGGGACCTGCTTCCCAGCGCGGGGACCGTGGTGGTCCACGGGACCAGGCTGGAGGCCTCCACCCAGGAGCAGGTGCGGCAGGCCTCGGCCCGGGTGGCCCAGACGACCTGGCTGCTCACCGGGACGATCGCGGACAACCTGCAGCTGGCCAGACCTGACGCCACCCCCTCGCAGATGTGGCGGGCGCTGGAGGAGGTGGGGCTCGCCGAGGAGGTGGCCCGCATGCCCTCAGGCCTGGCGACCCAGGTCGGTGAGGGGGGCCTGGGGCTGTCGGGCGGCCAGGCCCAGCGCGTCTCACTAGCCCGTGCGGTCCTGGCGGACCGCCCCGTCCTCCTCCTTGACGAGCCCACCAGCCACGTGGACCTCGCCAGCGAGGCTGCGATCATGGCGGCCGTGGAGACAATGGCGCCGGGGCGTGCGGTCGTGACGGTGACGCACCGCGAGGGCGCCGTGGCCGGGGCAGACCGGGTCCTCGTCGTCACCGGAGGCAGGCCCCAGCAGGCACAGGAGGAGACCCGGTGAGAGACCCCGTGAGTCTGACAGCTCCGACAGGTCCAGCGCGTCCACCGAGCACAGCCAGCCCAGCCGGGGCTGCCCGGGGCACCAGCAGCCTGCGGCCGCCCGGGCAACGGGTCCTGCTGCGCTGGCTCCTGGAGGTGACCCGCCCCGTCCTGCGGCCGTTACTGAGGTCCGTCGTGTGCCGGGTCGTCAGCCTCCTGGCAGGCGCCGCCCTGCTGGCCCTAGGCGCCTACGCCGTCGCTGACGCGGCCGTGCACCTGTCGCGCACCGGTGCACCTGGAGCCCTGCGGTCAGCATGGGCGATCGTGTCCGCCATGGCCGTCCTGGCCCTGCTCAAGGCTGCGCTGCGCTACGCGGAGCAGTTCCTCGGGCACCTTGTGGCCTTCAGGGCACTGGAGCTGCTGCGGGCGGAGCTTTTCCGCGCCCTCCTGCCCCGCGCGCCCCGACTGTCCGCAGGATCGCGCTCTGGCGACCTGCTGGCCCGCGCCACCAAGGACATCGACCGTATCGAGGTCTTCTTCGCCCACACGCTCGCTCCCGCGGTGTCGGCACTCGTCGTTCCTGCAGCCGTGCTGGTCGTCGTCAGTGCGACGACGTCGTGGGTGGTCGCCCTGGCGGTCCTGCCTCTCCTGGCTGCCCAGCTAGTCCTGGTCCCTGCCCTGGGAGCCAGGGCCTCGGTGCGGGCCTCACGGGCGGCCTCCCGGCAGCGGGCCGCACTCACCCACCATGTCAAGGACACCGTCCAGGCCATGGGCGACATCGTCGGCTACGGCCGTGAGCGGCAGCGCCTGGAACAGCTGGCGGCCCTGGACGCGAACGTCGCCTCCGCCCTGCGGCCCTCCACCACGTGGGCCTCGCTGAGGCGGGGTGCCAGCCAGGTGCTGGGCCTCGCCGCCCCGGTGGTCGTCGTGGCTGCAGGAGCCGGTAACGTCGATTCCGGCTCCGTCAGCGTCCCGGCCCTGGCCGCAGCCGCAGCCGCGGTCCTGCGGCTGTCCGGGACAGCACAGGGGGCCGAGGCGCTCGTCAGCGCGCTGGCTCCCGCTCTTGCCTCCGCCGAGCGGGTCTGGGAGGTGGTCCACGCCCCCGTCGAGCGCCACGACGGTACCCGGGAGCTCAGCAGCGGCATCTCACACGAGGTCCTGTGGCAGGGGGTGAGCTACACCTACCCTGCTGCCTGCGCTGCCCTGGACAGCACCAGCGGCTCCGGCAGCCTAGGTGGCAGCGTCCTGCCCGGCCGCGCCGCACCCACAGCTGACGCAGGCCGCATGTCCCGCGCAGCCCCCGCAGCAGCCCCCGCACTCAACGACGTCAGCCTGAGAGCCAGGGCCGGGAGGTGGACCTGCGTGGTCGGAGCCTCTGGCTCGGGCAAGTCGACCCTGGCCATGCTGGTCCTGCGCTGCGAGCCCTTGGGCCCGGGAAGCGCCCAGACCGGGCGCGTTCTTATTGACGGCATCGACGTGCGTGACCTGCGCACAGACTCCCTGTACCAGGAGGTGGCGCTGGTCCCCCAGCACGCCCACTTGTTTCGCGCCTGCGTGGCCGACAACGTGCGCCTGGCCGCCCCCTCAGCCAGCGACGAGGAGGTCCGCGAGGCCTGCCGGGCGGCTGGCGTCCACGAGGAGGTCGAGGCCCTCCCCCACGGCTACGACACTCTTGTGGGTGAGCGTGGTGAGACCCTCTCGGGTGGCCAGCGGCAGCGGCTTGCCCTGGCCCGGGCGCTTCTAGCCCGCCCGAACCTGCTCGTGCTCGACGAGCTGTCCTCACACCTGGACCCGCAGACACAGGCCCGGGTCCGGGCGGGCATACGCCGCTACCTTCCTGAGGCGACAGTCGTGGAGATTACCCACCAGGTGCGCCAGTCGGTACAGGCGGACCACGTCGTCGTGCTGGACGCCGGAAAGGTCGTCCAGGAGGGCTCCCCCTCGGTGCTGCTGGAGGTGGACGGGCCGCTGCGCACTCTGTTGGCCCGAGGTTAGCCAGGTTGGCCCGAGGTTAGCCAGGTTCGAGGTTACCGAGGCCGCTGACTACGGACCGCCGGTGAGGAGCTACTCACCCCCAGCGGCAGCGTCCACCGCCTGGGCGGGACTGTGCACGCGGGCGGAGGCCTCCAGCTCCTCGGGGCTGACAACGCCCTCCACGCTGACCTTGTCCAGGTAGGCCATCCCGTCGAAGGACAGCTCCCGGGCGTTGGCCGGGTCCGCCTCGGCCCCGATGCGCCCGCCCGCCAGGCGGTTGACCAGCAGGGCGATCGCGCCGTCACCGGTGACATTGGTGGCCGTGCCAAAGGAGTCCAAGGCGATGTAGGTGGCGATCATCAGCGCCACCTGCTCCTCGTTGAAGCCAAGCATGGAGGACAGTAGTCCCGTGGCAGCCATGATGGCGCCCCCGGGGACACCCGGGGCCGCCACCATGGTGATGCCCAGCATGAAGATGAACCCCGCCCACTGGGCAACGGAGACCTCGATGTCCTGGGTCAGGACGATCGCGTAGGCGAAGGCAAAGATCTTGGATGTCGAGCCCGCCAGGTGGATCGTGGCGCACAGCGGGACCGTGAAGGACGCGACGGCGTCCGACACGCCGTTGCGGCGCACCTGGCGTAGCGTCACGGGGATGGTCGCAGCCGAGGAGGCCGTGCCCAGGGCGGTGAGGTAGGCGGGAAGCATGGTGACCAGGGCGCTCAGCGGGTTCCTGCGGCTGACAGCACCGGCGACGAGGAACTGGGTGCCCAGGATGGCCACCTCAAGGAGGAGCACGACGACGACCACACGCAGCAGGGTGCTCACGATGTCCCACACCTCTCCGGTGTAGGTGAGGTTGAGGAAGATACCAAAGATATGCAGCGGCAGCAGCGGCACGATGATCCGCTCAATGAGCCGGGTGATGATCGCGCGGAACTCGATAAAGCCCTTGCGCAGCACGCCCCGGGGCACCATGGACAGGCCGATCCCGATGACAAAGGACAGCAGCAGCGCAGTCATGACCTCCACCGCCGGCGGCATCTCCACGGTGAAGTAGCTGGACAGGGCGCTTCCGGGCTCCTCGACCTGGTCCAGCGAGCCTCGCCGCAGGACGGAGGGCAGCGCGGCGGCGCAGACCAGGTAGGTGAGGAACCCCGCGAAGAGTGTGGAGCCGTAGGCTAGGGCGGCGGTAACCCCCAGCCACCGGCCCGCGCCACGCCCCAGGTCGGCGATGGCCGGGGTGACCAGGCCGATGATGATAAGGGGGATAGAGAAGCTCAGGAACTGGCTGAACAGGTCGGAGAAGGTGACGAAGACGTTGCCGACCTGGGCCGGGACCAGGTGTCGGCCACCAACCGTGGCAGAGCCCAGCAGCAGAGCCAGGATGATGGCAAGAAGGACCCAGACCAGGATGCCTCCCCTGGTCAGCAGGTTCCTGCTCTCGCGCCCCGGCTCTCGGGACTCACCAGAGCGGGCGGGAGTGGGCTCAGACATGTGAGGACCTTCCGGTAGGGCAGGGAGGACGGTCGGGCCGTCAGTGACGGGGGCAGACTGCCACACCGAAGAGGTTGCGGCACCTCACGCCCACAAGGTGGTCCGCTCACTGCGTGATCCGCCCGGCCGTGAGCGCGGGCTGCGTCACAGGACGTAGGCAGTTGAAGAAGAGGTCACAGAAGGCGGGGAAGGTTCACGTACTGGGCCAAGGCAAGCAGCGCCCCGGCCAGGATCGTGCCAAAGGCCACGTCGAAGACACGCCCCCGGGCTGCCAGCCAGCTGCCCTCAGGGCGCCGCAGACGCACCAGCGCCAGGACCAGGATCCCCACAGCCAGCCACAGGACCGCCAGGAGCCGCTGCCCTAGGAGGGTCAGCACGGGTACGACGGCCAGTCCCAGGGCCACCAGCACTACCCCGACGGTGCTGTAGGGCTCCTTGTGCCCAACCTGCCTGAGATGCTCCTGCTGTGCCACGACTGCAGTCTACGGCTGCGCCCCGGTGGAGGCCATGGGAGAGCAGGGCAGAGTCAGTGGGAGAAGTGGCGGGCACCGGTGAGGTACATCGTCACTCCTGCCGTCTGGGCCGCCTCAATGACCTCCTGGTCCCGGATCGAGCCTCCCGGCTGGACGACGGCACGTACCCCGGCGTCCAGGAGCACCTGGAGGCCGTCGGCAAAGGGGAAGAAGGCGTCGGAGGCGGCCACGGACCCCCGCGCCCGCTCGGGGGCAGCGCCTGGAGCACCCTCAGCGCCTGCGCCCGGGACCTCCTGCCCGCCCTGTCCCAGGGTGTTGGCGCGCTCCACGGCCAGCCTGCAGGAGTCAACCCGGTTGACCTGGCCCATGCCGACCCCGACAGTGGCACCGCCGCGAGCCAGGAGCACGGCGTTGGAGCGTACGGACCGTACCGCGCGCCAGGCGAAGAGGAGGTCGTCCATGACGGCGTCGCCAGCCGGCTCGCCCGCCACGAGGGTCCACGAGGAGGGGTCGTCGCCCGGGGCGTCCAGGACGTCGCGGTGCTGGACCACGGCACCGCCGGAGACCTGCCTGATCTCGTAGCCCTCCCTCTGCGGGGGCTCGACGACGAGCAGGCGCAGGTTCTTCTTGGCGGACAGGATCTCCACCGCCTCGTCGGTGAAGGCAGGGGCGGCCACAACCTCCGTGAAGACAGGACGCACCTGCTGGGCCATCGCTGCCGTGACCGTGGCGTTGGTGGCGATGACCCCTCCGTAGGCAGACACGGGGTCGCAGGCGTGGGCACGGCGGTGGGCCTGAGCCACGTCGCCGTAGGCCGACACGGCGATCCCGCATGGGTTGGCGTGCTTGACCACGGCTACGCACACCTGCTGGCCGTGGTCCCAGGCGGCACGCAGGGCCGCGTCGGTGTCGGTGTAGTTGTTGAAGCTCATGGCCTTACCGTGCAGCTGGCGGGCACCAGCGACCCCGCCGCGAGCCCCCGGCGCCCGGTAGACCGCGGCCTCCTGGTGGGGGTTCTCCCCGTAGCGCAGCAAGGACAGGCGCTCATAGCCCGCCCCGATGTAGGCGGGCAGGGCCGCGCGCGCCTGCGCGTGCCCGCCGTCCCCGGCCACAGCTGTCTCAGCAGACTCAGCTCTCCCAGGGTTGTCCTCCTCCCGCTGGTCCTGCTGGACCTGGGTAGACATCCAGGTGGCGACGGCGGCGTCGTAGGCTGCGGTGTGGGCAAAAGCGGCAGCAGCCAGGCTGCGGCGCTGGGAGCGGGTGAATCCCCCGGCGGTGAGCGCCTGGGCGACCTCGGCGTAGCGTCCCGGGTCAGTCACCACGGCCACCCCGGGGTGGTTCTTGGCTGCGGCGCGCACCATGGCAGGCCCGCCGATGTCGATCTGCTCGACGCAGGCGTCAAAGGGTGCGCCGCGCTCCACCGTGTCGATGAAGGGGTAGAGGTTGACCACCACCAGGTCGACGGGGGTGACGTCGAGGTCTTCCAGCTGGGCCAGGTGGTCAGGCTTGCGCCGGTCAGCGAGGATGCCTGCGTGAATCCGGGGGTGGAGGGTCTTGACCCGTCCCTCCAAGCACTCCGGGAAGCCCGTCACCTCCTCCACCGGGGTGACGGGCAGGCCTGCCTCGACGATAGCGGCAGCGGTGGAGCCCGTGGAGACGATCTCGACACCGGCCTTCACCAGGCAGGTCGCCAGGTCGGCGAGACCGGTCTTGTCGTAGACCGAGACCAGGGCACGGCGCACGGGTAGCAGGTCGGGGTCGTCCGCCCGCACCGGGCTGGAATCAGGGCCGGTCGGGATCGGGGCGGTGGTGGCAGAAGTGGTGGGGGCCTGGGTGCTCACGGGGGCGCTCCTGGGGCAGGGGGCTGGCGGGACGCCCAGGCGGACGACGTCCCCTCCACGACGGACCAGGCCGCTCCCCGGTGGTGGCCCACCCTCGCCAGTTACGGCCACCACACACTGTACCTGCTCACCACCTCTCAGCACAGGTCCGGAACCGGGTCATAACACGGTGCCGTGGTCCTGGCGCCTAGCGGGGCGTGGGTCGTGTGGGGGTGCCCCTGTCTGGGGGTGCCTGGGGCGGGTCTCGTGCCTGGGGGTTGTGGTGGTGTGGTGGTGGTTACGGTTTGGTTTATGCGGATGAGCAAGGAGGAGTGGTACCAGGGGTGGCTGCACGCGACCCCGGAGTGGGTGGACGCCCTGATGGACAACGCGCTGGGGCACCGGGGGTGGTTGCCCATGGGTGTGGGTGCCCCCGCCTCCGCCGAGCACCTGGAGTACTTCGGTGGGGTGCTGTCGGCCTCGGTGCTGCACCTGTGGGAGAGGTTCGGGTTCGACGGGTTCGGGCAGGGGCGGTGGTGGTTCACTGACCCCTTCCGGTGGGCGCCGGTGGTCCAGGCGTGGCTGGAGGGAACCCCTGTGCCGTTCCCCAGCCAGCGGTGGTGGTGCCTGGCCCGCTCCGCGACGGGTGACATGGAGCTGTGGGGGGAGGTCTCCGGACCCGCGCTGACTGTTACCCCGGTGATGGGGTGGCTCCGCCCCCATGCGGGCAAGGCGGCCAGGATGTCGGACCCGGTGATGCGTGAGCGCATGGGGGCCACCACCCTGGTCTCGGCGTCGGAGGACCTGGACGACGACGACACCGGGGTGCTGGTGGCCGACTGGGCCATAGACAACCTGGGGGTGCTGGGGGCTGACCAGGTCTACGGGCTGACCCCCGCCTACTGCCTCACCGGGAGGGTCAGCCTGGACCAGGTCGGTATCGAGGACGCGGTCGCGCACCTTACTTTTCTGGCCCAGGCCCAGGACCACGTCCTGGAGCAGGACTTCTCCGCCGCAGCCGCGCAGGTCGCCGCCAGCATCGCCGCAGACGGCCCGGGCGGTTCTGGTGGCCCCGGGGGCACGCCGGGTGAGGGCGCCAGTGGTCCCGGTGGCCCGGGGGCGGGGTCGTGACGCCCAGGCGGTGGCGCTGGTCGCGCAGGCGCGGGAGCCCCACCGCCCCCGCCGCTGGCCCCGCTGCGCCTGGCGGCGGGACCGGTGGTGGTGGCCCGGCCCCTGGCCACGGGGGCGCGGCTTCCGCTTCCGCCCTGGTGGCCGGGGACATGTTCACCCCCGGCAGGGCGGGCCGGTGGCCAGGGGGTGCTGGTGTGGGAGGGGTCTGCTGCGGCGCCTGACAGCCCGCTGGCGTGGCACTCGCGGGTCCCGGTGGAGGTGTTCTTCCACACCGGCCACCACGACTCCACCCGGGTCCTGGCCTCCGAGTTCACCCACCAGCTCGACCGCCAGCTCTCGGCCCTGTCCCTGCTGTCGGCGGAGCGTCTGCTGGAGGGCATCCGCACCTACCGCGCCCAGGGCCGCCAGCCCACCTCCAGTGCAACCAGGAAAAGGCGCAGGAAGTTCATGGACGAGGTCGTGGGCGACCTGACTCGTGTGCACCACCTCTCCGACGAGGAGGCTGCGGCCAGGGCGGCTGAGGTGGACCGGGCGCTGGTGGTGCTCCACGAGTCCGACCAGGTCACCTTCGGCCCCTCCCAGCCCGCCACCACCGCCGAGGGCTGGCCCTCCCTGGGCCACGGGGCGGTCAACTCCTCCGTCGGCGGCCAGCAGCCTCCCGTGGCCACGGTCCTGGAGCAGGCCGCCCTGGCCGTCCCGGCCGACCGGAGGCCGCGTGTGCGCCTGCTGGTGCGCGCGGTGCTGACTGGCCCCCCCGACCGGGCCCAGGACCTGCGACACGGGCGCACCCACCTGGAGCCGCGCACCCAGGCCCAGAGGGACGCCACCAGCCCCCGGGGGCCACCCTGGACCCCCGCCCACGTCGCCGCCACCATCGCCACCGGCCACCCACCCTGGCACCCACCCACCCGGGCACAGGAGCCCGCGCCCTCGGCCACGACCCGGCCCGGGGCCGGGCAGCCCCACCAGCCAGGCCAGCCCGGCCCCGCCACCACCCAGCCAGGCCCCACACGGACGGGCGCCACCCCGGCCGGGCCGGGCCAGCCGGGCCACAAGATCACCCGCGAGGAGGTCCTGGCCGACATCGAGGCCCGAGTGGCCCAGCCGGCCCGCCAGGGCAACCAGCCCCGGGCCGCGCGGGAGGCACCCGCCGGGACCGGCCCCGCCCGCACCGCCAGCCTGCGCGAGGCCTCCTTCCCCCACCCGCCCACCACCGCCGCACGAACACCACCAGCACAGGCCCAGCCCCAGACAGGCCAGCAGCCCCAGGCGGGCAGGCCGGGCCACAAGATCACCCCCGAGGAGGTCCTGGCCGACGTCAAGGCCCGAGCCGCCCGAATAACCCAGGAGCCCCCCACCCCACGCCAGACCCCCACCAGAAAACACCGACGCAACCACGGCCTAGGCCGCTAAAACCCGACCCGGACCTGCACCCACCACAACAACCGGCCGCCCTGCCCGTGGGTGGTGAGCTGGATGAGCAGACACCCCACGACCTGCTGTCACTGGCCCTAGACGTCCTGGGCAACCTCCGGGTCGGCCCCGGCGCCTGCTCCCTGGAGACCTTCTCCCCGCACCATCTCACGCGCCAGGCGCCCTACCTGCGCCACCAGCTGGGGGGTCTCGGCCGCCTTGATCCGCTGGGTGAGGGTCGCCTCGGTGTCCCCGGGCAGGACCTCCACCTCCACCTGGGCAATGTGCTCACCGGTGTCCACCCCCTCGTCCACCCAGAACAGGGTGGCGCCGGAACGGTCAGCACCGGCGGCAAGCGTGTCGCGGACGGCGTGAGCGCCGGGGAAGTCTGGCAGCAGCGAGGGGTGGGTGTTGACGACACGACCGGGAAGGCGCTCCAGGAAGCCGGGACCCAGCAGGCGCATGAAGCCCGCGCACACCACCAGGTCCGGCTCCCAGGCGGTCACGGCACGCACCAGGGCCTGGTCCCAGTGGGGCCGGTCGGGAAAGTCTCCGGGCGCCACCACCTGGGCAGGCACGCCCGCCCGGGCGGCGTGATCGAACCCGGCACAGGCGCGGTCAGCAAGCACCGCCACTACCTGGGCGCCGTAGGAGGGCTCCTCGCAGGCCTCCAGCAGCGCCAGGAGGTTGGAACCTGCTCCCGACACCAGGACCACCAGCCGGGCACGCCGTAGCACGGGACCGGTCCTGTCACAGACTGTGCCTGGTGCTGCCGCCTCAGACTCTGCCGCCGCGGGCGTCGCCGACGGTGCCATCCTGGTTCCCACCGCAGCAGTGTATCCGCCAGGCAACCTCCTGCGCCCGCTCCCGCCCAGGCACGGCCCCTGCTCGCCCCGGCGGAACTGATGGGGCGGTGCAGTACTTGTACACGCGCTCGGTCTCCGCCTCACCCCTGCCTACTCCGGGGAGCCGGAGCCGCTGCCCGGCTCCCCGGGCTCCCCGACGGCCGTCTCCGTCTGAGGGGTTCGTTCCTGCCGCCCGTGATCACGGGACGGTGCGGACGGATGGGCAGCGTGCCGGTACCGTCCGGAGCCCACGGCCGACCCCAGACGCGCCTCCACCCGGTGGCGCGCGTCGCTGGCCGCCTGGGTGGTCCCCGACACCGCCTCGGTAGCCCAGGTCCGGGTGTAGGGGTGTGTCAGCACCGCAGTAGCCCCCAGGCCCACGGAGACCTCCAGAAAGACCAGCAGGACGGTGTAGCCGGTCTGCGGACCGACGTCGACCATGCGACCGGGCCCCACCGAGCCGGAGGCGGCCAGGCACGCCACCCCCGTGGTCAGGGCGAGAACCGTCCCGGCCAGCAGGGAGGCCGCTACCGCGTACCTGACCCGCAGGGCGCTGAGGACGTGCCGCCGTCTCCAGGCGACCACCATGGCCGCCACCGTGACTACCAGTGGCAGGTAGAGCCCCACCCTCCCCACCGGTGCCGTGGGCAGCAGCCCCAGCAGGGGCAGCGATGGGACAGGACCGGCGGCGACCCGTTCCGGGGAGAACATGCTGCCTGTCCCCACGGAGAAGCCGGAGCCCACCAGCCAGGAGCAGGCCCACACACCCGCCGTCGGCAGCCAGCCTGCCTGCAGGACGAGCAGCCCGACGGTGGACACGATCCCGCCGCCAGCCAGCGTGTCGTGCAGGCGTGAGGCCCGCCCGGCACCGGAGACCAGCGCCACCACCAGGACCGCGGCAGTGAGGACAGCCAGGGCAACCGCCGCGCCCCGTGCCAGGGACAGGCCCGGGGAGACCCAGTGGGGGCGGCGGTCCCACCAGGCGGACAGCCTCTGAGACCCCCGACCACGCCGCTGCAGCTGGACCGCCACCACCACGGCAGTTAGAGCAGTCAGTCCCAGGACGGCGGGCCAGGTGCGCGAGCCCGGTGGTCCCGCCAGGCTGGCCAGCCCGGCCACGACCGCCGCCGACACGACGGTCCACGCACCGGAGACGGGACCGCGCAGGTCGGCCCGGCGCACACAGCTCCACGTCCAGGCGGCCTGCGCCAAGGTCAGACCCGTCAGGGGCAGGCTGAGGACGCCGCTGTCCGCCTGGGACAAGCCCAGAGACCCCCCGAAGCCCAGGCTCCACAGGGCCGTTCCGGTACGCAGGGCGTCACCGGTGGTCAGGGCGGCGGTGGCGTCCAGGCTGGAGGTCGCCAGGAAAACCAGGACGGTGAGGAGAACGACCAGGACCCACCCCAGCGCCGCCGACTCGACCCCGGCGCGCACTGCCCAGCCCCAGTCATCAGGACGCAGGCGCCGGGGGCTCACGCCTGCTCGCCCAGCATCTGGCGGTAGAGGTCTCTGGCGACCTGAGCGGTCTGGCTGGGTGTCTCGCCCACCCGCACGCCCGCAGCCTCTAGAGCGATCTTCTTGGCCTGCGCCGTCCCCGAGGAGCCGGAGACAATAGCGCCGGCGTGCCCCATGGTCCGCCCCTCAGGGGCGGTGAAGCCTGCGACGTAGGCGACAACCGGGGTGGTCATGGACCGGCTGATGTAGTCAGCGGCGCGCTCCTCCGCGTCCCCGCCGATCTCCCCGATCATGACGACCAGCTTGGTGTCCGGGTCCGCCTCGAAGGCCTCCAGGGCGTCAATGTGGGTGGTGCCGACCACCGGGTCCCCGCCGATACCGATGCAGGTGGTAAAGCCCAGGTCCCGCAGCTCGTGCATGAGCTGGTAGGTCAGGGTGCCCGACTTGGAGACCAGGCCCACAGGGCCGGGGCCGGTGATGTCGGGCGGGGTAATACCGACGTTGGAGCGGCCGGGGGAGATGATACCGGGACAGTTGGGGCCGATGACCTGAACCCCCCTGGACCGGGCGTAGGCGCACATCCAGGTGGCGTCAGCCACGGGGATCCCCTCGGTGATGACGACCACCAGACGCACCCCGGCGTCCACGGCCTCGGTCACGGCGTCCTTGGCGGCGGCGGGGGGTACGAACACCACGCTAACCTCCGCGCCGGTGGAGGCCCGGGCCTCGGCGACGCTGCCCAGGACAGGGACCTCGAGCGTCCCGGCGACCACACGCCCCGCCCCGGGGCCGACAGGCGCCACGTCGAAGGCGACGGTGGTGCCCGCCTTGCGCGGGTTGACCCCGGCGACCACCCTGGTGCCCGCGCTGATCATGCGGGCCGTGTGCCGACGCCCCTCGGAGCCGGTCATGCCCTGGACGACGACACGGTCGGCCTCAGTCAGGAAGATGCTCATCGCTTGGCCTCCTCGGCTCGGGTCCTCCCGGCAGGCGCGGCCGCAGCCTGCCCGGCACTCTGCTCGGCAACAGCGGCGACGAGGTCGGCGGCCCCGTCCATGGTCCCTGCCACCGTGACGCCGTCGATGGCGGCCTCCTCCAGGATCTGGTGCGCCAGAGGCGCGTTGTTGCCGTCTAGGCGCACTACCACCGGCTTGGGCAGCCCGCCCAGGGTCTCCACGGCCGACACGATGCCCTCGGCCACCGTGTCGCAGGAGGTGATGCCCCCGAAGACGTTGACGAGGATGGCACGCACCTGGGGGTCGGAGGCGACCACCTCCAGGCCGGCAGCCATAGCCTGTGCGGAGGAACCACCTCCTAGGTCCAGGAAGTTCGCCGGCCGCATGCCTCCGTGCCTCGCCCCGGCCGCGGCGACGACGTCGAGGGTGGCCATGACCAGCCCGGCACCGTTGCCCAGCACGCCGACCTGGCCGTCCAGGCGCACATAGCTGAGGCCCGCCTGCCTGGCCCTGTCCTCCAGCGGGTCGCGCGCACCGACGTCGGCCAGGTCGGCGTGGCCGGGGTGGCGGAAGCGGGCGTTGTCGTCCAAGGTGACCTTGCCGTCCACAGCGAGGACCTCCCCCTGAGGGGTCAGCACCAGGGGATTGACCTCGACCAGCGTCGCGTCCTCGGCGGTGAGGACCTCCCACAGACGGGTGACGGTCAGGGCCACCTGGGCGGCGACTTCCCCGGGGAAGGGTCCCGCTGCCTCCACGATCCTGTCGGCTACCTGCGGGGTCAGCCCCTCCAGGGGATCAACCGGCACCTGCGCCAGGGCCTGGGGACGCTCCCGGGCCAGGGTCTCGATCTCCATGCCGCCCTCGCGCGAGCACATGGCCAGGTACTGGCGGCGAGCGCGGTCCAGGAGGATGGAGACGTAGTACTCCTCAGCGATGTCAACACCCTGGGAGACCAGGACGCTGCCCACCACGTGCCCCTTGATGTCCATGCCCAGGATCGCCTCGGCGTGGGAGCGGGCCTCGGCGGGACTGCGGGCGAGCCTGACGCCCCCGGCCTTACCCCTCCCACCGGTCTTGACCTGGGCCTTGACCACGACGAGGCCGCCCCCCTCCCCCAGGAGGTCACGGGCGGCAGCCTCCGCCTGGTCCGCCGTAGTGGCGACGACCCCGCCGGGAACCGGGACGCCGTGGGAGCCGAACAGTCCCCTAGCCTGGTACTCGTACAGATCCATGCGGCTGGTCCTTACCTCTCCGGTGTCTCCGAGTGGTCTCTGCGGTCTCTTCGATCGTTGCGGTCTCGTCGGGCGTGCTGACAGGCGCCCCTGACGTGTCACCGACAATGACTGACTTGACTATGACTGACTATGGTGGCCGTCGCCCCGGCGACTCGCCGACAGCAGGTGGCACAGCCAGCCGGCACCGGCTCGCCGAGACCGACGCGCGGTCAGTGCCGTCACCGCCGACCCGATACCAGCCGACCACCAGCCAGGTACCGGTCAGGTGCCGACCAGCCACGTGCCTCACCCCACGATTCTAGCCGTTACTCCTGCCCACCGTGTCCAGACAGAGCCAGATTCAGGGACCGGGGCAGCAGCCGGCGCCTGGGCAGGGTCCGTGGTCATGCACGAGCACACGACCAGGGTCCCCCAGGGTGCTGGGAGGAACCGGGCTCACCGCTGATGACTCAGGCCACCACCTGGGGGCAGAATAGGCACCAGCTATACATAGCGCCCACCAGTCACGCACACGACCCACTCGCAGAAGGACCTTGTCCACCATGCCTGTCACACCTGCCACTCCTGCTCCTGCCAGCAGCCTCTCCCCCACCCCGGTCCCCGCTGAGCCAGGGACCACCTCCGGCTCCCCTGCACACACCAGCCAGGAGCCCCTGCGCATCGGAGTCCTCACCTCCGGGGGCGACGCCCAGGGCATGAACGCGGCGGTGCGCGCCGTGGTGCGCACCGCCATCCGCCTGGGCGCCCAGCCCTACGCCGTCATGGAGGGCTGGGCGGGCGCCGTGGCCGGGGGCGAGGGCATCAGGCCTCTGGGCTGGGACTCGGTGGGCTCGGTCCTCCAGCGCGGGGGCACCGTCATCGGCACCGCCCGCTCAGCGGAGTTCCGCGAGTGGGAGGGCCAGCGTGACGCCGCGCGCAACCTGCTGGAGCACGGCATTGACCGCCTGGTGGTTATCGGCGGGGACGGCTCCCTGACCGGCACCGACGAGTTCCGCACCAACTGGCCCGCCCTGCTGGCCGACCTGGTGGAGCGCGGTGAGATCACCGCAGAGACGGCACAGGCCCACCCGGTGCTCATGGTGGCCGGGATCGTGGGCTCCATCGACAACGACCTGGTGGGTGCCGACATGACCATCGGCACCGACTCCGCCCTGCACCGCATCCTGGAGGCCATTGACGACATCTCCTCCACCGCCGCCTCCCACCAGCGCACCTTCATCGTGGAGGTCATGGGGCGCCACTGCGGCTACCTGGCTCTCATGGCCGCTGTGGCCGGGGGATGCGACTACGTGCTCGTCCCCGAGCTGCCCCCGGGGCAGGGGTGGGAGGCCGACATGTGCGCCAAGCTCCAGGCGGGTCGCGACGCCGGGCGCCGCGAGTCCATGGTCATCGTGGCCGAGGGCGCCACGGACCGCTCAGGCAACCGGATCACGGCCGACGACGTCAAGCAGGTCCTGGCCGACCGCCTGGGCGAGGACGCCCGGGTGACGATCCTGGGCCACGTCCAGCGCGGTGGCCGCCCCAGCGCCTACGACCGGTGGATGTCCACCCTGCTGGGGTGCGCCGCCGCCCGCGAGCTGGTGACCATGGATGCCGGTGCCGAGCCGGTCATTATCGCCGAGCGCCACAACCGTATCCGCCGCCTGCCCATGATGGAGCAGGTCAAGGCCACCCGGGCGGTCAAGGACCTGGTGCGCGCCCAGGACTACGAGGCGGCCGTGGAGGCCCGGGGATCAAGCTTTGCCTCCATGCTGAAGGTGTTCGAGACCATGTCCACACCCCCGACGTCCACACCCCCGACCTCCACGCCCCCGCACCAGCACCAGACGCTGCCGGGCGGGGTCAGCAGGCCGGGGCCGGGCGAGCGCCCCAGCCGGGTGGCGATCATCCACGCGGGAGGCCTGGCACCGGGAATGAACACGGCGGCTCGGGCGGCCGTGCGCCTAGGCCTGGACCACAGCTTCACCATGCTGGGGATCTTTGGCGGGTTCCCGGGGCTCCTGGACGGCAACGTGCGCGAGCTCACCTGGGCCGACGTGGAGGGATGGGTCGGTGACGGCGGCGCCCAGCTGGGGACGCGTCGCGAGGTGCCCACCGTGGAGCAGCTCTACGCCCTGGGCCGGGCCATCGAGTCCCACGAGATCGACGCCCTCCTGGTGATCGGGGGCTTCAACGCCTACCTGGCCGCGCACCGGCTGGTGACCGAACGGACCCGCTACCCCGCCTTCCAGATCCCGATCGTGTGCGTGCCCGCCTCCATCGACAACAACCTGCCCGGTTCCGAGCTGAGCATCGGCACGGACACGGCGCTGAACAACGCGGTGGCGGCCCTGGACGCCGTCAAGCTCTCCGCGGCCGCCTCCCACCGCTGCTTCGTGGCCGAGGTCATGGGCCGCAGGTGCGGCTACCTGGCGCTCATGTCCGGACTGGCGGCCGGGGCCGAGCAGGTCTACCTGCACGAGGACGGGCTGACCCTCAGCCAGCTGGCACAGGACTCGGCACGGATGGTGGACTCCTTCCGCTCCGGGCGCAGCCTCTACCTGGTGGTGCGCAACGAGCGGGCTAGCGCCAACTACACCACCGGCGTGCTGGCCCGGATCTTCACCGAGGAGGGGCAGGGCCTCTACGACGTGCGCGAGGCCGTCATCGGCCACCTCCAGCAGGGGGGCAACCCCACGCCCTTTGACCGCATCATGGCCACCAAGCTGGTGGCCGCCGCCCTGGAGCTGCTGGCTGCCGAACTGGGGGGCGGCACCGCAGGCGCCTCCTACATCGGCCTCATAGGGGGCAAGGTGGACCACCGCCCCCTGGAGCGCATGACCGACGAGCTCGACCAGGACAACCGCCGCCCGCTCCACCAGTGGTGGACGGGCCTGCGCCCGGCGATCGAGCTGGTCAGCATCCATGAGGGAGTGCTGGGCCCGGAGCAGGTGCCCGACTTCGGCCAGGCTGCGGACCAGGCGGCCCAGGGGTAGACAAGGCGGCCCTCGGAAGGGCACGGGGGTGTATACAGCGGCTTACGCACACACAGTGGTGGGCACGGGTGGGCGCGGGCTGTGCTGGTGTCCCCGCCAGCAGACCGCCCCTGGTGCCGCTACAGGCCCAGCATCCGCTCCAGGACGGACACCACCGCACCGGGGCGCGAGGGGACGCGGACCGTCTGCCTCCTCGCCCTGACCCCCTCCAGGCCGTCCCCGACGGCGATACCGACGTCTGCCGCACGGATCATCGCCACGTCGTTGACGTCGTTGCCTGCCGCCACCCACGTGGAGACAGCCTGTGGCAGCAAAGCGGCCGTGTGAGCGGTGGTTGCAGGCTCTCCCGCGACGTCTGTGCCCTCGTTGATGGCCGTAGAGCTCGTGGCGGCCAGCGCCTCGCCACCGGGCAGCAGCCTCATGCAGATGCTCTTGTCCACCCCTGCCGCACAGACGTCGACCACGCCGTCCTCGTGCGGGTAGGCAGTGACACCGTCAAGACGAAGACCCAACAGGGCCTGGAGGACGCCTGCGCCCTCTGCGACGCCAGCCCCCCAACCGGGCACGGCACCCTCCGAATCGGCCAACCCCCGGCTGACGACCGTCACCTTGAGCACGTCGTCGACCGGCACCTGGGCCGGGTCGGCGCACCACCGGCCGTCCAGGTAGTCGCGCATGTGCTCCAGCCCCGAGCCCAGCCCCTTCTCGCGACCCGGTGGCGTAAGCACTGTGAAGGAGTGTCCCTGGTCCACGTAGGCAGGCACACCGATACGGAACGCTGCATCCACGACGGCACGCACATGCTGCCTCCTCATGCAGTGGCGCCGCTCCTCACTCCCCAGGCGCAGGAGTGCACCGTTGAAACAAGCCATACCGTCCAGGCAGGTCACGGCGTCTCCCAGCACCTCGGCCACGCCCCTGGGCGCCCGTGACGTCGCCACGATGACGGAGACGTCCCCACGTTGCGAGACACGCCTGAGAAAGGAGGGTAGCTGGGGGTCTGCGACCCCGTCGAAGACGACGGTACCGTCCAGGTCCGTCACCAGGCCCACCGGACTGGTCAGCACCGGCCGCTCGCTCTCGCGATATCGGGGATGACCCGACGCTGAAAGGTGGACTCGCCGCCAGGCAGACAGGTCACGGGCAGCCACTCCAGCGCCTCAATCTCAGAGTGGGGCTGCGGGTCACCGGCGATATCGCATATATAGACGACAATGGTGATCGACCTGCCCTGGTCGAAGACAGAGACGTCCTCGTAGGTGCCGAAGTAGGTGGCCGACGCCAGCGAGGCGCCCAGTTCCTCGGAGAGCTCGCGGCGAAGGCAGTCGAGGTGGGACTCCCCTGCCTCCAACTTACCCCCGGGAGATATAAGGGCGGTCGTGCCACGCTTGCGGACAAGCAGCACACGGTCGTCACGGATGATGGCCGCAGCGCACTTAACAAGAGGCTGTCCCTCCTCCGCGTCAGACCGCACCTACTCTTTCCTTCCTCGAAAGGCGAATATAGTACATGTTCAGACTGACGATCGCCCCGATGACCACCGCCCCACCCACGAGCGAGGCCGGCCCGGGATTCTCGTGGAAGAACATCCACACCCACACTGGCCCCAGCACCGTCTCTGCCAGTACAAAGATCGCCACATGGTGCACGGGCAGAAGCCTCGGTCCCACGGACAGGCAGACCAGGCCGACTGGCATGACCACGAATCCCTCAGCGACCAGGGGCAGCCATGATCCCAGGGCGGGAACCTCCACCCCGCGCAGGAAGACGGCAGCGGTGAGCGCGCACAGCGCCCCGCCGACCGCTGTGGTGAGAAACGGGCTGGACCGGCGTCGCGAGGAGAACACGAAGCCGCCGCTCATCGACACCGCAGCCAGCAGGGCCAGCAGCTCCCCCCGACCAGCGGCACTGGAGAGCTGTGAGGCGAAGATGATCGTCATGCCGACGAGCGACACCATGATCGCCAAAACTGTCGGCCGATCAATACTAGTCCGCAGAAACACCCGCCCCAGGACTGCCGACCACACCGGCATGGTCGCCATGATAAAAAGCGTGTTGGCGGCGGAGGTGCTCTCGATAGAGTACACAAAGGCCACCGACGCCACCCCGAACATCAGCCCGTTGCCCCAGGCAGCCCACTCGTTGTGCCAGCGCTGCCTTGCGCCACCAGCATGGCAAAGGGACGCTGCCAGCACCATGGCAGCGCATATCAGCACCCCGCGCCACAGCGACAGCACCCCGGCCGGCTGGCCCACGGCCCGGATAAGGGCGGCGTCAAAGGACATGAGCAAGACCCCGCCCAACACGATCACCGCACCCCGGACATATCGATCATCTAACAGACCCGGCATCCGACCAGCTCCTCTAGGTCGCGACAAAACGTTGCAGCAACCCCTTCCACGGGACGCCGCTCCACCCAGACACAAGAATAATAGGGCCAGAGGTGCTCAGAGGCGCCCAAGGCCGTGGATGACGACCTCTGTGCGCGACTGGCAGCCCAGCAGGGTGAGCAGCTCGGAGACGTAGATGCGCACAGTGCCCTCGCTGAGCCCGGTGCGGCGGGCGATCCCCCGGTTGGTCAGTCCGTCCAGGATCCCCTGGTAGACCGGGACCAGACGAGAAGGTATCGCGGTGGCGGTGCTGCTGACGTCGCCACCCCCGGACCCCGCATCACCAGACCCGTGACCGCCTGTATCACTGCCACCCGTGTCGCTGCTACCACCTGTCTCACCGTCGCTGCCATCCTCCCTCTCCCGTGGGTCCTGGACAAGTGCCTCAAGGAGGTCGCCAGGCCAGTCAGACAGCACCACCTGGCCCTCCGCCGCCCGCAGGAGCTGGTCGCCCAGGCGAGGGGACCAGCCCATGTTCTTGTCCACGAAGGCCACGACACCCGCCTCGACCGCATCCTGGAGGACCGCCTCGCTCCTGTATGCGGTCATGACAGCCGCGCGTACGCCATTGTCTGAGTGCTGCAGGCTCTCCAGCACTGCCGTAGCACCCAGGTCGGTGCTGTCCCAGTCCAGCAGGACCAGGTCCACGGCCCACTCAGACAGGGCTCCTAGCGCCTGGCCCCCGTCGCTGACGTGGTCCACCACCTCAAAGCGGGGGTCCCCTCCCAGGCCGGTCTCCAGGACGAGAGCGCGACCCACGCGGTCAGCCCCGGAACTCGACCCAGGTACCGGCGCCCCGGACACCGCGCTCACCTGCCATGACTGTTCTCCTTTCGCTTCTGGGACCGGCCACCTCTGCATGCTGTCTCACTATCTGTCTGGCCGATCCCGGAAACAGCGTAGGCACACGACGCTACGTAGAACAGTTGATCAATGTCAGCTATCGGAGGCGTGCAGCCGACCACCCGTTACCTCGTTGTCGGTCGACATGATGTCTTGTCCTTGTCGTTATAATGATCCTGAGTGCTGTTACCGGCCGCCGCAGGGCTGCCGGTAACAACTGATCAGCAGGGACGGACCGATGGCCCTTCGAGCCCTTTTGTGACGTGGGTGCAGGGCCGGAGCCTGTCGGCTGGTCCCACACCGAGAAAACGGAAAGACGAGCTGGATGCGAGCCGATGACACAGACGTGTTCATCGGCACTGACGTGGCAAGACCGAGCACCGGGTCACAGCCCTGACCGCAGACGGGAGGAGCCTCCTCGACAGTGCCCTGCCCAACGACGAGAGTCAGCAGCGCGAAGTCTATGAGCGGATCGGCAGCCACAGCCGGATGCTGGTGGTGGTGAACCAGCGCGGCACCATCAGCAGCCTGGCAGTGACGGCCACCCGGGCCACGGGCGTCACCGTAGGGTACCTGCCCGGCCTATTGATGCGCTGGGTCACCATCCCGACCCGGGTAGTGCCAAGACCGACGCGAGGGACGCGGAGATGATCGCCGGTGCAGCCCGCACGGTGCCCCACACGCTCAAGTCCACCAGTACCTCGGACGAGGATGCTACCGCCTTGCGCATGCTGCCCGCTATTGACCGGGACCTGGCCCGGAAGATCAACCAGGCCGCCAATCGGGTCCGGGGCCTGTACACCCAGGTCCATCCCGCCTCCTAGCAGGTGCTGAGCAAGTGGCTCACGCACGACGCCGTCCTGGAGGGCATCAGGTCATGGCATAACCCTGCTCTTCTACGCGGGGAATTCCTGAACAACTCCTCTCACGAGCCTACAACGCCTTCAAGGAATTCTGTCCCCTTTTTTCTCCTGTCAGTACTGGCTGTATCAAGCCCTCACAAGACCATAAGCACAGTGGTGTTCTGCGAAGCTCTTGTACAGTCGCGCCCCGGCGATCAGCGCCTGACTCCCCTAGACCCAGCGCCGCAGCAGCACCGAGTCCCAGCCGCCCAGGCAGGGAGGCGCCCCCACGTGGCCGGACGAGGGCTGGACAGCCGGATCCGCGGCCTGCAGCAGCCGCCGGGCACCCGACCACTCCCCCGCGTCCAGGCCCTCGGCGGCCAGCGCCTCCCACAGGCCACCCTGCCCCTCCAGCACCAGCTCCTCGCGCGCGCACTGGGCGATGAGCAGGAGCTGCTCACGCCCGGTCCGCGTCTCCAGCTCGCGCAGCACCACCCAGGCGGTGGGGTGGTCGGCAGCCAGCAGGCGGAAGGTCCCCAGGGCCAGTACCTCGTCGTCGTGACGCAGGGCGATGAGCGCCCGGTAGTGCTCGAAGACCGACCCCGCCACCCCGACCTGGGCGGCGGCGTTGACCTCCCGGTACCCCGGAGTCACCGGCATCCACGGCAGGCCGGTGGTGAACCCGGCGTGTTCGGCGTCGGACCACTGCACCGGGGTGCGGGCGTTGTCCCGCGAGCTGACACGCATCGCCAACAGCAGCGCGGCCGGGTCCTCCCCCACACCGACCCGCTCGTGGAAGTAGTTGACCGACTCCAGGTCCCGGTAGTCCTCGATCCGCTCCAGGACGGTGTTGACCATTCCCAGCTCCTCGCCCTGGTAGACGTAGGGCGTGCCTCGGTGGGCGTGGAGGATGCTGGCCAGGGTCTTGGCGGACAGCTCTCGCCAGGCCGGGTCGTCGTCACCGAACCGGGAGACGGCGCGCGGCTGGTCGTGGTTGTCCCAGTACAGGGAGTTCCAGCCGGTCTCTACCAGGTGCCCCGATGCGGGGGCAGCGCCCGCTGCCGTCCCGGCACCGCCACCTTCTGCCACGGCCTGCGGAGCCAGCCCCTCCTGCCAAGAGGCCAGGTTGCGCCTGAGAGCCACCAGGTCCACCGGTACCGGGTCGAACTTGCCGCCGCTTCCCTCGGCCAGGCCCATGTGCTCGAACTGGAAGACCATGTCCAGCTCACCGCGCCCGGGCCCGGTGTAGAGCCGCGCCTGCTCACGGTCCACCCCAGGCATCTCACCGACCGTGATGACGTGGCCCGGCCTGGGGGCAAAGACCTCCCGGCTCATCTCCGCCAGGAACTCGTGGATACGCGGACCGTTGGCCGCAGCAGCCAGCCCCGAGCCGTAGAGCTGCCCCTCCCCCAGAGGGGCGTCGGCCAGCGGGTAGGTCTTGGAGACCAGGTTGATGACGTCCATGCGGAAGCCGTCCACGCCCCGGTCCAGCCACCAGGTCATCATGTCGTAGACAGCCCGGCGGACCTGCGGGTTCTCCCAGTTGAGGTCAGGCTGCTTCGGGGAGAACAGGTGGAGGTAGAACTCACCGCTGGCCTGGTCCCAGGCCCAGGCGGACCCGGAGAAGGCCGAGCCCCAGTTGGTGGGCTCGGTACCGGGCTGCCCCGGCTCCAGCCCCTCCACCTGGCGGGCAGGCCGCCAGATGTACCAGTCGCGCCGGGCCGAGGCAGGTGAGGACCGGCTGTCGCGGAACCACTCGTGCTCGTCGCTGGTGTGGTTGACCACCAGGTCCATGACCAGGCGCATGCCCCGCTGGTGGAGGCCCGCGATGAGGGTGTCCAGGTCCTCCAGGGTCCCGAACAGGGGGTCGATGTCGCGGTAGTCGGAGATGTCGTAGCCGTTGTCGTCCTGTGGGGAGCGGTAGACGGGGCTGAGCCAGACCACGTCCACGCCCAGGGCGTCCAGGTAGTCCAGGCGGGAGGTGATACCCGGGATGTCGCCGTACCCGTCGCCGTTGGTGTCCTGGAAGGAGCGCGGGTAGACCTGGTAGACGACGGCGCGGCGCCACCAGTCCTCCTCGGTGCCGACGTGCCGGGCGGAGACGACCAGGGGCGGGACGGTGAGGCTCATGGGGGTCCTTCTACAACGGTGGAGAGGGCAGGGCTGAGGGCGCTGGGCCAGCCCGACGGACAGCCGATTCTGCCAGACTTGCTGCACGTCTTCAGCCTTCGAACCTGGCCGTGTAACCGGCCGACTCTCATGTTCCTGCGGTTACGTCCTGCGAGCAGCCACCAAGGACGTGCGCCTCACACACCTTGGACGCCCTGTGCGCCCTCGGGGTGCGCCGCGCGTCCCGCTGTACGTAGCGCCCCTCAAGAGGTCTGGCCTCGCGCCCTCGGGGTGCGCCGCGCACCCCGAGGTGCGACCCTTCTGCCATGACCTCCCCGCTGTCGCGCGGCCCCAGCACCCCGCGCCCGGCCCCGGCCCGTCCGCAGGCCCTGGTGACCGGCCCTACCTACCGGTTCACGGTGCTCACCAGCCGACTCATCCGCATGGAGTACTCCCCCACCGGGGCCTTCACCGATGCCGCCACCCAGCTCGTCACCACCCGCGACCTGGGTGAGCCGCCCGCCTTCCGTGTCATGACCGGGCCGGACCGGGTGGAGGTCGTCACCGAGCACCTCCACCTCACCCACGTGCCCTCCCTGGGCTTCACCCGCTCCGGGCTCAACGTACGTCTGCGCCGGGCCAGCGCCGCGCCCCACGGCGGCGCCTGGTACCACGGTGACACCTGGGACCCTGCGGAAACCTTCCCGACCAACCTGGGCGGCACCACCCGCACCCTTGACGAGGTTGACGGGCGCGCGGCCCTGGACCCGGGCCTGCTGTCCCTGACCGGGATCGCGGTGCTGGACGACTCCGCCTCCCTGCTTCTGACCCACGACGAGTGGGTCGAGCCCCGCGCCTCAGGCTGCGGCACCGAGGGCGGGGACAGCAGCGGCGTCCCCCGGGAGGGTTCCGCCGACGACCCCCGCAGCACCCACCTCAGCAGCTCCCGCAGCGGCTTTCAGGGCACTGCCCAGGAGCTCCACCAGGCAGCCCAGGCAGCCCAGGACCTCTACCTCTTTGGCTACGCCCAGGACTACCGTGCCGCCCTGAACGACTTCTTCCGCCTCACCGGTCCCAGCCCGCTCATCCCCCGGGCGCTGCTGGGCAACTGGTGGAGCCGCTACCATGCCTACAGCGCCGAGGAGTACCTGGCGCTCATGGACCGCTTTGCCGCCGAGGGCCTGCCCTTCTCCGTGGCCGTCATCGACATGGACTGGCACCTGGTTGACATCGATCCGGCGATCGGCACGGGGTGGACGGGCTACACCTGGAACCATGACCTCTTCCCGGACCCCCGCTCCTTCCTGGAGGCCCTGCACCAGCGCGGGATGCTGGTCACCCTCAACGTCCACCCGGCCCAGGGCGTGCGCCGCCACGAGGAGGCCTACCAGGCGGTGTGCCACGACCTGGGCCTGGACCCGGCGGCCGGGGAGGACGTCCCCTTCAGCATCGCGGACCGTGACTTCGTACGAGCCTACCTGGAGCACGTGCACCACCCCCTGGAGGAGCAGGGCGTGGACTTCTGGTGGTTGGACTGGCAGCAGGGAGGTACCACGACCCTCCCCGGGCTGGACCCCCTATGGATGCTCAACCACGTCCACTACCTCGACTCCGGCCGTCAGGGGCGCCGCCCGGTCACCTTCTCCCGCTATGCCGACCCCTCCAGCCACCGCACACCGGTCGGCTTCTCCGGGGACACGGTCGCCACCTGGGACTCCCTGCGCTTCCAGCCGGAGTTCACCGCGACGGCAGCCAACATCGGCTACTACTGGTGGTCCAACGACATCGGCGGGCACATGCTGGGCCAGCGCGACGACGACATGGCCGCCCGCTGGGTCCAGCTGGGCTGCTTCTCCCCGGTCAACCGACTGCACTCCACCTCCTCGGAGTTCAACTCCAAGGAGCCGTGGCGCTACCGCCGCGACGCGCGCGCCACCATGGGCGCCTACCTGCGGCTGCGCCACCGTCTGGTCCCCTACCTCTACACCTGGGCCAGGCGCTCGGTGGTCGAGGGCGTTGGCCCGGTACGCCCCCTCTACCACGACTACCCGGACCAGGCGGGTGCCTACGAGCTCCGTCAGACCTTCCTCTTCGGGGACCTGCTGGTTGTCCCGTTCACCAGCCCCCTGGACCCCGTGACGGGCCTGGGACGTGAGCCTGCCTGGCTACCGGAGGGTGTGTGGTACGACCTGCCCACGGGACGCCGTTATGACGCAACCACCCCGGCCGGTGAGGATAGCGGGCGCAGGCTCGTCCTTTCCAGGCCTCTGGAGCGCACCGTGGTCCTGGCGCGTGCGGGCAGCGTCATCCCTCTGGCAGGCAGCGTGGACGAACCCGCGTCCCACAATCCGCGCGAGCTGGAGCTGGTGGTCCTCCCTGGTGCCGACGGTAGCACCGTCCTGGAGGAGGACGACGGCTCAGCGGCTCCCGGGCCGCAAGCCGTGGCCCGCACGGTGATCGAGCTGGAGTGGCCGGGCAGCCAGGCGACGGACTGCAAGGAGCCGGGCACCCAGGTGACAGCGGGTGCTACGACAGGTCACCAGGGGCGGGCTGTCGTGCGTGTCCGGCTTGAGGGAGCCGCCCACGTGGTGCCGCAGGCACGGCACCTGAAGCTGCGGCTTCTAGCGGGCTCCTGCTCGGGGGCGGTACTGCGGCACGCACAAGGCCACACCCCCGGCCCTGCCGAGCCCACAGGGCTCACAGGACCTTCAAAGCCCTCCAAGCCCTTAGAGTCCTCGGGGCTGCCCGTGAGGCAGGTCGAGGCCGACGGCTTCACCCTGGGCGCGGGCACTGAGGTGGACCTGGGCTGGCTGAGCGCCCAGGAGCTGGTTGACGGCGTGGAGGTGGTGCTAGCCGACGCCGTACAGGCTCCGGCACCCTGGCCTCAGGAGGTCTACAACCTACTGGAGGCGGCACAGCTGCCCTACGAGGTCAAGGACCGCTCCTGGGCGGCGGTGCAGCGGGGGCTGAGCGGGGCCGCGCTGCTGGCCGAGCTGGAGGCCGTGGGCCTGCCCGACTCCCTGCGCAGCGCGGTCGCTGAGGTGCTGTAGCTGAGGTGCTGTAAGGTGTGAGCGAGCACCAGGCGAACACCGTCAGCGCATCTGGCCCCATGGAGTTGGCCGCAGACCGTGCCGTGCTCTGCCCCCGTGCACCCCGGCCTGCCGACGAGGCCCAGGGCTCTCCGGCCTTCCGCGACCTTACCTGTGCTCGTCGCACTCAGCCCAGGCACAGCGGCCTGAAGACGCGCGCCTAAGCTACGCCTTAAGAGTCCAGGCGGACAACGACGTCACGGTGCCGGGTTCCCGGGACACCAGTGGCGGTGATACTGACCTCCTGGACCGAGCCGTTCGTCCTGCGCAGCCTGACCCGCACAGCACGGGTGGGCTCTGTGCTGCCCACCGCCTCCGCCATCAGGGCGTGCAGCTCCACCAGGTCCTCCGGCGAACCGTCAACGAGCCCCCTGAGGCCCCCGACGTAACCGAGACGCTCCCGCCGCCACGACGGTGACGTCATGAGAACATCGAGTGTCATCGCATCGACGACCGCCATCGGCTCCCTGGCCAGCCCCATGACCCCGTGCAGCACGTCGTCAACCCGGGCCGCACTGTCGTCCTGCTCAAAAGCCATGTCGCGGAAAGTCTCAGGCACCTCATAGCTCAAACCCAGCAGAACGATCTTGTCGTCATTGGGAGCAACCGGAGCGGCCGTGCCGACCGAGCGCAGGTGGCGCCTTCCCCGTACGGGCGAGCCGTAGCCTGTCACTACATGGTAGGTGAGATACCTGTACACACCCGCCGTGCCTGGCAGCCCGTCACGAATCCCGTCCCGGATTGACCGGTTGACCCGCATCTGGTCCGCCTGGTCGACCAGCTCGTTGGCCCACTCACCCACCTCCCAGTAGCCCCGCTGCTGCTGGGCCGCACCCGGGTCGACGTCGTAGATGAGAAAGAGGTTACGGTCCCAGTAGGTACGTCTGCGCGGGGTGGGCTCACCGTCCTCGTCCCGCTCGATCTCCCACTCCCACGAGCCCACCAGAGGGAGGTCAGGAATACTAGCCTCGGCGGGGAAGACTCCCGCCAGCACACCAACAGTCCTGGCTGAGCGGGGCGAGCCTACCGGGTGCAGCCTGACGACCCACTGGGTCCCGGCATGCGAGACCTCCTCGCGGACATGCTTGGCGTCCTGGGCGGCTCGGGCCACCCGCCCCTCATCCAGAAGCAGCCGACGCGTCAGGGAGCGGGAGACCTTGCGTGCCGAGACAGGCCCGCAGGGCTGGTCGTCAACGAGCACCAGCCGCCTGAGGTCCTGGCCGCAGAACAGTCCCCAGGAACCAACGTCGAACGGTATAGACACCCTGTCAGGTCCTTTCCTTGTCCCTTGTCCAGCCCGGCCTGACACGGCCCGGCAGAATGTGCCCACGGCATGCCGCTCCTGCG
The DNA here is from genome assembly GCF_003591215.1 of Actinomyces sp. 2119. Classification (NCBI taxonomy): domain Bacteria; kingdom Bacillati; phylum Actinomycetota; class Actinomycetes; order Actinomycetales; family Actinomycetaceae; genus Actinomyces; species Actinomyces sp. 2119. The sequence goes on from NZ_QYRR01000003.1 coordinate 305,314, forward strand.
TGGCACGTCCGGCACAGCCCAGGTAGTAGAGTAACGAAAGAACAACGAGTCAGGACTTGTACCCCTGCGTCGGCAGACGGCAGGCGGTGTCCGGTGCGTTGGTAGACGACACACGGTATCCGCCGCCCTCCTGCCGGAGGAGGCTGAGACCACGTGACATTTCTGAGTTGCGCCCGCCACGCCCGTCTCTGCGGCGCAGGACGGCCTGCCGGCGCCCGGGAACTCCCTGTTTCGCCTATTGCGGCATACCCCGCTTCCTCCTTCCCCGGACCTGCGCCGTGGCAGCCGTCCGCAGCGCGCCGCCCACCACCGCGGCAGCATGCACCTCCCTCGCTCCGGCGGACCTCGGTCCCAGCCGACCTCAGCAGCCACAGCATCCCCATGCGGGAGCGTCAGCCGCTACAGCCTGCAGGGTGGGAACTGGGCACCGGCACAAGCGGGTTCAGCCACGCGCGTCAGCACCACCCACCACCGCTGACGGTCGCGCGCCCCGACAACACCCCCACGACTTCCACGACGCGGACCCAACGAGCCGACAGCCACGACACGACCCCCACGGAGGACACCATGCCACTGACCATCACCCCCCTCCAGGACACCCGGAGCCCGGGGGACACCACCCAACCCTCCAAGGAGCCCAGCCACCTGTGGCAGGGCACGATCGACTCGATGAGCGCCATGGTCATCGTGTTCCCGGACAACAGCACCGACGGCCGCGCCCGCAGCGACATCTACAACCTCTACCTGGCCAACGACGAGCGGCCCGCCGCCACCCTGGAGGTCGATATCGACACTACCCGCGTCGTGGGACGCACCGGGTTCGGCTCCGCCCTGCCCAGCGGGCACACCGCCATCGACGCCCTCACCGAGATCGTGCGCACCCACCGTGCGATCGTCATGGACCACGTGAAGTAGGTGGAAGCAGCCTACGGGGAAAGCCCCCGCCAGCCTCTGTGACCGTGCAGCCACCGACGTGCCAGACGCCTCATCCGTCCCCGATTCACCGCCCAAACAACCGGGTGGCAGAATGGCTGGACGACGCCCCGCCCGGCGTCATCCAGTCCAGGAGAGAGATGGCAGACCAGTCAGAACCAGCCACGAGCGGCTCCGCCCCAGTGGGAGCCGCGCAGGCCTCAGCGGAGCCCGCTAGCGGAGCCAGTACAACCGGCCAGGCTGGCACGACACAGGGCATGACCTTCCGCCCGGACCGACGCTTCTGGGTGGTCTATGGCTGCCTCATGCTGGTGATGTTCCTGTCCGCCATGTACCAGACCGTGGTGGCCACCGCCCTGCCCACCATCGTGGGAGACCTGGGCGGGGTCTCGCGCATGTCCTGGGCCATCACCGCCTACACCCTGGCCCAGACGGTGGCAATGCCCGTCTACGGCAGGCTCGGCGACACCATAGGGCGCAAGCCCCTCTACCTGGTGGCCATCGCCCTGTTCGTGGGCGGCTCGGCACTGTGCGGCACATCGACGAGCATGGAGATGTTCGTCGCCTTCCGGTTCCTCCAGGGGCTGGGCGGGGGCGGGCTCATCATCTCCTCCCAGGCCATCACCGGGGACCTCATCCCGCCGCGGGTACGCGCCACCTACACGGCCCCGCTGGGTGCCATGTTCGGCCTGGCCTCGATCCTGGGGCCGCTGCTGGGCGGATGGCTCACCGACGTCCTGAGCTGGCGGTGGGTCTTCTGGTTCTTCCTCCCCTTCGGTACCGCCGCCTGGGTCCTGGTCGCGCTGAACCTGCAGCTGCCGCGGCGCCACGTACGCGTGCGTATCGACTGGCTGGGCCTGGCCCTGGCCAACACCGGAGCGGTCGGCACCGTGCTCATCGCTACCTGGGGAGGTGCCCTCTACCCGTGGAGCAGCCCGGTGATCCTGGGGCTGGGTCTGCTGACCCTCCTGGCCTGGGGCGCGCTCCTCCCGGTGGAGAGGCGCGCCGCCGAGCCGATCATGCCCCCCTCCATCCTCACCAACCGGACCTTCGCGGTCGCCACGGTCGTCTCAGTCCTAGCCCTGGGCTGCCTGTTCGGTATCAACGGGTACCTGCCCACCTACCTGCAGATGGTCTACGGTGTCTCCGCCTCCGCCTCCGGCCTGCTGCTGGTGCCCGGGGCCGCGGGGATGGTGATGGGCTCCATGCTGTCGGGCGCGCTGGTCACCCGCACGGGCCGCTACCGGCTCTACCCGGTCGTGGGCAGCCTCCTGGGTGCGGCGGGGATGGCTGTCATCGGCCTGGCCAACCAGGCGACGCCGCTGTGGTGGATGTGCGCGGGAGTATTTGTCCTCAGCCTAGGCATAGGCCTGTTCTTCCAGCTGATCGTCCTGGTCATCCAGAACGCGCTGCCCGCCTCCGTCCTGGGCACCGCCACCAGCGCCAACAACTTCTTCCGCGAGATCGGGGTCTCCCTGGGCAACACGATCGTCGGCGTCGTCTTCACCTCCCGGCTCACCTCCGCCCTGACCGCAGCGGGGCTCAGCTCCCAGGACTCCTCCAGCCTGACCCCGCAGGCGGTCAGGGAGCTGGGTCCGGCGGTGCACGCCAGTGTCGTCAGCGCCTACGTGGACAGCCTGTCCCCCGTAGTGCTGGCTCTGGTCCCGGTGCTCCTGCTGTCCGCCCTGGTCGCCCTGGGCTTCGAGGCGATCCCCTTGTCAGCCAGAACCGGCCTGGAGCAGCGTGAGCTGGAGAAGGCGCTCACCGCCGACCCGACGCCCCTGGCCGGGGATGTGCCCCTGACCGGAGACGAGGCGCAGCCTGAGGCAGGTCAGAGAACGCCCGAGGCGTGACCCAGGAGCGCCGGACAGGCTCCAGCCCTGCCGCCCTGAACGGGCGGGACGTACAGCGGCCTCTTCCGGGGCGCTGTCCCGTCGCAGTCTGCTGCCTGGCAGGCAGAGCACGAGATCATCACCGAACCACCGCGTCGCAGATCACCTACCATGACACGACCTCCGAACCCATAATAGGCGGCATGTATCTGCGCGGTAATGGTTCCCACTGGCGTCACAGAACTGCTGCCACGGCCCTCCTGGCCGCTGCGACCCTTACCCTGAGCACTCTTCTCCCAGTCTCACCGTCACAGGCAGGGGAGACCAGAGGTACCAGTGCCCCCGGGGACGCTGCGGGCACCAGCAGTAGCGACAGCGGCACCAACGTCACCACCCCGGCCCTGTACCCCGCGCCCCAGTCCCTCACCTGGGAGGGCCCGCAGGTGGACCTGACCGGCGCCGTAGAGCTCGTCACTGTCGGTGACGCAGCAGACGCGGACACAGCGGACGGTGACGCAGCAGACGCCGTCACGCTGGTGCGGGAGCTGGTCACCGGCTCCGGCGGCACGCTGAGCACCCCAGGTACTCCAGAAAGCCCGGCTGTCGCGGACTCCGAGGCCTCAGCCCCAGCGGGCGCCTCCCCCGCAGCCCGGGTCGTAGTGGGGACCGCCGGTCCTGACGCCTCCGGCTACCTTGAGGGAGACAGGGCAGTGCCCGAGCACGAGGAGGGCTACCTGCTGGCCACCACGACCGCTGCTGACGGGCTTCCCACCGTCGTGGTCCTGGGCGGCGGTCCCGACGGGCTCTTCTACGCCGCCAGGACCCTGGGAGAGGTCACCCGGGACGGTGTCGTGGCCGGGATCCAGGCCACCGACGAGCCTGCGATGGACGTGCGAGGCGTGGTGGAAGGGTTCTACGGGATCCCCTGGAGCCACGAGGCCCGGCTGGACGCCCTGGACTACATGGCTCGGTGGCGGATGAACACCTACGTCTACGCCCCCAAGGACGACGTCTACCTGCGTGACCAGTGGCGCGAGCCCTACCCCGACGAGGAGCTGGACCGCCTGGCAGAGCTGGTGCAGCACGCTCGCTCCCGTCACGTGGAGCTTGTGGTGGCCCTGTCCCCCGGCGAGGACATCTGCTACTCCTCCCAGGACGACCTCACGGCTGTGGAGGCCGTCTTCGACCAGCTGGGAGAGGCGGGGGTGGACAGCTTCTACCTGGCCCTGGACGACACGCCACAGTCCCTGGAGTGCGAGGCGGACCGGGAGGTCTTCACCGACCCTGACCCCTCCGTCGCGCTGGCTACCGCACAGGCCCACCTCCTCAACCATATCCAGACCGACTACGTCGAGGGCAACGGCCTCCCGGACCTGTGGACAGTCCCGACCGAATACACGGGAACACAGGCCACGGCCTACACCACCGCCTTCGGCCAGGCCCTCGACGACGCCGTGCAGGTCCAGTGGACCGGGGAGGCCGTGGTCACCGACAACCTGACCACCCAGCAGGCCGCCCAGGCCGCCCGCAACTACGACACCACCAGCCTGGTGGTGTGGGACAACTTCCCCGCCAACGACGGGGACAACCAGTCCCGCCTCTTCCTGGGAGCCGTGCCCGCCCGCGACACCACCCTGGCGAGTGCCATCACCGGGATCACCACCAACCCCATGATCCAGCCCTACGCCTCCCGGCTGGCGCTGGCCGAGTACGCCAGCTACTCCTGGAACCCCACGGCGCACGACCCCCAGGCAGCGCGTGACACCGCGGTCGCCGACCTCGTCGGCGAGGACTCGGGCCCGGTCTGGGAGACGGCGCAGGCCTTCATCGACGTCCACAGGCCGTGGGAGTTTGCCGCCTGGGAGGCGACCGAGACCTGGGAGGAGGTCAACGCCGTCACGCAGGCGCTGGACACCGATGACGACACCGCGCTGGGCGACAGCGCCGCCCGGCTGCGCTCCCGCCTGGCACTGCTGCGTGACGCGCCCACGACCCTGGCCTCCATGGAGGAGAGGGGCTTCTATGACGACGTCAGCCCCTGGGTCGAGGCGACGTCCGACTGGGCCGAGGCCGGGCTCGCTGCCGTGGACCTCCTCATGGCACTGCGTGCCGAGGACACTGCCACCGCTCAGGCGGCCAGCACGACCATGGACCAGGCCGTCTCCCGGGCGGAGCAGCCCCGTGTTGCCTCGCTGAAGGGGACGAGCGTGGTCGAGGACGCCGTAGTGCCCCAGCTCGGCGAGACCGCGCTCAGCGAGCTGGTAGACTACGCCGCTGCCGCCTGGCAGGCTCGCTAGCCGCGCGCCCCAGGGAGCAGGTCAGCCCCGTGGTGCCAGCTCCTCCCCTCGCTTTCGCTCAGCCGTTTTATCAGATAGCATCCGGGACGTAGCAGCGACAATGCCGGTACCCGTAGGAGATTGCCCCAGGCGGTACTCATTCCTCCCACCCACAAGGAGTGCTGATGCCTACCTTGACAAGCAGGCTAGCGCGCATGCTGCTCATGCGGGCAACCAGCAGTGACAGCACTGGGGACGCCGGACGCGTGGAGGAGCAGGAGGACGCGCTGGACAGGCTCGTGTGGCCGGAGGTCCTGTCCATGGAGAACCTGGCGGACGCCGTGGGCCGGGCCTGCGGCATGAACGTCGTGCTCAACCCGATCCCCAGCGAGCTACAGAGCGCCGAGGTCAACGGCGTGACCGTGTCCGTGGGCGCCACGGCCATGGTCTACTACGACTCCCGGCTGTCACCGCTCAACCGTACCCAGACGATCCTGCACGAGCTCGCCCACGTCCTGCACGGTGACATCTGTGCCGAGCACACCACGGCGAGCTGCCGGACCACGTTTGGCAGCGTACGGGAGCGGCGCGCCGAGATCACCGCCATGCGCATGATGTTCGAGGTCTACCGACGTAACCGCAACTCGACCGTCCTCAGCTTCCTCGTCGGCAGGGCGGGAGCCAACCGGTAGTCCTGCGACCCCCTGCCTGGGCACGCAGGAACCGCCTGCCCAGGTTGCCGCGACGTCACGCCCGTAACGAGGCCTGCTCACGTCCAGGCCGCCGCACCAGCTCAGAGCCGAGCGCAGCAGGCGGGGTGCGGCGGGGCAGCAGTCCCCGCGTGGGCAGCATCCAGGCGGTGGAGCCAGAGGCCTGGGACCACCAGCAGGCACTATGCCCGCCTGGAGCTGCTACCCGACACTCGTTCGTTGGGAATGGAAATATTTCTACTGCTGTGACATCATCGAGATGATGAAGTCAGCAGCGCCTCCTCAGTGCGTCCCGAGCCGACCCAGGCGCGACGCCGAACCTGGGGCGCCTCCTCGCAAAGGAGGTAACACAGCCCACACAGCGACACTCACCACGCCCGCCGACCCGCCTGCCCCTACCCACCAGCCCCTCACCGCACGACGACTGAGGTCCTACCTGCCACTGACACCACACACCTTGGAGCTACTGAGCACATGAGCAGTCACCACGATCTTGCCCACGCGGCGCACCTTGTTGACGACCTTCTCACCGGGGCAGGTGCCACCCGGGAAGAGCGTCAGGCGATTGCTGACCACCTGACCGGCAGGAACCACCTGGCTCTTCACGGCCCCTCCCAGGACCCCTGGACACTGACCACCGCCCTCGCCCACGCCTGGCACACCTACTCCCGGCGCACGGACCTTCCCGCCCCGGCGCTCCTGACGATCCTTGACGGAGAGTGCGACATGGTCTCCACCTACGTCGACACCGAGACCGCCACCCAGATCCTCCAGGACGGCGAGGACACGCCGACTCCCGACCAGGTGGCAGACCTTGTGCACTGGCTGGAGAGGGAGGACCTCTGGCGTGACGAGGTCACCGCGGCCCAGCTCCGGGCCGCCTGGGCCAGGTACCGCGCACAGCACCCCACCACCCCCGGAACCACCCACCGACGCACGACTGGTCCCGTAGACCCTGTTGGCCCCGTAGACCCTGTAGACCCTCCCACCCCGCTGAGGCCCAGGCCCTCCCCCGCTCACGGCAGGGCTCTGTCCTGCGATCAGACCACTCAGACCCTGGCCACAGGTGCGTAGCGCAGCATCAGGCGCTTGGTCGTCACCGCCCCGGCGACGGTGAACTCCACCCGGGCTGTCAGGGAGCGGCCCGCGCCCTCCAGACCAACCACGGTCCCGATCCCGTAGGAGTCGTGACGAACCTGGTCGCCCACCCGCAGGCCGGCTACTGCTGCTGGCAGCGCCTCGTCCTGAGACCGCCCTGCCTCGTCACCGGCGCCCACGCGACCTCTCTCCTGCTGCCCTGAGCGGCCCCGAGGACGGCCTGGGCTGCCGTCCAGACGAGTCGGCCGACCACGCCTAGCCGCCCGCTCAGCCCGGCGGGCCTCGGCGCGGTCCTTGGCTGTCTCCACCCGTCCCAGACGCCCGGTGCGGCGGTTCCCCGACCCGACCGGGGGCGCGAAGTCGTCCTCGTCAAGGTGGGCAGGACTCTCCCCGGGCTCCCCGCCACGGTCGGCACCTGCCCGTCTTCCCGGACCCCCACGAGCGCCACGGCGGCCGGAGCCGTAGCCGCCCTCTCCCCAGCTGGAGCCCCAGCCAGTGCTGTCGCTGTACAACGCCACGGTGTCCGAGGCCAGTCTCCTCCAGTCCACGACCTCGGCCGGAAGGTCGTCCAGGAACCGGGAGGCAGGCATGGCCTGAGTCGTCCCCCAGGCACTGCGCACGGCAGCACGGGTAAGGTAGAGCCGCTCGCGGGCACGAGTCAGCGCCACGTAGGCCAGGCGGCGCTCCTCAGCCAGGTCGGCCTCCTCGCTCAGGGAGCGGACGTGAGGGAAGGTGCCGTCCTCCATGCCAGTGACAAAGACCACCGGGAACTCCAGCCCCTTGGCAGTGTGTACGGTCATGAGAGTCACCTGCCCTTCCGGGAGGCCTCCTGTGCCTGCCTCGTCCGCGTCGGGGAGCTGGTCGGAGTCGGACACCAGGGAGACTCGCTCCAGGAAGTCCGCCAGGGTTCCTGTCGGGTTGGCAGCCTGGAAGTCGGAGGCCACCGAGTGCAGCTCAGCCAGGTTCTCCACCCGGGTGGCGTCCTGAGGGTCGTCACTGGCTCGCAGCTCAGCCAGGTAGCCGGAGGCGTCCAGGGCCGAGTCAAGCACCTCGGCCACCCCCTGCCCCTCGCCCAGCATCTGGCGCAGGGAGACCAGCAGCTCGTGGAAGCCACGCACCTGGTTGCGGGCGCGAGTCGTCAGGCCTTCCACAACCGGCGGCTCGTCATCGCCCTGCCGGGCGGGATCCTCACGCGGCACGCCGGCGGCGTCGGCAACGGCCCGGCCGAAGGACACCGCGTGGCGGGAGGCGTGCTCAGCCAGGGCCGCCTCCGCCTTGTCCCCCAGGCCCCGCCTGGGGACGTTGAGGATGCGGCGCAGGTTGACGTCGTCGTCGGGGTTGTCCACGGCGCGCAGGTAGGCGATGGCGTCCTTGACTTCGCGCCGCTCGTAGAAACGGGTACCCCCGACGACCTTGTAGGGCTGTCCGGAGCGGACGAAGACCTCCTCCAGGGCGCGGGACTGGGCGTTGGTGCGGTAGAAGACGGCCACCTCCGCTGGCCGCACGCCGTGCTCGTCAGCCAGTCGGTCGATCTCCTGGCTGACCCAGCGGGCCTCGTCGTGCTCGGAGTCGGCCACATACCCGGTCACAGGTGCGCCGTCGCCGGAGCTGGTCCACAGGTTCTTAGGACGGCGGCCGCTGTTGCGGGAGATGACCGTGTTGGCTGCGGTCAGGATGTTCTGGGTGGAGCGGTAGTTCTGCTCCAGCAGGATCGTGCGCGCGCTGGGGTAGTCCTGCTCGAACTCCTCGATGTTACGGATCGTGGCACCACGGAAGGCGTAGATGGACTGGTCGGAGTCGCCCACCACCGTCAGCTCGCCCGCCGGCAGGGGCGAGCCCTCCCCGGAGGTGCCCGGGCCGCCGACCAGCTCACGCACCAGCACGTACTGGGCGTGGTTGGTGTCCTGGTACTCGTCCACCAGCACGTGGCGGAAGCGACGCCGATAGGCCTCGGCCACGGCGGGCTGGGTCTGGAGGAGGGCGACGGTACGCATGATGATGTCGTCGAAGTCCAGGGCGTTGGCCGCCGCCAGGCGCTGGGCGTAGGCCTGGTAGACCTCTACCAGGTGGCGCTCCATCGGGTTGGTGGGTTGGGCCGTGCGGGCGAGCTCCTCGGGGGTGACCAGCTCGTTCTTCAGGTCGGAGATGCGGTGGGCAAAGGTCTTGGGGGTGAAGCGTTTGGGGTCGATGCCCAGCTCCCGCACGATGAGGGTGATCAGGCGGGTGGAGTCTGCGGCGTCATAGACAGAGAAGGTCGAGCGCAGGCCGGCCGCCTCGTGGCTGCGGCGCAGGATACGCACGCAGGCGGAGTGGAAGGTGGACACCCACATGCGCTCCCCCGCAGGTCCCACCAGGGCGGTGACCCGCTCACGCATCTCGGCGGCGGCCTTGTTGGTGAAGGTGATCGCCAGGATCTCCCCGGGACGCGCCCGACCGGTGGCGATGAGGTGGGCCACACGGTGGGTGAGCACGCGGGTCTTGCCCGAGCCGGCCCCGGCGATAATAAGCAGCGGAGAGCCCGAGTGCGTGACCGCCTGCGCCTGGGCGGGGTTGAGTCCCTCGACCAGGCTGGCGGGGTCGGCCACGGTGACCCCCCAGGGCACGCGTGGCGCCCCCGTGTGCCCCGCGTACCCCGTGCGCACGGTGCCGACGGCGCCCACTGGCTCCCGGCCGGCCGTCGCGCCCCCAGCGCTGCCCGCACCGGGGCGCACCAGCCCTTCTGCGCCCCCCGTGGCAGCAGCCGCTGCCAGGTCGGCCTCAGCCCGCTCAGACCACTCGGCCTGGGCGCGGGCTGCTGACGCGTCCGCCTGGGCGCGGGCCACGAGGCCCGCCGTGACCGCCTGGCGCTCTTCCCAGGAGAGGGGCGCGGTGCCACGGTCCTCGGCAGGCTCCCCGCCGTGGTCGGCAACAGGGCCTGCGCCCCGAGTCCTGACGGGGTACTCCCCAGTCCCCGTACCACGGGCCCCGCCGGGTAGGTCCTCGCGCACCCAGTCCTGCGGTCCCCCCTCCCCCGGCTCCAGGTCCTCCTCGTCGGGGGGCTCCACGTCGGCCCAGGAGTCGTCGTCAAAGGTAGCCAGGGAGGGCAGGGCGGCCTCGGCGGGCGGGGAGGTGCGGCTTGTCCCGGGCATGGACAGGTTGCCGAAGAGGGCGTTCGTCGCGTGAGTCATGGCAGGCCAAGCCTAGGCCACGTGCTACCCAGCGGCCCACCAGCACTCGCGCGGGCGAGGCCAGCGTCGCAGAGCACTTGGGCAGCATGAGGACCCCGTGAGCGCTCGCACGGGCGACGCACCTCGTCGGGCCCACGGACGTACCTGTCCAGGAGGACCTGGCCCTGCCCCGAGCCTGTCCCGCACCTTTGCGCGGAGTCTTCTGAGAGAATTGAGCCATGACTGTTGCCGCTGCAGCCGATCCGGATGCCATCAGGGATGCCTGTAGGCGTTTCGGTGTGGCGCGGCTCAGGATCTTTGGCTCAGCCGTGACCGGGACCTTCGACCCGACCACCAGCGACCTCGACTTCCTCGTCGATTTCCAGGAGGACCGAGACAGTCGCTTCGAGGACTTCTTCGGTCTGCAGGAGGCCCTGGAGCACGTTGCAGGCCGTCCTGTGGATCTCGTGACGACAGACTCCCTGCGAAACCCCTACTTCCGGGAGTCGGTCCTGGCTACAGCGGAGGACGTCTATGCGTCATGAGAGCGCCGCCTACCTGTGGGGGGCTGCCGAGGCAGCCCGGTCGGTGATCACGTTCCTTGACGGTGTCAGCTGGGACCAGTTCACCCAGGACGCGATGCGGCGCTCCGCAGTTGAGCGTCAGCTTGAGATACTCGGCGAGTCACTCAACCGGGTACGTCGAACGGATCCGCGGATAGCAGCGCAGATCCGGGATGTGAGCCGCATAGTCGGGATGCGGAACATTCTTGCGCACGAGTACGGGACCGTTGACGCCCGACTCGTCTACGAGGCGGGGACACGAAAGGTTCCGACCCTGCTGCCACAGATCGAGGCGTTGCTCCCCGCCAGCAGCGACGGCTGAGCACACCACCGCCACTCCTCTCCCGGTTTGGACGCACGAGGTCATGAGCTGGCAGGCAGCCCGGGAGCGGATCCGGAAGCAGGTAACAGGCAGCCACCCCCTTGCTGCACATCTTCAGCCTGCTCCTTCCGTGGGGATCCCCGGAATCCCGCGCCAGCCGGTTAACGGAAACCGCGTGCAGGACGTCGAAGATGTGCAGCAGCGCATGGTCGCACGCGGCCCGGGACCGCACCGGCCTGAGACAGGTCAGCCACTCTTTGACAGTATGCTGTCAATGCCAGTACGGTCCCAGCATGCCTGAACGGACCGCTCTGACTACCCAGTCCTCACACGTCACCTCACGCGTCATCGCCCTGTACACCACTGACACCATGGCGGACTGGGAGTACGCCTACCTGACCACCCAGGTCACCACCGCGGAGAGCATCCGCCCCGGCCGCTTCCGCCTGCTGCTCGTCGGTGACGGCCTGGAGCCGGTGACCTCCCTGGGAGGTCTGCCCATCACGCCGTCCGCAGATCTCAGCGAGCTCACCACCCTGACGGAGGAGGGCCGTCTTGCCGCCCTGGTGGTCCCGGGCGGGGAGACCTACGCCCAGGGGCACGAGCGGCTCACCGCAGCCGTCCAGGACCTGCTGGAGCGCGGCGTCTCCGTCGCCGCCATCTGTGGCGGCACCTTCCTCCTGGCACGCCACGGGGTCCTCGACACGCGCTCCCACACCTCCAACAGCAAGGGGTACCTGGAGGCCAGCGGCTACCGTGGCAGCCCACGCTACGTGGAGACCCCTGTGGTCACCGACCAGGGGGTCACCACCGCCTCCGGCATCCACGCAGTTCCCTTCACCGCCGAGGTCACGCGGGTCAGTGGCGTGCTACCCACCGCAGTCGCCGACGCCTGGGAGCGCCTCTACCTCACCGGGGACGCACGTCACTACGAGGAGTTGGCGGAGGTGACCCGTGCCTGGCAGGAGTCCTGAGGGAGACGCACTGACAGAGCTGGTCCTGCCGGTCTTCGAACTGGGCGGAGAACTCCTCGCCGCAGCAGCCATGATGACCGCGCACCACGAGCTGACGCCAGCCCGCTGGCGTGTCCTGGGTGCGGTGCTGGAGGAGCCGCTGAGCGTCGCCCAGGTCGCCCGCCGCGTAGGCCTGGGCCTGTCGCGCCAGAGCGTCCAGCGGGTAGCCAACGACGTGGTGGCCCAGGGCTGGGCAACCTGGCAGCCCAACCCCGCCCGACGTGGTCAGAACCTCCTCGTGCTCACCGACCGTGGGCGCGAGGCTGTCCAGGCGCTCGCCGCCGAGCAGCACGCGTGGGCCGACGCCGTCGGTGCCGAGGTCGGCGAGGAGGATCTGCACCTCGCGCTCGACCTGGTGCGCCAGATCACCGCAGCATCCCGTCGGTACCGTGAGGACAACGGCTGAGGCGCTCCTGTCAGGACTCCCCACGCATCCTGGCAAGGTTGTATCCGGAGCGGGCGTGCAGCAGCACCCCTGCCGTCACTGAGACGTTGAGGGACTCCACGGCCTCATTCATGGGGATGGAGACGGTCGTGGCAGCCAGGTGGCGCGCCTGCTCGGAGGCTCCCACCGTCTCGGCACCGAGCAGCAGGGCCTGCGGAGCGCTGCGTGCGGCCACCTGGTCCAGCCCCGTACCACCGGCGGTGTCCAGCAGCACGACGTCCATCCCGGCCTGGTTGACCAGCTCGGAGACCTCCTCCCACGTCATGAGGGCCACCGGCAGCGAGAACACGTAGCCGCGGCTGGCCCGGATCAGCCGACGATCGGTGATGCTGCGCAGACCGGAGTCCACTAGCACCACGCCCGCAGCCCCGAAGGCGTAGGCGCTGCGCACGATCGCGCCGATGTTGCCCACGATCCGAACGCCGTCGAGGATGAGGACGTCACGGCCGGGCGCCTGGAGCCGCTCGATGCCCGGAGGCGGGGGCACCCGCGCTACGCCGAACACGTCCGGGCGCTTGTCCGACCTGAAGAGCTCGGTGGCCAGGGCAGCGCTCATGACGGTCACGGGGACACCAGCCTGCTCGCAGGACTCGACAACCCCGCGCGGCGGCTCCACGGAGTCCAGGACGTAGACGCCCAGGAACCGCAGCCCCGCGCCCAGGGCGGCCAGAAGGGGCTCCTCGTCCTCGATGAGGACTGACTTGCCGGGTGACACCGACGCCTTCGCCAGGTCGGCGATGCGCTGGGCCTGTGGCGCGGAGCGGTCGGTGAGGGTCGCGTAGTCGGTCACGGTCTCGGTCCTCCTGGACGCGGGCGGTCGGTGGTGCCAGCCAGCAGCGCCACTGTGAGGGGCAGCCGACAGGCGGCTGACGGGCAGCAAACAGGTTACGTGTAGGCGCGCGCCTTCTCCGGCACCTTCTCCCGGAGCACCCAGTGTCCCGAGACGGCTCTGACCGGCACCCGCCTCAAAGTGCCCGGGTCTCGCTGATCACGAAGTGCTGCTCGCGGCGGCTGATGAGCCACTTCCCGTCACGGAGCACCAGGGTGTCGGTGTAGCGGATGGAGTGGTCAGTCAGCACATCCTTGCCGTCAACCTCCTGGACCAGCAGGGCCTTGCCGTAGTGGACATCAGTAGCGGTGCCCCCGTCAACAGTGATCACCTGCTGCCCATTGATGTGGTAGGCGGTCTTGACCCCCGCCATGGCCGCGCCAAAGCGCTCGACGAGCGTGTCCGCACCGTCGAACTCCATCATGACGGAGCCGTCAGCGGCATAGACGACGACGTGCGCGTCCGGCGTGAACAGCTTGGCCTGCTCGGAGACGTCCACCTCCAGGGCGGCAAAGCGGTCGATGACCTCGCGGATTGCGTCCTTGTGCTCCAACGGTGTTGTCATGGTGTTCCTTTGCTGTCTTGACAATCTTGACAATCTTGAGAATCTTGACAATATGGTCGCGCCCATATCTCCTCCGGCAGGCTCCCTTCCTGCTGCCAGCCCTGCGCCCGCTCTTCCAGCCGTCAGCCCCGGTCTGGGTGCTGGCAGGGCGGCGTCCCTCGCGCCCGGGTCACCACCCTGCCGCCTGCCCAGCGGCTGGGCAGAGTGGTGGAGCGACGCTCTCGGCCGCCCCTTGCACCAGTCCCTGCCGCACGGCGACGACCTCCTTAACCAGCCGCGCCGTTCACGCTCACCTGCCAGCCACTCGGGCGACATCCTCCTGGACGCGGGCGGGCTCCTCGGTCAGCGCCACGTTGTTGGTGTCCAGCACGCCGTCCAGGGAGCCCGGCTCGTCAGCGCGCGTGGCGGCTAGCAGCGCCTCAAAGTCGGTGACCGGGGAGCCGGAGGCGCTGAAGACCTCCACCGTGCGGCGGGAGCCGGAGGGGTTGAGTGCCCCCTCCAGGAGCACCTGGGCGATGTGGTGGCGGTCCACCCCGGGCTGGCCCGTGACCAGGTCACCCTGGCGCAGGTCGATCCTGCGGTCCCCGGACCCCTGGTAGTCGAACCAGCCGGGGCGCACGATCGTGTAGGACAGGCCGCTGGCCCGCAGCAGGCGCTCGGCCCGCCGCTTCCACTCCACAAACTCATACCCGGTCACCGTCGCGGAGTGTGAGGCGTTCATGGTGGTCATGAGGCTGACGTGGGTGGTGGGCTGTCCCAGTGCGTCCAGCGCGTCGATGACGGCGCGCACCACGTCGTAGAAGGTGGCGCCGCCCCTCCCGTCAGAGTCGGTGCCGTGGGTGAGGACGACAGCATCCGCCCCGGTCAGCACTGGGCACAGGGCATCGACATCACTCGGCGAGGCCTCGACGACCTCCGCGCCCCGAGGCAGCCGACGACGGGCGCGAGAGGCGCTGCGGGTCTGGGCACGCACCGTGGCCTCGCGGGCGAGCGCCTCCTCGACGACAACCCGGCCCACCTGGCCGGTGGCTCCAATGATGAGAACGGTTGTCATAGTCCTTCTCTCCTTGAGGTAGGTCTGCTGATGGCGTGGCCGCAGCCGGTCGCTCGAGCCCTGCACACGGCTACTGCCCCGAGGACGGAAGACACGGAAGACCTGGCGCGGCAGACCTCCGAGGACCTCGATGCAGGGCAGCCTGGTTGGGCTCCTTGCTGAGCCTCCCACCTCCAGGAGCCAGGATCCAGGCCCTCCCGCACCCCCGCTGCGTGTACCCCCGGCACGGCTGACGACCCACGGTCTCACCGCGCCCGCCACCACGGCCGCCGTGGTCAGCGGGCGAGCCTGGCGCCACGCAGGTAGGAGGCGGTACGCAAGGCGATCGGGAAGGGGGCGTCAGGGTGGCAGGGATACATGTCCTGCTCCACGATCACGAAGATCTCCGGGTCCAGGCGCCACATCTCACGAGTGATGGACTCTGCCGTGGGCACGCCACCCGGGGGCTCACAGATCGCGCCGAGCTGGACCGCGTCGTAGAAGCCCAGGTCCTTGTCGCGCACCACCGACATCTTGGCCGGGTCAACCTGCTTGAAATGAATGTACTCCACGCGCTGCGGGTAGCGACGGATGATCTCGGCGGAGTCGCCGCCGCAGTACTCGATATGGCCGGTATCCAGGCACAGGCCCACGACCTGCGGGTCCGTGGCCTCCAGCCACTTGTAGGTCTGCTGCTGGGTCTCCACGTGGGAGTCGGCATGCGGGTGGAACACGGAGCGCAGCCCGGTCTCCTCCCTGACGACCCGGGCGACCTCCTCTGTGGCCCTCACCAGCTGGGCGAACCCGTCCTCGTCCAACTGCCTGTCCTCGACGAGCTCACCGGAGAGCAGGTCGCGGTACATCGCGGGCAGCAGTACCAGGTAGGTTGCGCCGACGGCGGCAGCCAGGCGGGCCACGTCCAAGGCGTCCTTGGTGATGGCACTCAGCTCCTCCGCACGGTGGAAGGCGCCACCGACTGTCCCGGCTGAGACCCTGAGGTCACGCTGGGCAAGCTCGTCGGCCAGCCGGGCCGGGTCAGAGGGCAGAAACCCGTAGGGACCAAGCTCCATGTAGCGGTAGCCGGCCTGGGCGATCTCGTCGAGGTAGCGGGTGCTGGTGGTCTGAAGGGGACTGTCAGGCATCCACACTCCCCATGAGTCAGGGGCGGAGCCCAGGCGGGCGCGGGTGACGATCGAGGACATCGTTGTCTCCGTTCTTGAGGTCAGGTCGTCGACGAGGCGAGGCCTCACAGGACGATCATTGTGTGGTCACGTGACAACCATAGCGCACCTCCCGTACCCTGGCAACCCTGCACCATAGAGAGCCCGTACAGCCTGTCAGTTCCCACTCACAGCGGCTGCACGCCCACTCCTCCTTGGGAGGCCTCCGCGATCAGCCCCGGCGCGGTGGCGCCGTCGTGGAACGCACGCTGAGGGTCGGCGCAAGAACCTGCTGGACAGGGGTGGTCCTGAAGGCCCCGCCTCCCAGGCCCAGCCCTCGCTGGCTCCCCTGGGACAGCACGTCCTCGTCACCCTCACCACCCTCGCGCCCAGCGCCCTGGGAGGAGTCCTGAGCCTCAAGAAGCGCACGCACGAAGGCCCCGGAGATCCTCCCCTGCTCGGCTGCGCCCTGGTCCACCGTGGTCAGCCCGGCCAGGCGCGCCAGGGGCTGGTCGTCATAGCCGACCACGGAGACCGCCCCGGGCACGTCTACCCCGTGGTCACGCAGCGCGTCGAGCACCCCCAGCGCCATGTGGTCGGAGCCGCAGAACAGCGCCGTAGGAATCTCGCCGCCGTTCACCAGGGCGCTGACCGCCTCGTAGGCGGCCCCACGCGTCTGCGCCTCCGGCGTGATGACCCACGGCGCCAGCCCAGCGCGCTCCATGGCGGTCATGTACCCAGCGGCACGCTCCTCGTAGGGGATCCCCGGGGGCAGCTGGAGGTGAGCGATACGGGCGTGCCCGAGCTCGAGGAGGTGGCGGGTGGCCAGCATCGCCCCGGTCCGGTCGTCGCTGTAGACCGAGCGCACACCGGCCTCGGAGATGCGGCGGGTGACCGAGACGATCGGGATGGAGTGCACCGCCGCGGTCAGCGCGTTGGTCGAGCCCGCGTACCCTGCCACGACGACGCAGTCAGGTGAGTAGGAGACCAGCTGGCGCAGCCGGGCGTCCTCCTCCTCGGCGTCCAGGGATCCCTCGACGATGACCAGCTGGAAGCCGTGCCCCCGGAGCTCGGCCCTGAGACTGTCGTAGACCTCGACGAACAGGGCGTTGGACAGCTCCTGCGGCAGGAAGCCGACCAGCCTGCTGCGCCGGTTGCCAGCCAGCGCCGTGGCGAGCCCGTTGTCAACGTAGCCCAGCTCCTGCACCGCCGCCAGGACCCGCTGGCGCTTGTCCTCGCTGACCTTGTCCAGCCCCTGCAGCACCCGGGAGACGAGGGAGCGTGAGACCCCGGCGTACCGGGCGAGGTCCGCCTGCGTCACCCGTCGTCTGGCCATGGGCGCTCCTTCCGCGCGGTTGAGGTAGCGCACGGATCGTATCGTAGACACTGTGCACCCCGGCCCAGCGCCTGCTGCGCACAGCAGGAGGACTCACAGTCCCTCCGGTAGTCCAGCCCCTCCAGCAAGACGGTCCACCGTCCCTAGCCACGCCGCGTCAGGGGCGGTCCCGCCAGGGACCGCCCCTGACCCCTTACCGGCGCCTGCGCCAGCAGCACCTCGGCCGCGGGACACAGGCGCCAGCACTCGTCTGCGGTCACGTGACCGCACTGCTCACGGGCAGGCGCCTGCCTGGCAGCCCGGCACCACTCAGCCCCGAGAGCCGGGTAGCCGCCCTGCTCACCTGGGCGTGACAGGCGTCCGCGTACGCGCCGACTCCTCAGCCGCCTCAATAATCGCCATCGTGGGGATCGCCTCGGCAAAGGGCACTGTGACCTCGCCCCTGCCCACGACAGCGGCGACGAACTCCTGGATCTCCCCCACGAGGTTCTCACCGTACCCGGTCCCTACGCCGCGGCCGGGCATGCAGGCCACGTCACTGAAATAGGGGAAAGCGGGTCCGGCGATGATCTGGCGAGGGCCGTCGAAGCCAGGGGCGGACTGCTCAGGCTGGCAGAGGTAGAGCTCGTCAGAGTGCGGGGACTCGAACTTCGCCCACCCCTTGCTCCCGTACACCTCGATCGCGAAGACGTCGGTGATGCCTGTGGCGATACGCGAGAGGTTGACCGACCCGACAGCACCACTGTTCATACGCAGGGACACCACTGCGTTGTCGTCGTTCTCCACGGCGCCGGTCTCAGTGAGGGAGGCCCCCTGGTTGTGACCGGTACCCCCGGTGGGCAGCGGCCGCTCGGTAATGACGGTCTCCAGCGTGGCCGAGGTGACCTCGGCCACCTCGCCCAGGAGGAAGCGCACGGTGTCGATGATGTGGGCGCCAATGTCAGCAACAGCGCCGCCACCGGCGATATCGCGCTGGAAGCGCCAGGTGCGAGGAGCCTGCGGGTCGGCGGCGTAGTCGGCGAAGTAGCTGGCGCGGAAGGAGTGGACCGTACCGATGCCGCCCTCGGCGACGACCTGGGCCAGGGCGGCCAGGGCAGGGACGCGGCGGCGGCAGAAGCCCACGGAGGTGACCACGCCCGCCTCCTGGGCGGCGCGGGTCATCTCCCGGGCCTCTGCCGTGCTCAGGCCCAGCGGCTTCTCGCAGAAGACGTGCTTTCCAGCCTCCAGCAGCCGTGGGACGACGCCAATGTAGGCGTTGTTGGGCAGGGCCAGGGACACAGCCTCGATCTCGGGGCGCTCAAGGATCTCCTCGACACAGGAGGCGGTCCTGGCAAAGCCGTACCTGGCTGCGACGGACTCCGCCAGTGCTGTGCTGGGCTCGACGAGGGTGTCCATGATGACGTTGACGCCCTCGAGCGCAGGCAGCATCTGGGCGTTACGGAATCCGAAGGCGTGGCCCTGGCCGGCGAAGCCGGCACCGACGACGGCGATGTGCAGGTCACGAGACATGGTGGTTGTTCCTTTCAGGTGGTGAGGGTGTGGCAATGTCAAAGCGTCAAGTGTCTGGAGCCTCAAGGGTCAGGAGCGGCGAGAAAAGCAGGAGCGGCCAAAGTGGTGGGTCCGCCGGCGGGCCCAGGGTCAGCCGACAGCCCCTGGGCCCACGGCCCGACCGTCGGCACCGGAGGCGAGCTCCTCCTCCAGGTACTCCAGGGACTTCCCCCTGGTCTCGGGCAGATACCTCTGCTCCCACAGGAGGATGACAAAGTTGACGGCCGCGAAGATGAAGAAGGTCCGCATGCCGATCGCGTCCAGGAGGATCGGGAAGCACAGGGTGACCACGGCGTTGGAGATCCACTGGCAGAACACCGCGATCCCCATGGCCACCCCGCGCACCCTCAGCGGGAAGATCTCGGCCATCATGAGCCAGAAGCAGATCGCGCAGAACATCTGCATGAACCACAGGAAGCAGAGCATGAGGGCGAGGATGATGTAGCCGCGCCACGGGGCCTCAGGCAGGAGGGAGGCCAGCCCCAGGAAGACCTGGGACATGACCAGGCCCACCATGCCGATGCGCAGCATCGTCCGGCGGCTGGAGCGCCCGATGACCGCGATGCCGGTAGCCACAGCCACCACAGAGACGACCCCGTTGGCGATCGTGGCCACGAGCGAGGCCTGGGTCCCCATACCGGTGCTCATGAGCACCGTCGGGGCGAAGTACATGATGGAGTTGACCCCGGTGAGCTGGATGACCACCCCGAAGCCGACTCCGATGAGGGTGATGCGCCGGATCCAGGGCACGGTCAGGTGCTGCCAGGAGTTGCGCTGGAGCCTGGCGGTCTTCTCCACGACCTCGGATATCTCGGCCACCTCGGGTGCGGGATCCTCCACACGCAGCTGGCGCAGCACCTCCAGGGCCTCGTCCCTGCGCCCCTGGGAGACCAGCCAGCGGGGGGACTCGGGAACGAGGAGCACGCCGACCCACAGCGCCACGGCGGGCACGGTGGCCAGGCCGAGCATGATGCGCCAGGCGTGGGCGCCCTCGGCGACGAAGCCGATCACCGCGTTGGAGGTGTAGGCGATGAGCTGGCCGGTGACGATCATCAGCTCGTTGCGTGAGACCAGCTGGCCGCGCCGGGACGCGGGCGCGAGCTCACCGATGAACATGGGGACCGTTGCGGAGGCACCGCCGACGGCGAATCCCAGCACCATGCGGCACCCGACCATGACGGGCACGGTGGGCGCCAGGGCGCACCCCAGTGCCCCGACAAAGAACACGAAGGCCAGCATGAGGACGTTGTGGCGGCGTCCGTAACGGTCGGACAGCCGCCCGCCGATGATCGCACCGAAGGCTGCGCCCAGGAGGAGGGAGGAGGTCACCAGCCCCTCGGTGGTGGGCGTGAGGTCCAGTCCGCCGGCGTCGGTCGGCAGGGTCATGAAGGGCAGGGCGCCGGAGATGACGCCCGTGTCGTAGCCAAAGGCGAGCGCACCAAAGGTAACGACGATCGTCACGGTGTTGAGTCTGCGTCTGACCGCCCTGGCATGGGCCTGGTCCATGGTGGTAGCGGGCGGTGTGGTGTGTGTCGTCATAGCCATCCCCGTTGATGAGCGAAGTCACCATGGTTGTCACGTGCTAACCATGTGGTTCCAGTATGCATCGCCTCTCGTTCGGCTGTCAACGCCCCATCGCAGGTGCCGCCAGACGTCGCGACACGGCCCCAACACGGCTTCCGGGTACCGGAGAGCTCTACCGCTTGCTCTCGTGTGGGCACCTGACACCCCAGACAGCTCGCTACCTGCGGGCGCTACCGCACCGCCCGCAGGTAGCGGTCCCGGCCAGCGAGATCCTGGCCGGTAGCTGCCTGTCGAAAGCCCGCACCCAGCGCCGCCTGACACAGCGCAGCCGACTGGCCCGGGTCGTGCTCCATGACCAGCACCCCGCCCCCGCGCAGCAGCACCTCGGCTCGGGCGATGACGGCACGCGGTACGGCCAACCCGTCGTCTCCCCCACCGTACAGGGCCGTGCTCGGCTCATACCTGCCGGTCTCGACGTCCTCGACCGCGCCAGCGGGCACGTAGGGCGGGTTGGCCACCACCACGTCCACCCTCCCGTCCAGCCTGGACAGCGTGGCGGGGTCAGTTGCGTCGGCGTGGACCACCGTGATCCGGCCCGGGACGAGCCGTTCGCAGTTCTCGCGCGCCAGCTCCACGGCAGCCGCCTCCAGCTCGACGGCAACCACCCGGGCCCTGGGTACCTCCGTGGCCACGGCGGCGGCAACCGCCCCGGATCCGGTGCACAGGTCAACCACCAGCGGTGCGGCTGGCGAGACCGTCGGGAGGGGCGTCACCGAGGATCCCGTCTGGGACCTGCCAGCCGCTGGGGGACTGTCAGCCCGCGGGAGCCCGTCGCCCACCCCCAAGCCGTCGGCCTCGGCCTCAGGCCCCGATATCCCCCGGGACGGTGCCCGCAGGGCGTCGATCGCGGCAGCCACGACCACCTCCGTCTCAGGGCGCACGATGAACACGCCGGGACGGCTGACCAGCTCCAGGCCGCAGAACCACATGACGCCCAGGACGTGCTGGAGCGGCTCCCGGGCGGCGCGACGCTCGACCAGCACCGCGTAGCGCTCCACGAAGCCGTCACCGGCACCCTCGGCCAGCGCGAGCGGACGGCCCAGGAGGTGCTCGGCGATGAGCCGGGCATCCGTTGCGGGCGAGGCCACTCCGGCGCGCGCTAGCCTGCCCCCCGCCTCACGCACAGCTCGGCGCAGCGCGTAGCGGTCAAGCACGCTCATGGTCGTGCCCCCGTGAGATCCCGAGGGGCCTGAGGGCAGGCATCCCGGCCCCTTTCCTCGTGCGAGGTACCACAACCCTCACTACTCGTCGGCAGCAGCCAACCGGGCGGCCTCGTCGACGGCGAGCGCGGATGCGATGACGGGTCCCAGGTCGCCGTCGAGCACCGCGTCAAGGTTGTAGGCCTTGTAGCCGGTGCGGTGGTCGGCGATCCGGTTCTCGGGGAAGTTGTAGGTGCGGATGCGCTCGCTGCGGTCCACGGTGCGCACCTGGGAGCGCCGGGCGGCACTGGCCTCGGCCTCGGCCGCAGCAGCCCGCTCGGCCAGCAGGCGGGCACGCAGGACACGCATGGCCGCTTCCTTGTTCTGCAGCTGGGACTTCTCGTTCTGCATGGACACCACGATGCCGGTGGGCAGGTGGGTGAGGCGCACCGCGGAGTCGGTGGTGTTGACCGACTGCCCGCCCGGGCCGGAGGAGCGGAAGACGTCGATGCGAAGGTCGGCCGGGTCGATCTCCAGCTCACCGGGGTCGTCGGCCTCAGGCATGACCAGCACCCCGGCGGCGGAGGTGTGGATACGTCCCTGGGACTCGGTGACGGGCACGCGCTGAACGCGGTGGACACCGCCCTCGTACTTCAGGTGCGCCCACACCCCCTGTGCCGGCTCCACCGCGCCCCGGGACTTGACCGCCAGACGAAGGTCCTTGTAACCGCCCAGGTCAGACTCCGTGGCACTCATGACCTCCACGGCCCAGCCCTGGCGCTCGGCGTAACGGGTGTACATGCGGGCCAGGTCGGAGGCGAAGAGAGCCGACTCCTCACCGCCCTCACCCGCCTTGACCTCGATGATGACGTCGCGGGCGTCGTCAGGGTCACGGGGAGCCATGACCTCGCGCAGGCGGCTGGCGGCGGCGTCACAAGCCTCCTTCAGGGAGGGGACCTCGGCGGCGAAGTCCGCGTCCTCGGCAGCCAGCTCAACGGCGTCGGCGAGATCCGCGCTGGCCCGCTCCCAGGCCCGGTAGGCAGCCACCACCCGGCCCAGCTCGGCGTAGCGGCGTCCCAGCCGCCTCATGGCGCCCGGATCTGACGCCGCCAGGGCCATCTCGGCCTCGATCGCGGCGTACTCCTCCAGCAGGGGCAGAACCGGGGTAAAGTCGTCGCTCATAGGTCCTCCAGGGTGCTTCTGGGCGTGCGATCTCTGGGTCCCGCCGTCCCGTGCCCTGACCCGGGAGCGCTGAGCCACGATGGCGGCTTACAGCCGCAGCACGGGAGGGGCCAGTAGCAACGCACGACGCCGACGGCGGCCCACCGGAGCCTCCGTCGGCGTCGTGCCAGTCAGCTACTTCTTGCGCTTGCCGTAACGGGCCTCGAAACGGGCCACACGGCCACCGGTGTCCAGGATCTTCTGCTTACCGGTGTAGAAGGGGTGGCAGGCCGAGCACACGTCCACACGGATCTCTCCGCTGGTGACAGTGGAACGAGTCTCAAAGGTGTTGCCGCAGGTGCACGTGACGGTGGTGGCCACGTAGTCGGGGTGGATCCCCTGCTTCATAGCGTCTCCTCAAGCTCTCAGAGGGTCCCGGGTCCCACGTGGACACGCGGGTGAACCGGAGGCCGCGGTAATTGTGCCACCACGCGTGAGGCGAGGCAATGCGCGGGCCCGTGGCAGAAAGTGAGAACGGGCACCACACCTTAGGGACGGTCAGCCGTGGGCTGCCTGCTTCCAGCAGCACAACGCACACACAGCGCAGGAGGCCCCCTCCGCGACGACCACGACGGGACGTCGCGAAGAGGGCCTCGTGCGGGCACGTCGAGGCCCCAGTGCCCAAACCGACGCCTCGCGGCAGCCGCAGGGGGTCCCAGGGCAGAGTGGAGTCAAGAGCGGAGTCAGTCTGCGTCAGCGTCGGCGTCGGCCAGCGAGGTGCCGCTCGGTGTCGTCTTGGAGATGACCATGAGGAACTCGGCGTTGGACTGGGTGTCCTTGAGCTTGGACAGCACCAGCTCCAGGGCCTGCTGCTGCTCCAGCCCGGTGAACAGCCGACGCAGCCTCCACATGATCTTGAGCTGGGCGGGATCGATGAGCAGCTCCTCGCGGCGGGTGGAGGAGGCAGCCACGTCCACGGCCGGAAAGATCCGCTTCTCCGCCAGCTGGCGGGACAGGCGCAGCTCCATGTTGCCCGTGCCCTTGAACTCCTCAAAGATGACCTCGTCCATCCTGGAGCCGGTATCTACCAGGGCTGTCGCCAGGATGGTCAGGGACCCGCCGTTCTCAATGTTGCGGGCAGCACCGAAGAAGCGCTTGGGCGGGTAGAGGGCGGAGGCGTCCACGCCACCGGAGAGAATCCGCCCCGAGGCGGGAGCGGCCAGGTTGTAGGCCCGGCCCAGGCGGGTGATGGAGTCCAGGAGCACGACAACGTCCTGGCCCAGCTCAACCAGACGCTTGGCCCGCTCGATAGCCAGCTCAGCCACGGTCGTGTGGTCTGACGCCGGGCGGTCGAAGGTAGAGGCGATGACCTCGCCCTTGACCGTACGCTGCATGTCGGTGACCTCCTCCGGACGCTCGTCCACCAGGACGACCATGAGGTGGGCCTCCGGGTTGTTGACGCTGATCGCGTTGGCGATCTGCTGGAGGACGATGGTCTTGCCTGCCTTGGGCGGGGAGACGATGAGGCCGCGCTGGCCCTTGCCGATCGGTGAGACCAGGTCGATGACGCGCGGGGTCAGCGCCTTCGGCGTGGTCTCCAGGCGCAGCTGCTCCTGGGGGTAGAGCGGGGTGAGCTTGGAGAAGTCAGGGCGCCGCTTGGAGCGCTCGGAGTCCATACCGTTGACGGTGTCCACGCTCACCAGCGGGTTGTACTTGACACGACCCGCACGACCCTGGCGGCGGTTACCCCGCCCGCCGGACGCGAAGCCAGAGGTCTCCCCTCCCTCACGTACCCACCCGGTCACGGCGTCCCCAGCGCGCAGGCCGCTGTCCTTGATGA
Organism: Actinomyces sp. 2119; assembly: GCF_003591215.1. Classification (NCBI taxonomy): domain Bacteria; kingdom Bacillati; phylum Actinomycetota; class Actinomycetes; order Actinomycetales; family Actinomycetaceae; genus Actinomyces; species Actinomyces sp. 2119. Next base: position 329,847 of record NZ_QYRR01000003.1, read on the forward strand.
GGTGGCCAGGGACGTAGACGTCCTTGGGCCCGGACAGGTAGCCCGAGGTCCGCAGGTAGGCGTGCTGGTTGTCGGTGACATCCAGGATGCCTGCCACGGGCAGGAGGACCTCCTCCTCCCGGGGCTGGGTCCTGGCCTGGCGCCCGGTCCCCTCACCGCCGTCGCGGCTGTCGCGGCCGTCCCGGTCCCGGCCGCGCTTGCGGCCACGACGGCGCCGTCCCCCCCGGTCCTCGTCATAACCGTCCCCGCCCTCCTCACGGGAGCGCCGACCACGGTCGGAGTCGACCACGGAGGTACCCGTGGCGTCAGCCAGGTCCCGCATCAGCGCGGCCTTGGCGTCACGGTGGCCCTCGGGGTCACGGGCCTCGCCGCCAGAGAGCTCAGTGCGCTGGGCGATCTCGGGCGAGCCCGCAGCAGCCTGGACCCGACGCCGGCCTCGCCGGGACTCACGTGAGCGGGGCTCCCACCCGGCAGACTCCGACGAGCCGTCGCCGTCGTCACCGACAGGCGCCTTCTCCCGCCTGTCGACCGAGTCCCGGCCCCCTCGCCCAGGGCGTCCGCCCCGCTCGGGACGACCAGGAGCGACCTCCTGCGTGCTGGCGCTGCCCTCAGCACCGACACCGGAGTCGGTGTCAGGGGTGTCGGCACCAGGCCCGCCTGGCGCGTCAAGCCCCAGGTCGAGGGCCGGGGCGGCCTCCGAGGAGGTCGCCCCACCAGCCTGGGAGGCGGAAGACGCACGACGACGTCGTGAGCGCGTGCCCCTGGGGGCCTGCGCCTGGTCACCCTCAGCCGCACCCTGGGGCTCTGGAGTACCAGGGTCCTGCGCAGGGCCGGGTTCTGCCGCCGCGGCAGCAGGCCTGTCGGCGGCCCGCCGGGACCCGCGCCGAGCAGGAGGAGCGTCTGCGGGGTCGAGGGAGCCGTCTACCTCACGGATGGCAGCGACAAGCTCACTCTTGCGCATACGAGAGATGCCCTTGAGGCCCATCTGGCCAGCAAGCTGTTGAAGCTCAGCCAGTCGCATCGTGGAAAGCGAGGGCTGGGCGGTCGAGGTCTCGGTCACGAGTGTCCTTACGGTGTGATGGAGCGACGCGGGGAGGCGTTCACCTACGGCCTCTCCTCAGACATCCACGGAGAGAGCCCGCACGCCCGGTTTCCTCCTGAGGCAGTGCCTCATGAACAGGGGTCGTGCAGCCGACGGCACGGTGCAGTCCGAGCGGCCGACAGCCGCATCATAGCAGCACGGCACCGTAGGGCCACTGCGCCTCGCCACCGTGGGCAGGTACACACTACCGCGCCGCACCACAGAATACATCGTAATGTAGATCATCTCCTGGTGGCGGGAGCGCTCCGCGCCGACGACACCAGGCGTCCCTCACGATCCCGTAGACCGCAAGCAGCCGTCCAGCCGACCACCGGGCCAGCCCCACGGTCCGGCCAGCCACTGCCCTGGCAGAAGTACCAGCAGCGCCAGCAGGCGCCGGGCCATCTGCGCGCTGGCACGCTCGCCCCTGTCCCCCAGTGGTACCTCGCGGTGCTCAGAAGCGGCCTGCGCCCCCAGGACGCCCCGAAGTCCTCGCTGGCAGCGAAGACCGACAGCGTCACCGGCTGGGCCTTGAGGTCGGTGAACAGAGGCCTCAGTGAGCCGCTCAGCCAGCACCGCCGAGGTCGACGGCGCCCCCAGGCCTGCGTTAACAGCCACGAGCCTGATCAGGCGTCCCATCTGGGCGCGGTCGTAGGCGTCATCAGCCACGCTATCCACGTCTGCGATCCCTACCCACGTCAGATCCTCACCTTTCGGCCGGTCAGCGGGTCGAAGTCGCCGACCAGGGCAAAGGGCTCCTCCGCCGGGGGCTCGCCGCCCTCCAGGAGCGCCCGGTGGCGCGGGTGCAGCGGAGCCTCCGGGACACCTGCGGGCCGGGAGCCCTCCAGCTCGGCCCTGAGAGCCGGGACAACCGTGGTCCCCAGGACCTCCAGCTGCCGCATGACCTCGGCATGGGGCATACCTCCCATGTCGATGATGAAGGCCTGGCGCTGGTAGTCACCGACCTGGTCACGGTAGGTCAGGTACTTGTCCACCACCTGCTGCGCGGTACCCACGGCCAGCGGCGTGTGCCGGACCATCTCCTCCAGGTCGGCCCCCTGGTACACGTAGCTGTTGCGGAAGTAGGGCTCGAAGCGTTCCACCGCCTTGGTCCGGGTCTCGGCCACGAAGAGCTGCCCACCCAGCCCCACGACCGCCTGCTCGGGGGTGCCGTGACCGTAGTGGGCGAAGCGCTCACGGTAGAGCTCGACCATCTTCCTGACGTGGTCGATGGGCCAGAAGATGTTGTTGTGCAGAAAGCCGTCTCCGTAGTAGGCGGCCTGCTCGGCGATCTGCGGCGAGCGGATCGAGGCGTGCCAGACAAACGGCGGTACGCCGTCGAGCGGGCGTGGCATGGAGGTGAAGTCCGTCAGGGGCGTGCGGAACTCCCCCTCCCAGTCCACGTTGGTCTCGCGCCACAGCTGGCGCAGGAGGTCGTAGTGCTCCACCGCCAGGGAGATGCCCTTGCGGATGTCCTGGCCGAACCACGGGTAGACGGGCCCGGTGTTGCCCCGCCCCATCATCAGGTCCACACGCCCGTCGGCCAGGTGCTGGAGGTAGGCGTACTCCTCGGCGATACGTACCGGGTCGTTGGTGGTGATGAGCGTCGTGGAGGTGGTCAGCAGAAGCCGCTGGGTCCGGGCGGCGACGTGGGCCAGGAGGGCCACGGGGCTGGAGGGGACGAAGGGCGGGTTGTGGTGCTCCCCGGTCCCGAAGAAGTCCAGGCCCAGCTGCTCGCTGGCCACCGCCATCTCCACGGTGTTCCTAATGCGCTGGTGCTCGCTGGGCGCCTGCCCGGTCGCAGGGTCGGTGACGATGTCGCCGACGGTGAAGACACCGAACTGCATAAGGGCTCCTCTCCCTCAAGATCCGGAGTGGAGCATAGGAGTCTTCTAGTTTAACAATCAACCACTAGGACTGAGGACGTTCCTCACACGCCAGGTCTCCTACCTGTTACGCCGCAGAGGCAGCGCAGGACGACCCCTAGACCAGCCTGGCCCCCTCCATGTCGATGCCGGGGGTGAGCAGGGTCCAGCCCTGCCGCTCAAGAGCGGCACGCGCGTCCCCTTCCAGGCGGGACAGCACCAGGACGGTAGGCCCCGCCCCAGAGATGACCGCCGGGTAGCCCTGCTGCCTCAGGGAGTCCATGACCTCCATGGAAGAAGGCAGCACGCTGCGGCGGTACTCCTGGTGGAGCCGGTCCTCGGTTCCCGCCAGCAGCAGGTCCGGACGCCCCGCCAGGGCCAGCATGAGCACCGCCGCCCGGGAGGTGTTGAACAGGGCGTCAGCCCGGGGCACGAACTCCGGCAGCACCTTGCGGGCCTGCCGAGTGGACAGGCGCGTGGCCAAGGGCGGAACCACCAGGCTCACCGGCAGCGAGGCGTCCACGGGCATCGGCGCCGCACGCGGGGCTCCGTCCTCCTGCGTCCAGGCGACCGTTGCTCCGCCGAAGACCGCAGGGGCCACGTTGTCGGGGTGCCCCTCGAACTCGGTGGCCAGGGAGAAGACAGCGCTGTCATCAAGCGCCCGGGGGTCGGAGAGCAGGCCGCGGGCCAGCACGAGCCCCGCTACCACGGCACTGGCCGAGGAGCCCATGCCGCCTCCGTGGGGGATCCGATTGACGCAGCGCATCTCGAACCCTGCCTGCGCAGCGCCAGCCGCGTCCAGGCCCGCGCGCAGGGCGCGCACCACCAGGTTGTCGTCCCCCTCAGGCACACTGCCCGCCCCCACGCCCTCCACACGCACGCGGGTCGCACCGGTGACGGCGCGGACCTCGACCTCGTCGTAGTAGGTGAAGGCCATGCCGAAGGAGTCAAAGCCCGGCCCCATGTTCGCCGTCGTCGCCGGGACACGCACGGCGGCACGCTCGTGGGCCAGACGCACCTCAGTCACCCTCGACACGTCGCACGGAGACGACCTCTACCACACGGTCGCAGCGCCTGAGCCCATCAACAGCGGCATCCAGGTACCGCACGGCAGCCGGGTGGGTGACGATCGTGACCACGGCGCGCTCCTGCCCCACGTAGGCGCTCTGGCGCACAGAGTTGATGGAGACGCCGTTGTCGGCAAAGACGCTGGCCATGACGGCGAGCGAGCCAGGAGCGTCGTCGACGAGCAGCTGGACCTGGTAGCGGGTGACGGCCGCCTCCGGCCCCAGGACCGGCAGCGCCGCGTAGCTGGACTCGCGCGGCGCCTGGCCGCCGTAGACCCGGTGCGCGGCCGCGGCGACGACGTCGGACAGGACCGCTGAGGCCGTCGGCGCGCCGCCGGCGCCCTGCCCGTAGAACATGAGACGGCCAGCGCTCTCAGCCTCCACCAGGACCGCGTTGAAGGCCCCGTGGACACTGGCCAGGGGGTGGTCGGTCGGCACGAGGGCGGGATGGACGCGCACAGAGATACCAGAGGTACCGCCAGTATCCCCGGTAGTGCTGACGCCCTGGCTGCCGCTCCCGGCACCCGGCCCCAGGCGCTGGGCGACCGCCAGGAGCTTGACCTCACAGCCCGAGGCATGGGCCTCTCGGATGTCCTCGGCGGTGATGTCCCGGATCCCCTCGACGGTGACGTCGTCCAGGCCCACCCGGGTGTGGAAGGCCAGGGAGGCGATGATGGCGCACTTGGCAGCCGCGTCCAGGCCGTCGACGTCAGCCGTCGGGTCCGCCTCGGCGTAGCCCAGCTCCTGGGCCGTGGCCAGGGCGTCGGCAAAGGAGAGACCCTTGGTGGTCATCTCGTCCAGGATGTAGTTGGTGGTGCCGTTGACGATGCCGAGCACGCTGGTCACCCGGTCCCCCGCCATGGACTCGCGCAGCGCGTAGACCACAGGGACAGCACCGGCGACAGCAGCCTCGTAGTAGAAGTCGGTGCCCGCAGCCGCCGCGGCCGCGTAGAGCTGCGGGCCGTGTGCAGCGATAAGCGCCTTGTTACCAGTGATGACGCTGGCCCCGGACTTGAGGGCGGCCAGGATGAGGGTGCGGGCAGGCTCGATACCGCCGATGAGCTCGATGACGATGTCGTTGCTGGTTGCCACGGCAGTGGCGTCGTCAGTGAGCAGGTCGCGAGGGACCGCGGGATCACGTCGGGCTCGCGTGTCACGCACGGCCACGCCTGTCACCTCCAGCCGCGCACCGGAGCGGACCGTGAAGTCGTCAGCCTGCTCAGCCAGGAGCCGGATCACCTGTGTCCCCACGGTGCCGGCTCCCAGGACACCAACAGTGAGAGTGCGCCCTGCCTGGGAGGTCACCTGTTCCACCTCTGCCATCCTGCCTTGTCGTGTCGTCTTGCCTTGTCGTGCTTCCGTGCCGCCACGGCAGCCACGGTGGTCGCAGCGGCTTGCAGCAGCCATGACCCGCACCGGGCGGAGCGCGGTTCCACGAGCTCCGCCCGGCACAGCATAGGCGCGTGAGGGCCTGGTGAGCACCAGTCAGGCAGCCGACTCACCCGTCCAGGACGTGCTGTCGGCCGCAGAACAGGCTCACCGTGCCAGGTCCAGGTCCCGCAGGAAAGCCCCGGGCGGAAGGACCCGCTGACGCACGAAGGCGGCCCCCGGCAGCGAGGTCTCGCTGCCGGGGGCCGCCTGTCCAGGCCCGTCGCCTAGGTCAGACCAGGGAAGGCGTCCTGGTCTCAGGACCGCCGCCGACGTGCCAGCAGCAGGGTTCCGCCACCGATACTCGCTCCGATAAGAGCCAGGAACGCGGCTACGTTCGCACCAGTACGGGCCAGGCTCTGGCCTCCCCCGGAGGGGGGCGCCGCCTGTGTGGCGGGCGCCGGGTCAGCCTCTGCGGTGGCGTTGTGGCCCTCACCGTCCTCACCGCCGCCCGCCGGAGGCTCGGAGCCCTCGGAGGTGGCACTGGCTTCTGGATGCGGCTGGGCCCCGTCGTCAGCCGGTGCCGGGGTAATCGTGGAGGAGTCCTCCTGGGACACCACAGTGTTAATCAGCGAGACGCTGGTAGAGACCTGGTCACCGATAGTGAAGGTGTCCGTCTCCTCCCCCTCCACCACGAACACGGGCGCGGCCCAGGTGTAGCCAGCGTGATCAGTGGTGGCATCGGAGGTGTGCTCGCTCAGGGTAACGGTGGTCCCTGCCGGGAAGGTCCCGTCAAACTGGGTTCTTTCCCCGACTGTCACCGTCATCGACGTGGTCCCTGAACGCTCCTCGCCGGAGGGGGCGTCGCCCTCGGGAGCGCTCCACCCGGAGTAGGAGCTGGCCGGGGCCGGGAGCTCGTAGGCGACGTCCACCACGAAGATGGAGCCCTCAGCAGTGAACGGGACGTCGCCCTCGATCGTCTTGGTGATGTTAAAGGCGCCGAAGCCCCGCTCCATCTCGACGGAGATGTCAAAGTACTGGACGTAGGAGCGTGTCTCGGTGTCACCGGCAGCGGTGCCGTCCAGGAGCACGGAGTTGGTGTAGGAGACCCCCTGGGTCGCCTGGCCGCCGTCGAAGGAGACCGGGTACTCCATGGCGTAGTCGGCGTCAGCCTCGAAGGGGCCGGTGATCGAGATCGTGGCGGTACGACCGTCGGAGGACAGGGACACGTCCATGTCGAAGTCCCCGCGCTGCGTGCTGTCGTCAGTACCGTCCGCGCGCGTGAGCACCGAGCCACCGCCTCCGGCAGAGTCGTTCTTGAGGTACTTCAGCGCCAGGGTCCAGCGGCTCATGTCGGTGGAGAAGGTGGAGCCGGCACCAAGTTCATCGGTGAAGGTCACGGTCTGGCGCGTCTGCCCGTCCAGGGTCAGGCCCAGCTGGTCAGCCACGTAGTTGGAACCGAAATTGACCCCCCAGGTCAGCTCGGAGTAGTCGTTGTAGAAGCTGGAGGCCCACTTGTCGATCTCCCAGTCGCCGTAGCCCGGGCCGGTCCCGATGCCTCCCCCGCCAGGCAGGTCCACCGAGGCGGTGCCGTTGGCGGTGATGTCGGCCGTCGCCGAGGTGGTCGTCTCCGTGATCGCCAGCAGAGCGGTCCCCTGGCCCCTGAACCCGTGGAATCCTGCGGAGCGTAGCTGGGTGACCTGCTCGGAGAAGGTGCACACGATGGTCTTGGTCGTAAGCTCGCAGGTACCGACCTCCACGTCGGCACCGTCGTGGCTGACCGACATGGGCAGTGACTCAGACCGCTGAAGGTTCTCGAAGTAGGTTCCCAGGTCGATCGTGAAGGAGTCGCCGGGCTGGAGGTCCGCGCCCGAGGCGTCCCAGTCGAAGGTCAGGCGGGCGTTGTCGTAGTAGAGCAGCGCTCCCTCCTGCGGCTCGTTGTTGCCGTTGACGCGGGTCAGGCTCATGTTGCTGACGGTGATCCCCGTGCTCTCCTCGGCCTGAGCGGAGGAGGCCAGTGGGGTGACCACGGCCAGGGCCAGGGCGAGAGCGGCAACCAGCACGGCAACCGCTCCTCCTGCGAGGGCACGGCGAGACGCGATGCCCGTTGACACTGTGTTCATAAGGTCTCCGAGTTCAAAGGGTTGAGGACACAGGACGGAGGGAGTCACTTCTCCACTCATCGCAGGAGCGCAGCACGCCCGCTGGCGCACCGTCCGCGACATGTCCGCAATGATTGTAACCACCTTGTCACAAGGAGCGACCGCGTCCGCCTTTTTCTGTTGATTCAGGAAGAGTTTAGATACTCACAGGAAATCGTCAGCGACTGGAGAGACCATTCCCGTTCCGACGGCCCTCGGCGCAAAACCAGTCCCAGCAGGAGTGTCGACCAGCCTTGGCGCCACCGCAGACAACAGTCTCCGCGCACCGGGGACTCTGCAGCAGCCTACCCGGCCAACCCTATTTAGAAACCATACAATAAAGGACCTCTAGGTCGGTCACTCTATTTTCAGAGTATCCCCAGACAATACAGGGGCGACACCAGGTCCAGACTGCCCCGCTTTCTTGCGGGTCCTCTACAGGTCCCCCTCCAGCCCACGCAGGTCCTCCAGCGTCTCAGGGCGCAGCACCCAGCCCTGACGGCCTCCCTCCACCCAGGCGACGCCCGGACGGGTGAACAGGTTGTAGCTGCTAGCCATGGAACGGCCGTAGGCCCCGGTCGCAGGCACCGCCAGCACGTCCCCGACCCTGATGTCGGCCGGAAGGTCCACGTCACGCACCACCACGTCACCGCTCTCGCAGTGCTTGCCCACGACGCGGGAACGCACCAGCCCTGCCCCTGGCTCCGGCAGCCGACTGGCCAGCAGCGCGGTATAAGCCGAGCCGTACAGCGCGGGCCGGATGTTGTCGCTCATGCCCCCGTCCACGCTCACGTAGAGCCGACTGGTACCCGCTTCCAGCTCGACACGCTTGGTCCCGGTCACCGTGTAGAGGGTGACCATGGCAGGGCCGATGACGCTGCGGCCCGGCTCAACCGAGACCCGAGGGATGGAGTCGCCCATCTCGGCACAGGTCTGGCGCACGGCCTGGGCCAGCGTCCTGGCCACGACAGCGGGCGAGGGCGCCACGGGGTCGTTACCGGTGTAGGCGATACCGTAGCCGCCGCCCAGGTCAACCTCGGGGCACAGCACCCCGGTGCTGGCGGCGACCTCATGACGCAGGCGCAGGACCACGGCGACCGCCTGCCTGAAGCCGGCCAGGTCCATGATCTGGGACCCGATGTGGGAGTGCAGGCCGACCAGCTCCAGCTCCTCGGTTGCTGCGACCGCCTCTACCACCCGGAGCGCCTCACCGCTTGACACGGACAGGCCGAACTTCTGGTCCTCGTGGGCTGTGGAGACGTAGTCGTGGCCTCCGGCGTGGATGCCTGTGGTCAGACGCACCATGACCCCGCCCCGCTCCCGGGGGCCGTAGTGCCCGCTCTCCCGCCAGTGACGCACCGCAGCGACGGCGTAGCCGACCTCCTCAGGCGAGTCGATGACCAGGTGCCCCACGCGGTGGTAGACGGCGGCGGAGACCTCCTCCTGCGTCTTGCCGTTGCCGTGCAGGCCCAGCCGCCGTGCCGCCGTCACGGACCCGTCCCCCTCGACCGCCCGCAGGGCGTCCAGACCCACCGCCAGCTCACCGCGCGAGGCGGTGTCGATGCCCATCCCCTCCTCCAGGAAGACACGCCCCACCCCAGTGCTGAGGAAGGCCTTGGCCGCGTAGAACGCCTCCCCTCCGGACATGCCGTAGCCGGGCCAGAACTCCTCGGCCATGGCAGCACTCCAGGTAGCAGCACGACCACGCAGGTCACAGCGATCCAGGACGAAGACCGGAGAGGGAGCCTGGTCCAGGATCTCACTGACTCGCAGACCACCCAGGGCCAGCTCACCCACGGAGGTGCGCTGCGCCGTGGTTGGCCACAGGTCGGGACGCTCCTGCGGCTCGGGACACACCAGCGCGCCCAGGGGGGCCTCGCCGACGGGGACCTGGGAGGAGGCGGGGACGGCAGGAAACGGGGCGCAGGCAGAGGACATCAAGACTCCTTGGGGCCGTTGAGCGGCTACGAGCGGGGACGGACGAGCAGGGACAGGGACCACCGGGCTTGACGGTGGCGCACCGGGGCCGAGGAGGCGGCCGACGTCACAGCCTCGGTCGGCCCTACATGCGCTCCGGGGCACTGACCCCCAGCAGCTCCAGCCCGTTAGCCAGCACCTGGGTGACGGCGTCGTTGAGCCACAGGCGGGCGACGTGCCCGGAGTCCACCGGGTCCTGCCCGCGAGGGGTCACGCGCGTGGCCCCGTACCAGGCGTGGTAGGCAGCCGCCAGGGACTCCAGGTACCGGGCCACCCGGTGCTGCTCGCGCAGGGAGGCCGCCTGGACCACGGTGGCCGGGTACTGGGCCAGGACACCCAGCAGGTCGGCGTCAGCCCGGGTGCCCAGCGCGGCCGGGTCGAAGCCCGCCTCCCGGCTCACCCCGTGCTCGGCGGCGTTGCGAGCCACGCTGCGGGTCCGGGCGTGGGCGTACTGGACGTAGTAGACCGGGTTGTCTGAGGAGGAGGAGGCCAGCAGGTCCAGGTCGATGTCGATCATGGAGTCCATGGAGGACCGGGCCAGCGCATAGCGAGCGGCGTCCACACCCACAGCCTCGACCAGGTCCTCCAGGGTGACGATAGTGCCCGCCCGCTTGGACATGCGCACCGGCTGGCCGTTCCTGACCAGGTTGACCATCTGGCCGATGAGGATCTGCATGTTGGTGCCTGCCTCGTCCCCGTAGGCAGCGCACATGGCCATCATGCGCCCGACGTAGCCGTGGTGGTCCGCGCCGAGGAGGAAGATGCAGCAGTCGGCCCCACGTGCACGCTTGTCCAGGTAGTAGGCCACGTCCGCGGCAAAGTAGGCGGGCTGGCCGTTGGACTTGATGAGCACCCGGTCCTTGTCGTCGCCGAAGTCGGTGGTGCGCAGCCAGGTGGCGCCGTCACGGTCCTCAATGACGCCGCGCTCACGCAGCCGACCGATGGCACGATCCACTGCACCTGAGGTGTGGAGAGAGTCCTCGTGGAAGAAGACGTCGAAATCGCTGCGGAAGGCGTGGAGCTCGGCCTTGATAGAGTCAAACATCAGCGCCACGCCGCGGGAGCGGAACACCTCGGCCGCCTCCCCGTCAGGCAGGGTCGCAGGGTCAGGACGTCCCTCAGCCACCTCGGCGCGCACCACCTGGGCGGCGATCTCGCCGACATAGGAGCCACCGTAGCCATCCTCGGGAATCTCCTGCCCCCTGGCGCAGGCCAGTAGGGACTCGGCGAAGCGGTCGATCTGGGCGCCATGGTCGTTGAAGTAGTACTCACGGGTCACGGTGGCGCCGCACGCGGCCAGGACGCGGGCCAGGGAGTCCCCGACGGCGGCCCAGCGTGCCCCGCCCAGATGGACAGGGCCAGTCGGGTTGGCTGAGACGTACTCCAGGTTGACGTGCTGGCTTGCCAGGGTCTCGTTGCGGCCGTAGGCGGACCCGGCCTCCACGATCGTACGAGCCAGGACGCCGGCGCTGGCGGCGTCCAGGCGAATATTGAGGAACCCCGGTCCCGCGACCTCCACGCGGGCCACGCCCGCGACGTCAGCGAGCCGGCCTGCCAGCAGCTCGGCCAGCGCGCGGGGAGTGGTCCTCGCCTTCTTGGCCAGCTGCATGGCCACGTTGGTGGACCAGTCCCCGTGGTCCCGGCTGCGGGGTCGCTCGACGCGCGGCTGGGGGACCTCGTCCTCAGGCAGGCTCAGGGAGCCGTCGGCGACGGCCTGCGTCAGGACGGTACGGACTGCTGCTGCGAGCTCTTCAGGGGTCACGCGCGCAAGCGTACAGGCAGTCGGTCGCACCTCACCCCGCGACAGGGCTCGGCAGGAGCTGGCCCAACCCGTCGGCCGGAGTCGACCGAACGCCACGGACGGACTAAGATTTCGGCTGTCCGAAGTTTTCTTGTCCCAAGCCCGCTCCACGAGGTCCTATGAGCAGCAACCCTGGTACCGCCCCGCCTTCTGCCACCCCACCACCCCTCGACGGCGCCAGCGCACCTACCCGCACCCGCCCGGAGCACGGGGCCACGACAGGTGCCCCGCTCGACGACCCCGTTGCGCAGATCGCGGCACGTCACGCTGCCTCCCACCCGCGACCCCCGCGGCACCGGCTGCTGGCCCTCCTGGGGCCTGCCTTCGTCGCGGCCGTGGCGTACGTGGACCCTGGAAACGTCGCGGCAAACATCACCGCCGGAGCCCGTTACGGCTACCTCCTGGTGTGGGTGCTCGTGGCTGCCAACGCCATGGCTGTGCTCATCCAGTACCAGTCCGCCAAGCTGGGGATCGTCACCGGACGCTCACTGCCCCAGGTCCTGGGAGAGCGCCTGGGCCGCCCCGCACGCCTGGCCTACTGGGCACAGGCCGAGCTGGTCGCCGCCGCTACCGACCTGGCCGAGGTCATCGGGGGCGCCATCGCCTTGAACCTGCTGCTCGGGCTCCCCCTGCTGACCGGTGGACTCATCGTAGGAGTAGCCTCAATGGCGCTGCTCGCCCTCCAGGAGCGGCGCAGCCAGCGGACCTTCGAGGGTGTCGTCGTGACGCTGCTGATCGTGGTGACCATCGGGTTCCTCGGCGGCCTCGTCGTGGCTCCCCCCGACTGGGGCGGCACCCTCGCCGGTCTTGTGCCCCGCCTGGAGGGGACCGGCAGCCTCCTGGTAGCAGCCTCCATGCTGGGGGCCACCGTCATGCCTCACGCCATATACCTGCACTCCTCCCTGGTGCGTGACCACAACCATGAGCTGTCGGCAGCCGGAGAGGCGTCGCAGGCCGTCGGCGCCACGAGCACGTCGGGTGCGCCGCAGGAGCACCCAGGCCCCGGCAAGACCGTGTATGCCGCGTGTACTGCGCCAACCGCGACCACGGGCCCCGGGAGCACCTCACGTCTCCTTCACGCTACCCGGGTGGACGTGGTCTGGGCCCTGATCGTGGCCGGCGCCGTCAACATCGCGCTGCTGCTCCTGGCTGCCTCCGCACTGGCCGGTGCGCGAGGCACAGACACTATCGAGGGGGCGCACGCAGCCATCACCGCAAGCCTAGGACCCGCGGTCGGGACGGTCTTCGCCATCGGACTGCTGGCCTCGGGTCTGGCCTCGACCTCGGTAGGGGCCTACGCGGGCTCAGAGATCATGGCGGGGCTGCTGCACACACGAGTCCCCCTGCTGCTGCGCCGAGGAGTCACGCTTGTCCCCGCCCTGGTCATCATCGCAGTCGGTGCCGAGCCGACCTGGGCGCTGGTGCTCAGCCAGGTGGTGCTCTCCTTCGGGATTCCCCTGGCCGTGGTCCCGCTCATGCGGCTGACCGGCTCGGCACGGGTCATGGGCCAGTGGCGTGACAGCGCGCCACTGCGCTGGTCGGCCAGGGCCGCAGCGGCGCTTATCGTCGCGCTCAACCTGGCCCTGGTCTCCCTGACGCTCTCCGGGCAGGCCTGACAGCCGCATGCAGCCACAGGGCACCACGACAGAGGCCAGAGACCACAGAGGCCAGAGACCGCTGAGGTCTGGCGAGACCTCAGGTGACCAGCCAGAGACGCGTCTCTCTTTTCCGGATCTGCGGACAGCCTGGTACAGTTTCCTGCCGTGCCCCGGTAGCTCAGTGGATAGAGCGTCTGCCTCCGGAGCAGAAGGCCGCAGGTTCGAATCCTGTCCGGGGCACCACACCACCACCGTGGGCGCTGTCGTCCCCGAGGCAGGGGCACCTCGGACTTCCTGCCCTCACCTCCACCTGCTCTTCTCGGCCAGGACCTCCTGGGCCAAAGTGGGCACGTCGGTCATGATCGCGTCCACATTGAGCCTGGCCAGACGACGCATCTGCTCCGGGAGGTCCACGGTCCACACATGCACCTCCAGCCCCATCCTGTGCGCTGCGGCAACGAGGCGGGGAGTCACCACAGTCACTCCCCGATAGGTCAGAGGTACCTGGACCGCGTCCACCCGACCACGGGTCCAGCCCCACCGGGTGTGCGGCAGCGGCACCGAGGCCTCACTCAGCAGCATGAGACCGACGACGTCGACCCTTCCCAGCGAGGTGGTGGCCCTGGGCTCCTGACGTCGCAGCACCGCCAGGCGCCGCGCGGAGAAGGAGGCGAAGCGGACACGGTCCAGAGCGTCGGCGTCGCGCACGGCCTGCAGAGCGGGCTGGACGACGTCGGACTCCTTGAGGTCCATGTTGAGACGCAGGTCCGGGTGCGCAGCCAGGAGATCAGGCAGGCAGACAAGCCCGCGAGCGTCACCGGCATCCAGGTCGGCAAGCTCTGCCCACATCACCTCCCGGACCTGGCGAGGGTCGGCAGCCAGGCGCTGCAGATCCGCGTCATGACAGAGAACAGGCACGCCGTCCGCGCTCAGACGCAGGTCCGTCTCCATCCATTCCAGCCCCAGCCTCCTCACGTGCTCCACCGCGCTCCAGGTGTTCTCCGGGACCTCCCGGCTACCACCACGGTGGGGGATCACTCGCGGGCGGCCGCTCACAGCCCTCTTGGTAGCCATGTCGTCCCCTCCCTCTCTCATGCGGCCGACCCGCCTCTACCCGTCTGCCCGGCGCTGCCCGGCTCTGTCAGGCGCAGTCGGTCGTCAGCTCAACAGCCCCGTGCTTCTCAAGCCACTCCCAGGGGTCGACAGTGGAGTCGTCGGAGTAGTCGTCAGCAGTGCGCACCTCGAAGTGGAGGTGCGCACCCGAGGACCGGCCCGTGTTACCGACCCCGGCAATCAGGTCACCCGCAGAGACCGTGTCCCCCTCCTCGACGTAGATACCGTCCTCGTACATGTGAAGGTAGCTGGTGTACCAGACCTCGCCGTCGATCTCATGCTTGATGGTGACCGTACCCGTGCCGTCCACCATTCCTGCGGTGGTCACCGTCCCCTCAGCCGCGGCGTAGATGGCCGTGCCCACCGGCGCGGCCATGTCCTGCCCAGCGTGCAGCTTCAGGACGCCTAGGGTGGGGTGGATGCGGTAGCCGTACACTGAGGAGATCTCGTAGCTGCCCGGCAGCATCGGGTAGAAGAGCTCCGGTGTCGCGTTGAAGGCAGCCGTGTCTCCTGAGGCACCTGTCTCAGAGGAGCAGGTCTGGACCGCGTTCTGGTAGGCCTCACGGATACGAGCCAGTGTGGCGGCGTCAGGCACGTTGGACAGCTGGTCGTCAGTGTCCTCGTCCCAGTCAGCGTCCGATCCTAGGACGGCGGCAGCCACGGAGGAGGCGCGATCAGTCGCCTCCTGGGAGGAGTCATCCGGCTGGGAGGAGGACCGGGTCGAGGCCAGTGCCGCGTTGGTCAGGTAGCCACTCAGGGGCGCAACCACCGTCGCCACGGCCAGGACACTGAGAACCGCGCTGCGCCCCACCACACCGGCGCCCCGGCGGCGTGCCGAGGGCCGGGGGGACTGTGAGGCCTCCGTCCCCGGACCGTCCTCGTCGCGGGCAGTGTCCGCGTCTGCGGACGCCTCCCGTCCCGTCTGCCGAGCACGCCGAACCCGACGCACCTCCGGAACCTGCAAGGTGTCAGCGCTGCGGCGCTCGCGTACCTCCGGGGAGAAGCGAAGCTCGCGCGGAGCCGGTCTCGCATCCTTCCCGGACCCGGCAGGTTCCGCGACCTGCGCCGAGGCCGACCGCGAGGTCGGCTGCGAGGCCGACTGTGCAGACACGGCCAGCATGTCAGCAGGCACCGGCTGCCCCACAGGCTGCGCAGCGGCACCGGGCAGGCCTACCGGCAACGGTGTGGGCAGCTCGGCCCCTGCCGGGACTGTAGCGGCACCTGGAGGGGTACCAGTCAGCGAGCCGGTGCTCAGCGTCACGGTGGGCACCGAGGAGACAACGGCCTCATCGGGAGCCTGGTCTCCTGTCTCCCGGGAGCGCCCTCCCCTGCCCCCTGAGCCTTCTGGGACCGCCTGCCTGGAAGCAGGCTGGGCAGACGGCGCCACACCTGCGACCCGGGTCCCGGACCGCTGGGACCGCCGTGTCCGCCTACGCTCGGGAACATCGCGCTCGGCAACGCTGCGCTCAGGAGCAGATACGCCAGGCAGGCCCGACTGGTGCAGGGCGGCGGGCTCCGCTCCGGATGAGGACGGAGGCCAGGTCCCTGCGGGCGAGGGCACCTCAGCACCCCGGGACCGCGATGGTGCGGCGGGGGAAGTGACTGGGTCAGGTGGGACCTGCACGGCCTCGGAGCTTTGCAGACGCCTCCGCCCCCCGGACTGAGCCGCCGGGGCAGCCTCTCCAGACGGAGAGTACCCGCCAGAAGCCGCAGCACGGGACAAGGGCTCCTGGGCTGCCTCCCCGGCCGTCTCCCGGGCTACGGGCGCCGACGGCGTCGGTGCCTGGTCCCGGCCCGGGCGCTGACGCCGGGAGCGACGGGTCTGCCCCGGCTCCTGGGAGCGCACGCCCCGGGGCGGTGCAGCGGAGCCGTGGCCAGCAGGCCCGGCAGGTGCCACGGAGGCCGTGGGGGGCACAGAGGCGGAGGGCGTGGAAAGAGGAGAAGAGGAAGAGCCAGACGTCGCAGATGAGGCGGCGGCGGAGGCCTCTGGTGTCGTGATGCTCGTCGGCGGCACCGATTGGTGCGGTGCCGCCTGCCGCCTTCGCTCCATACGGCTCAGCGGAGGCGCTGCGTCCCCCGCCTGCCGGGTGGTCGCTGTCGGGGAGACCGTCCCGGAAGCGGACTGGGGGTCACGCCTACGGTACGCTCCCGGTTCTGGAGCACCCTGCCCGCCGAGCAGGACGCTGGCGGCCTCGGCCTCCGTAAGCCGGTGCCCCGACGTGCCGCCACCCTGCCTCTGGGCCGGGGCGTCAGACCGGGCGCGAGCGGCCTCTGCGGCGCGCTCAGCCTCACGACGCTGCCGTCGGCTCAGGGGCTGTGAGCTCACGCTAGTGCCTCCCAAGGCTGCTCGCACGATGATCTGGACCGGGTCAGGGCTCCTCACGGGAGCGTCCCCAATCCGCTAACCCGGGTAACGATACGACGTTGACCGGAACATGTCTTCTAGAAGAATAGCCAGGCAGCCCGATCACGCCAAGATACGTGTCACATCACGGTGTATCCACACCCTGGTCGTGCCCGGCCGCCGACCGGGCTCCGCTGCGCTGCATGGCGTCGTTGACCTCCCCCACCAGCTCCTCAAGGACGTCCTCCAGGAAGACCACCCCCAGCACCTGACCCGCCGCGTCCTCCACGCGTCCCAGGTGGGCACCGGTGCGCTGCATGGCCGCCAGCGCCGTCTCAATCTCGTCGTGGGCACGTACAGGGACCAGGGCGCGCGCCCGCCAGGCTGGGACGGGACGCGTGCGCTCCTCGCCGTCGGCGTCAAGAACGTCCTTGAGGTGCAGGTAGCCGGTGACAGCTGGTACCTCACGGCCACCCTTCTGCCCCGGCCGCTCGGCCCTGGCGACGTCAGCCACGAGAGGGAACCGGGAATAGCCTGTAGAGGCCACCGCCGCCTCCACGTCCTCAGGCGTGCAGTCCAGGGGCAGGGTAACCAGGTCCCCCACCGGCACCATGACGCTTCCCGCCGTCTCCTCGGAGAACTCCAGCGCCCCGCTCAGCAGCCCGGTGGCGTCCTCCAGCACGCCCTCGGCGGTGGAGCGCTCCACGATGGAGGCCACCTCCTGGGCGTTAAAGGCTGCCGCGACCTCCTCCCTGGGCTCAATACCCAGCAGACGCAGCACCCCGTTGGCCAGGCCGTTGAGACCGGAGACGACGGGACCAAGGACCGTGGCCACGCGTACCAGGGGCGGAGCCAGCCACCGCACCGCCTTCTCCGGGGAGGAGATCGAGATGTTCTTGGGCACCATCTCACCCGCCACCACGTGCAGGTAGACCACGATCACCAAAGCGATGAGCACCGCTACCGCGTGGGTACCAGCCTGACCCGCGCCGTGGCGGGCCAGCCAGGGCTCGATCGCGTGGGCGATGGCAGGCTCGGCCACCACGCCAAGGCCCGTGGAGCACAGGGTCACCCCCAGCTGCGCGGTAGCCAGCATGCGTGAGACGTGGCGCAGTGCCCACAGCGCCGTCACGGCCCTGGTGTCACCCGCCTCAGCCAGGGGCTCGAGCTGGCTGCGGCGTGCCGAGGTCACCGCGAACTCCGCCCCGACGAAGAAGGCGTTGCCGACCAGGAGCACGGCTGTGACCAGCAGGGCGGCGGGGGTGCTCATCGCAGGCCCTCCCCGCCGTGTCGAGGCCTGTCGGCGGTCCCCGGCCCAGTGGCAGGTCCAGTCGGCCCTCCGACCGCACCTGAGTCTCCCCCCTCTGCCTCAGAACCGACACCGCGAGCCCGCAGCCGGACGACACGGCGGTCCTCCATGGCGTCCACGACCAGGACCGCCCGAGGCAGGCTGACACGGTCCCCGACCTGAGGGATGCGGCCCAGCTCGGTCATGACCAGGCCGCCCAGGGTCTCGTAGGGGCCGTCGTCAGGCACCGTGACGCCTGTGCGGGAGGCCAGCTCGTCAGGACGCATCCAGCCGGGCACCACCCAGCTGCCCGCTGGGTCCAGGTGGACGCCGGAGCGACGGGGGTCGTGCTCGTCAGTGACGTCCCCGACCACCTCCTCCACGGCGTCCTCCAGGGTGACCACCCCGGCGGTCCCACCGTACTCGTCGACCACGACCGCCATCTGCGACCCCTGTGCCCGCAGCTCGACAAGTAGGTCCGCCAGGGGCATCGTCTCAGGCACTCGTGGCGCGACCGCCATGAGAGAGGCGGAGACCACCGGGACCTCGGCGCGCCTGGCGTAGGGGACAGCGACGGCACGGCGCAGGTGGGCGATCCCGAGGATGTCGTCCACGTCCTGCCCGGTCACCGGGAAACGGGAGTGCCCGGTAGCGCGGGCCAGGTGGACCACGTCCTCCGCGGTGGCCCCGGACTCCAGGGTGTGGAGGCGTCCCCGGTCGGTCATGACGTCGACAGCGGTCAGCGCCCCCACGCCGATCGACCTGGTCAGCAGGGTGGCCGTCGTGGAGTCGAGAGTGCCCTCCCGCGCGCTGTGACGCACCAGGGCAGCCAGCTCCGAGGCCGACCGGGTGCCGCTGATCTCCTCAGCCGGGGTGATCCCCATCGTGCGCAGCACCAGATTAGCGGTGTCGTTGAGGACGACGATGACCGGTCGCAGCAGCAGGGAGAAGCCTATGAGGAAGGGCGCTACCAGGGCGGCAGCGCGCATGGGATCGGCCAGGGTGGCGTTCTTGGGGATGAGCTCGCCCACGACCATGGAGAAGGCGTTGACCACCACCAGTGAGACGGCTGCGGCAGCGCCCACCGCCACCGACTGCACCAGCCACCCGCTCATGACCTCCGACAGAAGCCTGGCCAGGGCAGCCTGCATCGTGTACCCCAGCAGGACCGTGGTCAGGGTGATCCCCACCTGCGCCCCGGACAGGAGAGTGGACAACCGGCTGAGCGCCCTACGGACAGCAGCCTCCCGACGCCCGCCAGAGGCTGCCCGGGTCTCCACCGTGGAGGGGTCCAGTGACACCAGGGAGAACTCCCCGGCCACGAACAGGGCCGTCCCAAGCGTGAGCAGGACGCCGACAAGGATCATGAGCCAGTCACTCACCACGGCCTCCCGTGCAGGTGCTGACGGGGCACCGCGAAAGGTAGCGGGGACAGCAGTGGTCAGGATCAGGGTGCGGGCGAGACAGACGTCCGCGTACCCGGCGAGCGTGTCGGCGCATAGTAAGGCGCACGCTACCACCGAGGGAGGCAGCCGGGCCGTCAGGCCGACCGTCCACAGACCCTGCGCTGCCGCCCTGCACCCAGCCCCTGCGTGCCGCCCCCACATGCCGGGAGCCGCTTGTAGCATGCTGTGTGGTACCAGTCTGTGCCACTCCTCATGTACCAGGTCCCAGGCACCGGCTCTCCACCAGCGCCGTGCGCGCCGTCCTCCGGCCGGGGGCGCCGGGCCGGAGGACGGCGCGGTAGCAGGCCTGGACCGCCACCGCCGACAAGGAGATGCCGTGCCAACGCAGGACCGCGCCACAGGAGCCGCAGGATTCGGCGCCAACGAGTGGATGGTGGAGGAGATGCGGGCCTCCTGGGCCGCCGACCCGTCCTCGGTAAGCCCCCAGTGGCGTGAGCTGTTCGAGACCGACCCGCAGGCGGGTCGGCACCAGGTCGTGGGCTCCGCCCCGGGCACGACCGCGACGGCGCTGCCGACCGCGCAGCCAGGGCAGTCCGTCGCGTCCCCCCACGACGCCGCCCGCCGGGCCACCATCACCGCCCCGCACGCCCTTCCCGCCTCGGGGCAGCAGGCCTCTGCGGTCCAGGACGTCAGCCGCTCCGACCTACCCCCTGCCCCGCCCTCCGACACTGCCCCCCCGACCTCCCCCTACGCCCGGCGCCTGTCCCGCCAGCAGGCCCGCGACCTGGAGGCCGGGGCAGGCAGCGGCAGCACCGGCGGCGGAGACGTCGGCGCAGACAGCACCAGCGACGCTGCCAGCAGCATAGACGGCACAGGCCACGACGCCGACGGTGCTCGTGCCAGCAGTGCCACAAGCGCCACCAGCACCCGTCTCAAGGGGGCGGCTGCCCGCACCGCCAGGAACATGGAGGACTCCCTGTCGGTGCCCACCGCCACCTCCGCACGGGCGGTCCCCGCCAAGGTCCTTGTCGAGAACCGCTCCATCATCAACGCGCACCTGGCCCGAACCCGCGGCGGCAAGGTGTCCTTCACCCACCTCATCGGCTGGGCGCTTGTGGAGTCGCTGGCCCAGATGCCGGAGATGAACGTCTCCTACACCACCGACGAGGCGGGGCGGCCCTGCCTGCGCACTCCCGCGCACGTGGGGCTCGGCCTGGCCGTCGACGTCCCCGGCCCGCAGGGCCAGCGTCGGCTGCTGGTGCCCTGCGTCAAGCAGGCTGACCTCATGGACCTGGCCAGCTTCGTCTCCGCCTACGAGGACCTGGTACGCCGAGCACGGGACAACGCCCTGAGCCCCGCAGACTTCCAGGGCACCACGGTGAGCCTGACCAACCCGGGCACGATCGGCACCCTGCACTCCGTGCCCCGCCTCATGGCGGGCCAGGGCCTCATCGTAGGCGTGGGCTCCATGGACTACCCGGCGGCCTTCGCCGGAGCCAGCGCCGAGACCCTGGCCCGCCACGGCGTCGGCCGCACCCTCACCCTCACCTCTACCTACGACCACCGGGTCATCCAGGGAGCCTCCTCCGGGGAGCTCCTGCGCCTGGTGGAGCACAA
The DNA here is from genome assembly GCF_003591215.1 of Actinomyces sp. 2119. Classification (NCBI taxonomy): domain Bacteria; kingdom Bacillati; phylum Actinomycetota; class Actinomycetes; order Actinomycetales; family Actinomycetaceae; genus Actinomyces; species Actinomyces sp. 2119. Next base: position 350,513 of record NZ_QYRR01000003.1, read on the forward strand.
GCTCCTGGGGCTGGACGGCTTCTGGGAGCGGGCACTAGAGTCCCTGCGCATCCCGCACGAGCCGGTGCGCTGGGCACGCGACACCACCTACGACCCCGAGCACGAGACCGGTAAGCACGCCCGCGTGGCCGAGCTCATCCACGCCTTCCGTCAGCGCGGCCACCTGGCCGCCGACACCGACCCGCTGACCTACCGGCTACGCCGCCACCCTGACCTGGACATCGTCTCCTACGGTCTGAGCCTGTGGGACCTGGACCGGACCTTCCCCACCGGGGGCCTGGGAGGCCGGGACCGGGCCACCCTGCGTACGATCCTGGACATGCTGCGTGACACCTACTGCGGCACAGTAGGGATCGAGTACATGCACATCCAGGACCCCGCCCAGCGCGCCTGGTGGCAGGAGCGCCTGGAGGGAGGCCGACGAGAGATCGACGCCGCCGAGCGCCGCCGGATCCTCACCAAGCTGGAGCAGGCCGAGGCCTTCGAGACCTTCCTGCAGACCAAGTACGTGGGCCAGAAGCGCTTCAGCCTGGAGGGCGGGGAGTCCCTCATCGTCCTGCTCGACCGCCTCCTGGACTCCTGCGCCCACGACGGCCTGGACGAGGTAGTCATCGGTATGGCCCACCGGGGGCGCCTCAACGTCCTGACCAGCATCGCGGGCAAGTCCTACAGCCAGGTCTTCGACGAGTTCGACGGCAACGGCGTCATTGAGGGCGCAGGTACCGGGGACGTGAAGTACCACCTGGGCACCGAGGGCGTGTTCACCGGCACCGACGGGGTCTCCACCCGCGTCTCCCTGGCTGCCAACCCCTCCCACCTGGAGACCGTCGACGGCGTGGTGGAGGGGATCGTGCGCGCCAAGCAGGACCGTATCGGCCTGGGCGAGAAGGGCTACACGGTCATACCGGTGCTCGTGCACGGAGACGCCGCCTTCGCAGGCCAGGGCGTCGTCTACGAGACCCTCAACATGAGCCAGCTGCCCGCCTACCGCACCGGGGGGACGATCCACGTCATCGTCAACAACCAGATCGGCTTCACCACCGGAGCCGCCTCGGCCCGTTCCACCACCTACCCCACTGACCTGGCCAAGGGCCTGCAGGTACCGATCTTCCACGTCAACGCCGACGACCCCGAGACGGTGGCCCGCGTGGCCCACATGGCCTACAGCTACCGGCGGACCTTCCACAAGGACGTCGTCATTGACCTTGTCTGCTACCGCAGGCGCGGTCACAACGAGGGCGACGACCCCTCCATGACCCAGCCGGTCATGTACCGCCTTATCGACTCCCTGGCCTCCACACGGGAGGTCTACACCGCCAACCTCGTGGGCCGGGGCGACATCACCCGCCAGGAGGCGGAGCAGGTCAGCGCCGCCTACCACGCTGAGCTGGAGCGGATCCTGTCCGAGGCGCGCACCAGGGGCGAGCCCTCCCAGCAGCCCGCCACCGACCTGGCCTCGGCGGAGTCGCAGGACCAGGCCGACCCCACCACCGTCGGCCTGCCCCGCTCCTCCCTGGAGGTGCCCACCTCCCAGCAGGCGGGGACGGGCATGATGATCGGCTGGAGCTCGGCGGTGCCACGCGACGTCGTCGAGCGCATCGGGGACGCCCAGGTGGCCTGGCCGGAGTCCTTCACCATCCACCCTCGCCTGTCCGGCATGCTGTCACGGCGCCAGGACGCCACCCGGTCAGGCGGCATCGACTGGGGGCTGGGCGAGCTGGTCGCCCTGGGCAGCCTCCTCATGGAAGGCGTGCCGGTGCGCCTGGCGGGCGAGGACGCTCGGCGCGCCACCTTCTCCCAGCGTCACGCCGTCCTGCACGACTACAGCTCCGGCACGGAGTGGACGCCTCTGAACTTCCTGACCCCGGACCAGGCCCCCTTTGAGGTCTACGACTCCCTGCTCAGCGAGTACGCCGCCCTGGCCTTCGAGTACGGCTACTCGGTGGAGCGGCCCGAGGGTCTGACCCTGTGGGAGGCCCAGTTCGGCGACTTCGCCAACGGCGCCCAGAGCGTCATCGACGAGTACGTCGCCTCGGCCGCGCAGAAGTGGGGGCAGCGCTGCGGGCTGGTCATGCTGCTGCCCCACGGCCAGGAGGGGCAGGGGCCGGACCACTCCTCGGCGCGCATGGAGCGCTACCTGCAGATGTGCGCGCAGGACAACATGTGGGTGACCCAGCCCTCGACCCCCGCCAACCACTTCCACCTACTGCGAGAGCACGCCTACCGCCGCCCCCGCCGTCCCCTGGTCGTCTTCACCCCCAAGCAGCTGCTGCGGCTCAAGGCGGCGACCTCACCCGTGGAGGACTTCACCTCTGGACGGTTCCAGCCGGTCATCGGCGAGACCGACCCGGGGCTGCTCGGCCAGCCGGGGCCAGCAGGTGAGGGGCAGGCAGCCCGGTCCCCGCAGCAGGGCGCGCCCAGCGCCAGCACCGGGGGCACCTCGCAGGTGGACCGGGTACTGCTGTGCTCGGGCAGGGTCTACTACGACCTGCTCGCCCACCGGGAGGCCACTGGCGACAGGCGTACCGCCATCGTGCGCCTGGAGCAGGTCTACCCACTGGAGACCGACGCCGTGGCCACGGCCCTGGCTCCCTTTGCCGGGGCGGAGCTGGTGTGGGTCCAGGACGAGCCCGCTAACCAGGGGGCGTGGCCCTACCTGGCGCTCCACCTGCCCACCGAGCTCACCGGTGGCGTGCTCCCGCGCCTGGTCTCCCGGCCGGAGGCCGCCGCCCCTGCCGTGGGTACGGCAGGCGTCCACAGGCAGCAGCAGACCGAGCTGGTCGAGGCGGCCTTCGCCCGCTGACAGGCAGACGGCACGGCACTGAGACGGCAGTTGAGACGAGGACGTCAGGGAGGGGCGCGTCGTGGAGGACACGAGGCTGAGCTTCATCGGTGACGAGCTGGTCGCTGGCTACGGGGACGGCCGCGCCCTGGGATGGACCGGGCGGGTGATGGCGCGCACGCCCCGGGAGGTCCCGATCCTATGGACGACTCTTGCCGTCCCCGGTGAGACGACGGCGCAGCTGGCCGAGCGGTGGCAGGCAGAAGTGGCTCGCCGCTCAGCTCCCAACGGACGCAACCGGCTGGTCATCGGCCTGGGCGTGGCTGACGTCATCGCGGGTGTGTCCTACGCGCGCTCGCGCCTGGCCCTGGCCAACATCCTGGACGCGGCGGCCTCGGAGCAGCGGCGGTGCTTCGTCGTGGGGCCCCCGCCCCTGGCACAGGCCGACCCGGACGCCACCTCCCGCCTGTCCACAGCCGCCTCCGAGGTTTGCCAGCGTCGGCAGGTCCCCTACGTGGACACCTTCGAGCCCCTGCGCAACCACGAGCAGTGGAACACCGACGTCACCGCGGCCGGGGGCTCGCACCCGGGCCAGGCCGGCTACGGCCTCCTGGCCTGGCTGGTCCTCCATCGAGGCTGGTACGAGTGGCTGAGTACCGGGCGACCTTAAGCGACCTACAGCACCTGAGGCCGGGCAGGCGGGGCCGCACCGCTGGGGCACCCCCTGGCAACCAGACCGCCCGGTCCTCGCCCCTGTCCGTAAGAGGGGCTTCCCACGCGCCCTCACAAGGATGTATCGTTGCTGACAGGGATTCACATCTCTGCCTGGCAGCCCTGCCACTACGGCCACAATCCTGCCAGGGGACCCGGTTCCCAACGGCTTCTCAACGAGGAGAAGCAGACGAGGAGCAGTCATGCGCACCTCGGTCTCACGTCGCGCCGCCCTTACCCTGGGCGCAGGCGCTGCGGCCTCCATAGCCCTGGGGTCCTGCTCACCCGCCCGTCAGGACGCGAGCACCTCCCCTACCGTCCCCCCTGCCCGGGGCAGGGTGACGCTGACCTACTGGTCCTGGCTCAAGGACCTGCAGAAAGTCGCCGACCTCTACTCCCAGGTCAACCCGGACGTGAGCGTCCAGGTCACCTGGATCCCCTCCTCGACGTCGGGTGGCTACCAGAAGCTCTACTCGGCCCTGGCAGCGGGCGGCGGCCCGGACGTCGGACAGGTAGAGATGCGCATGATCCCGGAGTTCCTCCTGGCCGACGACCTGGTCGACCTCTCCCTCTACGGCGCGCGCGAGGCCCGCGCCAGCTTCGACCCGGCGGCGTGGAACTACGTCGACATTGCCGACGGCGTCTACGGCGTACCCCAGGACACCGGGCCGGTGGCCCTGTTCTACCGCGCCGACGTCCTGGAGGAGGTGGGGGCAGCGCCACCCGCCACCTGGCAGGAGTGGGCGGAGACGGCCCGCGCCCTCAAGGACGCCAGGCCCGACACGTTCATGGACGTCCTCAACGTGGGTGACGGCAACATCCTGGCGACCTTCTGCCAGCAGGCAGGCGCCAGGTGGTTCGTCCCCCAGGAGGACGGGTGGGTCGTCAACCTCACCGACGAGGCCACTGTGCGGGTAGCCGAGTTCTGGGACACCGCGATCGACGAGGGGCTGGTCTCCACCGCCTTCGGCCCCTTCACCTCACCCTGGCTGTCCGCCATGGGGGCAGGGACGCTGGCCACCTACACCAACGGCTCGTGGGCCGACGCCCTCATCGAGTCCGTACCAGGAGGCGCCGGGAAGTTCCGGGTTGCTCCCATGCCCCGCTGGGAGGACGGGTTCGGCTCCAGCTACTCGGGCGGATCGACGGCAGCCGTCATGGCAGGCTCCCAGCACCCCGCCGAGGCCCTGGACTTCGTGGTCTGGCTGCACACCGATCCCCAGGCCATAGACGCCCTGATCACCACCTGCGGCATCGGCTGGTCACCAGCAGCAGACCACATCGGCACCCCCCGCGAGGGTCCCAGCGAGTTCTTCTCCGGCCAGAGCTACAACACCGAGGTCATGGTGCCTATGGCCCAGGAGCAGAACCTGGAGTGGGCGTGGCCGCCCCTGTGCCAGCAGTCCATCAACATCGTTGCCGACGGCATGCGTCGCAAGCTGAGCGAGGGGACCGCCCTGGTGGACTCCCTAGCCACCAGTCAGTCCCAGATCGTCCAAGCCTTCCGTAGGAAGGGCCTGGCAGCCAGGGAGGCGCAGCAGTGAGCACAGCACGCACACCAGCAACGCCACCTGAGCCGCTGAGAGCCAGCCCACCAGGATCGGGAACAGGACCGGGGCGAAGACGCCTCAGGAACCGCACGCTAGCCCCTTACCTGCTGGTGGCCCCCTTCATGCTCCTGTTCCTGATGACCTTTGTCATTCCGATCCTCGTGGCCCTGGTCCAGTCCTTCACCCGTACCCGCTACGCAGGAACCTACGGGCAGGAGGGGACCACGCAGGTCTTCGCGGGCCTGGACAACTACGCCACGGCGTTGGGCAACGCGGGCTTCACCCAGTCGATCGGCCGCGTGCTGCTCTTCGGCGTCGTCCAGGTCAGCGTCATGATCGCCGCGGCCACGATCCTGGCCCTGCTGCTGGAGTCCGCCTCGGCCCGGTGGCCGGGGCTCTTCCGAGCCCTGTACTTCATGCCCTACGGGGTGCCCGGCGTCATCGCCACCATCCTGTGGTCCTTCCTCTACATCCCGGGCCTGTCCCCGGTGGTAGACGCCCTGGAGGTCGTGGGAATCCAGTACGAGTTCCTGGCCGAGGGCAACGTCCTGTGGTCCATCGCCAACATCGTCACCTGGGCCTACACCGGCTACAACATGCTCATCATCATCGCCCAGCTCAAGGCGATCCCCTCCGACGTCTACGAGGCGGCCAAGGTGGACGGAGCGGGTCCGCTACGCATCGCCGCCTCGATTCAGATCCCGCTCATCCGCCCGGCGCTGCTGCTGACCATCGTGTTCTCCATCATCGGCACGCTCCAGCTCTTCGCCGAGCCCCAGGTACTGGCCACGATCACCCCGGCGGTCGACACCGAGTACACGCCCAACTACTCGGCCTACACCTGGGCGTTCCAGTACAACGACTACGGGGTGGCTGCGGCAGAGGCGGTCATCATCGCGCTAACCGCGTTCACGCTGTCCTTCGTCTTCCTCACGGCCACCACCAGGCGAAGGGGGCAGTGACATGTCCCCAGGCAGGACCCCGGGCACTACTCCGGACGAGCCGGACAGCCGGGACACCAGCGGGCCCGCCCCACACGCACGCGCGGTGGGCACCCGTCTACGCAGCAGGAGCCCTCACAACCGTCAAGCAGGCACTCGTGGCTCCACCACCTTCTTCGTCACCAGTGTCCTGCTGGTGGTCTCCCTCTACTTCCTCATCCCGGTGCTGTGGGTGGTGGTCAACGCCACAAAGACTAGTGACGACCTGTTCGCCACCAACGGCTTCTGGTTCGGTGACACCTTCGTCCTGTGGGAGAACATCCGGCTAGTCCTGGCGTCCAACGACTCGATCTTCCCCCGCTGGTTCCTCAACTCGCTGCTCTACTCCGGGGCCGGGGCGCTGCTGGCCACCTATATCGCGGCCGCAGCAGGCTACGCGCTGTCCACCTACAGGTTCCGGGGCAGGAACCTCCTGCTCGGGATGGTCATGGGAGGGGTCCTGGTCCCGGGAACAGCCACGGCCCTGCCCCTGTTCCTCGTATTCTCTCGAATCGGGATCACTAACACCTACCTGGCCGTCCTCATACCGGCGGTCGTCTCCCCCTTCGGCCTGTTCCTGTGCCGGATCTACGCCGACGCCGCAGTGTCGACCTCACTCATCGAGGCCGGGCGGATAGACGGGGCTGGCGAACTGACAATCTTCCATCGCATCGCGCTGCGGCAGATGGCACCGGCCCTGGTGACTGTCTTCCTCTTCCAGTTCGTCGCGATCTGGAACAACTACTTCCTGCCGCTCATCATGCTGGCCGACGAGCGCCTCTACCCCGTGACCCTGGGCCTGAACACATGGCTGTCCCAGACCGACCGGCTGCCCGAGTTCTACCAGCTCACGGTCGGCGGGGCGCTGCTCAGCGTCATCCCCCTGGCCGTCCTCATGCTGGTGCTCCAGCGCTTCTGGAGGGGAGGCCTGACCGAGGGGGCTGTCAAGGAGTAGCTGACAGGAAGAAGCCAGAGCCTACAAGCAGGCCGACATCCCCAGCAGTCCCCGTCAGCAACGCCAACAGCCGTCGGTAACTCCCGACAGTCCCCGGACAGTGGGGGAGCCGACCAGCCACCGCGGTGGCTGGTCGGCTCCCCCACTGTCCTCCGTAACGCGCACAGGCGCGGCACGGCTCAGGTGTTAGGACGCTTGCCGTGGTTGGCACCGCTCTTGGCCCGTGCACGACGCTTACGACCGCGCTTGCTCATGCCTGCCTCCTCGTAGTTGCTGCTGGCTCACAACACCGCCCCGCCGGGGGGCGTGGAACGGCGGTAATCCTGCCACATCACCGACCCGCCTACCAGCCCCGTGGCTGCGGAGCGAGTCTCCACGACCCTGGCCGCGACCCCGGTGGCCCTGGACGCGCTGACACTGGTGATACTGGCCGAAGTGGTCACCGAGTCCCTGACAGTGCTGGTAACGCTGGTTACGCCGGTAACACTGGCAACACTGGTGTCACCGGTGGCACTGGCCGCCCGGATCAGGGACAGCCGCCCCAGGACCCGGGCGCGCAGCTCGGGAGGAGCCTCCTCCGCGCAGCGCGAGCGCAGGATCGCACGCAGGTGGGTCTGCGCGTCCGCCAGGCGGGAGCAGTGGTCGCAGGCGGCCACGTGCTGAGCAAGTCGGTGAGTCAGGTCCTGGGAGCACTCCTGGTCCAGAAATGCCTCAAGATGGGCGCGCGCCTCGCTGCAGGAGCAGTCAGGCGGCTCCGGTGTCGCATCAGCGCCACGTTCGGGCGTCATGTCGTCGGACCTGTCAGGTGTCATTGCCCCTCCTCCCCGTCCGAAGTGATGTAGCCCAGGGAGCGGGCATGGTCGGCCAGCAGCCCACGCAGCTGGCGCCGACCCCGGTACAGGCGGGACATGACGGTCCCGATCGGTGTGTCCATGATCTCGGCTATCTCCTTGTAGGCAAAGCCTTCCACGTCAGCCAGGTAGACGGCCAGACGGCGCTCCTCGCTGAGCTCGCCCAAGGCAGCCTTGATCTCCTCGTCAGGCAGCTCCTCCAGGGCTAGGTTCTCGGCACTGGGCAGTCCGACGGAGTCGTGGGAGGCAGCCCGGTGCAGCTGCCAGTCCTCCACGGCGTCGGCGTCGGACTGGAGCGGCTCACGCTGCTTCTTGCGGTAGGAGTTGATGAAGGTGTTGGTGAGGATCCGGTACAGCCAGGCTTTGAGGTTGGTGCCGGGCCGGTACTGGTGGAAGGAGCCAAAAGCCTTGGCATAGGTGTCCTGGACCAGGTCCTCGGCGTCAGCCCTGTGGCGGGTCATCCGCAGGGCAGCGCCGTAGAGCTGGTCCAGATAGGGCAGGGCCTCGGCCTCGAAGCGGGCGGCACGGGCCTCGTCGTCCTCATCGGCGGGAGCACGGCCAGGCGGCACCGCCGCCTCCGTGCTCCTCCCCTCGTCCAGTCCCTCGTCCAGGGTGGTGTCTGCAGGGTCGTCGGTCTCCGTCATCACCCACGAGCCTAGCCCGCCTGCGTGTGCGCTGCCGTAGACAGCGCCGGCGTCTTGCTCCCTGGCCGCCCGGGCGAGACCCCCAGGGGCCGACAGCGTACTGAGAAGCGTCACGACCAGGACAACAGGAGAGGAAACCGGTTTCATTCCCGGCTCACCTCAGGCTGTAAGGGCACAGCGAGGCCAGGCCACAACCCCACCCGGGCCGGGCCGCGAGGTCCCACGGGGACTGCCACAGCAACGACGAGGCTCACCCGGCTGCGCGGAGCCCGTTCCTGGCAGCCCGGGCCTGCTCACCCGAGGAGGCTGACACCCTGCCAGCAGCCAGCCCATCCCTTGCGGCCGGAACCCGCCCACCGCCACAGCCCAGACCATCCACAAGCCGACCACCCAGCAGCCGGGCCCGCAGGAGCCTGGGCCGCCCAGCCTGCCAGTCCACAAGAGGAGGCCCGGAAGTGTGCTGTTTGCCATATTCTCAGATCGGGGCGGGGTAGTTCGTGTGAGTAAGTCTGCCTCTGCGGGATCCGTGCCAGGTAGGCGGGCACAGGTCACGCCGGGCTAGAGCGCCCCAACGGGAGCCGAGTCCGTGGCAGCCCCTGCAAAGTCTCGCAAACCCGCCCGAACATCTGGCAAACCCCGCGAGGCTGGCCCGCACCAGTCTGGGCGTCCGCTCGCGACGGGCCTGGATGAGAGCAATCTCCACGGACCACAACCAGCCCGTCTGGGCGTCCGCGCGCGGCAGGCCCCTGCGGAAGACCCCGTGAGGCACGGCTTGCACTGCTCCTACCCGCCTGGAATCAGGCAATACAGAGACATGCCTCACGCTCGCGCGCCAACAGCCATGCGCCTCGGCCGAACCGCCCGCCAGGAAAGGGAGCCGTCAGGGATCAGGGAGCCGCGGGGCAGCACCCGCACCAAGCCCTGCACCGCAACTCCTGCGCTAAGCCCCGCATCAACGACCACACCAGGCCTAGGCGTGAGCGCCCAGGAAGAGCCCACGCTGCCAGAGTCATGAATGGCACGCTCACCTTGCTCCATTTTTATTCGCGTCCGCGGGACCGCGCCGTTTTGCGGGTCAGGGCAGCTGGCCTGATCGGTTCCCATGTGCGTTGAGGTGCTCAACGCACATGGGAGCCCAGACCTCAGGTCACATGCAAAGGCAGGACCTGCGGAATCAGGCGGTTTCCGCCTCGGGCCCAAAAAGGTGAGCGTGCCACCAGGCCCGCAGCCGGCGCCTGGCTGCCCACAACCGCACCACCAGACGGACGTGCAAAACCCGGGCCAGGGGTGGGGGCGGGACCCGGGCCAGGGGTGGGGGCGGGCTGTCGTGGCTCCAGCGGTCTCCGGCAAGGGTTCTCCGGCGAGCCTGGTGTGGTCTGCGGGGGATGTGCTGCGCGTGCCATTGTGGGTGGCTACCCAGGGCGGGCGCACTGGCCCAAGGCGTGTGCACGGGGTGTGGCTGGCTGGGCGTGATGGGCATTCGTGGGTCGGAGCCGACCTGAACTGTCTGCCAGGCTGGCGCTCCTGGGAGAGAACAGCGCTCCGGGGCGAGAACGCGCACGCAGGAGCGTGCACCAGACTCGCCGCAGCACGCTGAGCTCTGCGCATCACGTCCGGCCCGCTCACACCCGACCCGCACCGCGTCTGGCTTGCTCCCACCTGGCCCGCATCGCATCCGGCCCGCTGCCGCCCAGCAGCCCCTGCAGGTCCCAGCCACCCGGTGTACTGAGTGCCTGGGGCAAACGGCAGCCCCTGCGGGTCCCGCTACCCCAGACTACAGGGGCACGGCACCTCACCTGAGTCCTGGCCCACAGCCGCCAGGTGGGTCAAGATGGTGTCATGAACCTTCTACGCGCCCTCGTCCGACCAATGCTTGCCGCCCCCTTCATCGCCGACGGGATTGACGCCGTCACCCGTCCCCAACGGCATGTGGAGAAATTTGAGAAAGTCGCCCCCACCCTGGAGCGGGCCGGACTCCCGCCCCTCCTGACCTCCGACACCCGGCTGCTGACCCGCCTGTCGGGGGCAGCCAGCCTGCTAGCCGGCCTCGGGCTGGCCTCAGGCAGGGCACCACGTACCAGTGCCGCCGTCCTCGCGGTGGTCAACACTCCGCTGACGCTGGTCAACTACCCGGTGTGGACGGCCCACGACCCGGCCGAGCGCAGGGACAGCGTCTCCGGGCTGCTGCGCGGGGCAGCCGTGGGTGCAGGCCTGGTACTAGCCACTGTGGACCGCCAGGGGAAGCCCTCCCTGGCCTGGAGGCTGCGCAGCGCCCACCACCGGAGCAAGGCGGCCAGGGCGGCAACGCAGACCAGCTAGTCTCTGCCCACCACACTGGACCAGACATGGGGCCCTCGCAGGCCCCGCCCGAATCGTGAGGGAGTACCTGTGCCTGAGACATCCGACAAGCCGCGTATCGTCTACACCCTGACCGACGAGGCGCCCATGCTGGCGACCCGCTCCCTCCTTCCTGTCGTGCGCGGCTTCCTGGGCCGTGCCGGCATTGAGGTGGACACGGCCGACATCTCCCTGGCCGGGAGGATCCTGGCGGCCTTCGGTCTGGTTGATGACGACCTGGCAGCCCTGGGCGCCCTGACCCGCTCCCCGCAGGCCACCATCATCAAGCTCCCTAACATCTCCGCGTCCCTGCCCCAGCTCAAGGCCGCCATCGCCGAGCTCCAGGCCCAGGGCCACGACGTCCCCGACTACCCGGACTCCCCCGCTACCGCAGCCCAGCACCGCTCGCGCGCCGCCTACGACGCCGTCAAGGGCAGCGCCGTCAACCCCGTCCTGCGCGAGGGCAACTCCGACCGGCGGGCACCGGCCGCGGTCAAGGCCTACGCCCGCTCCCACCCCCACTCCATGGGGGCCTGGTCCCCCGACTCACGGACCCGCGTGGCCACCATGGACTCCGGAGACTTCCGCCACAACGAGCGCACCGTGGTCGTGCCCGAGGCAGGGGCCGTAGTGATCCGCCTGCGCCCGGCCGACGGCGGAGAGCCGGTGGTGCTGCGCGAGCCCCTGCCGGTGACCGCCGGGGAGGTCCTGGACGCCACTTTCATGTCAGCCACCGCCCTGGACGACTTTCTGGCCCGGCAGGTCACCGCCGCCAAGGACGACGACGTGCTCCTGTCCCTCCACCTCAAGGCCACCATGATGAAGGTGTCCGACCCCCTCATCTTCGGCCACGCCGTGCGCGCGGCGCTGCCCGGCGTGTTCGCCGCCTACGGGGAGGTGCTGGCGGCGGCAGGGCTGCGCGCTGAGGACGGCCTGGCAGCCGTCCTGACCGGCCTGAACACCCTCCCCCAGGGCGAGGAGATCCGCTCCGCCGTCGAGGCAGAGCTTGCCGCCGGCCCGCGGATCTCCATGGTGGACTCCGACCGCGGGGTGACCAACCTGCACGTGCCCAGCGACGTCATCGTCGACGCCTCCATGCCCGCCATGATCAGGAACGGGGGGCGCCTGTGGGGACCGGACGGGCAGCCGGACGACACCCTGGCCGTCATTCCCGACTCCTCCTATGCCGGTGTCTACGCCGCCGTCATCGAGGACTGCAAGGCCAACGGCGCCCTGGACCCGACCACCATGGGCTCAGTGCCCAACGTCGGCCTCATGGCCCGCAAGGCCGAGGAGTACGGCTCCCACGACAAGACCTTCCTCATCGACCGGCCCGGCACCGTGGAGGTGGTGGTCGCGGAGGGAACCGGCTCCCCCGCCGGTACCGTGCTGCTGTCCCACGAGGTGGCCGCCGGTGACATCTGGCGGGCCTGCACCACCCAGGACGCCCCCGTACGCGACTGGGTACGCCTGGCTGTGGCCCGCGCCCGGGCCACCGGCGCGCCTGCCGTGTTCTGGCTGGACCCCGCCCGCAGCCACGACGCCGTCCTAGCCGACCTGGTGGAGCGCTACCTGGCCCAGGAGGACACCCAGGGCCTGGACGTACGGGTCCTGGACCCGGTGGCAGCCACACGCCTGTCACTGGAACGTGCCCGGCGCGGCGAGGACACCATCTCGGTAACCGGCAACGTGCTACGCGACTACCTCACCGACCTGTTCCCCATCCTGGAGCTGGGTACCAGCGCCAAGATGCTCTCGGTAGTGCCGCTGATGAACGGCGGCGGCCTCTACGAGACGGGCGCAGGTGGCTCGGCCCCCAGGCACGTACGCCAGCTGCTGGAGGAGAACTACCTGCGCTGGGACTCCCTGGGCGAGTTCCTGGCCCTGGCCGAGGCTCTGCGCCACGTGGCCGAGGTCGGCGGGAGCCCCCGGGCCACGGTGCTGGCTGACGCCCTGGACACGGCCACGACCACGCTGCTGGAGGAGGGCCGCTCGCCGTCGCGCCACCTGGGAGGTACCGACAACAGGGGCTCCCACGCCTGGCTGGCCCTGTACTGGGCGCGCGAGCTGGCCGCCCAGGCTGCCGACACCACCCTGGCTGAGGTCTTCGCCCCCGTAGCCGCCCGGCTGGAGGCCGACATCGAGACGATCCAGGCCGAACTCGTAGCCGTCCAGGGCTCACCTGCCGACATCGGAGGCTACTATCGCCCCGGTCCCCAGGCCGCCGACGCGGTCATGCGCCCCAGCACGACGCTCAACGCTATTGTCGACGCGCTCTGACACGATGGAGACACTCCCCGAGGCCAGCTCCTGGTGGCCTGCCCCCACCGCCTCCGGGCTGCTGGACGCGACTGTGAGTCTGCCCGGCTCAAAGTCGCTGACCGCGCGGGCCCTCGTGCTCGCCGCAGCGGCCCGCGAGCCCACCACATTGACCGGTGTGCTGCGCTCGCGTGACACCGACCTCATGACTGGCGCCCTGCGCACCCTGGGTGCCGGCATCACCGAGGTCGCTGATGCCACTGCCACCGACGCCGAGGCACTCCCCGCAACGGCTGACACGGGCGCTGGCACCCGCCTGCGGGTCACGCCGTCGTCCCTGCCGCTCCACGTAGCACCCGGGGGGAGCGTGGACTGCGGCCTGGCAGGCACGGTCATGCGGTTCGTCCCGGCCCTGGCTGTGCTGGCCGACGCCCCGGTCGTGCTCGACGGGGACCCGGCAGCGCGCTTGCGCCCGATGGCGCCTCTCCTGGAGGTCCTGTCCACCCTAGGGGCCACGGTCACCTACCTGGGACGTCCGGGGTTCCTGCCGGTGCGCATAAAGCCGGACGCCGACCGCCTCCTGCGCCCCGGGACGGGTAGGCCCAGCCCGGCCCTCGGGCAGCCTCACCGGGTGAAGGTGGACGCCTCCAGCTCCTCCCAGCTCCTCTCCGCCCTGCTCCTGGTGGCACCCCTGCTACCCGGTGGGCTGGAGGTCACCACCACAGGGAGCGTCCCCTCCATGGCGCACGTGCGGATGACGGTGGAGTCGCTGCGGCAGCGTGGCGTGACGGTGGAGGAGCCGGACACGCCCGGCCCGGGGGCGACCTGGCGAGTCCTCCCCGGGCGGCCCGTCGGCGGCAGGCTCTCCATCGAGCCGGACCTGTCCAACGCGGGCCCCTTCCTGGCCGCCGCCCTCGTAGCGGGTGGCACGGTGCGGGTGCTGGGCTGGCCGTCGTCGACCACCCAGGCTGGAGACGCCTGGCGCACCCTGCTGCCACGCATGGGCGGCAGCGTCGCCCTGGCCGCCAGCCCCGTCGGCGGTCAAGTGCTCCCTGTGCTCTCCGTGCACGGGAGCGGGCAGGTACACGGCATCGACGCCGACCTCTACGACGTGGGGGAGCTGGCTCCCACAGTCGCCGCGCTGGCTGCGGTGGCCGCCCACCAGGGGCGCGGCAGCAGGCTCACCGGCATCGCCCACCTGCGCGGCCACGAGACGGACCGTCTGGCCGCCCTTGCCACCGAGATCCGCCGCCTGGGGGGTGACGCCCAGGAGACGGACGACGGCCTGGTCATCCGCCCCGCCCGCCTGCACGCCGCCCGGCTGCACAGCTACGCCGACCACCGGATGGCGACCTTTGCCGCCGTCGTGGGCCTGGCCGTGCCGGGCGTAGAGGTTGACGACGTGGAGTGCACCTCCAAGACCCTGCCGGGCTTTGCCGGGATGTGGCAAGCCATGCTCGACAGCACAGGCCATAGAGGCTGTGAGGGGCACCGCAGGGACCAGGGGGAGCCTCGCGGCGAGGGGCACCGGGACACGGGTGGCGCCGGTGCCAGGACTGCCCGGGACGCCCAGGACTGATGGCGCGCAGGGACACCGGTACTGACGACCCTCGGGTGCGTGTGCGCCCGGGCAGGGGCTCGCGCCCACGCACCAAGCAGCGCCCCGCGCACGCCGACGCCCACCTGGGCATGGTCACCCGCATCGACCGGGGGCACTACCGCATCCGCCTGGAAGAGCGCGGTCTGACCCTGGACGGCAGCGGAGACGTGACGGCGATGAAGGCTCGCGAGCTGGGGCGGGGCAAGGTGGTGGTCGGCGACCGTGTGGCCGTGGTCGGTGACGTGTCCGGGCGGGCGGGCAGCCTGGCTCGCATGGTCCGGGTGGAGGAGCGCCGCACCCTTCTGCGTCGCAGCACCGAGGACGGGGAGGCCGCGGGCAGCGAGCGTCCCGTGGTAGCCAACGCCGACCTGCTGGTGGTCGTTGTCTCCGTGGCTCGCCCGCAGCCGCGTCCTCGCATGATCGACCGCTACCTCGTGGCCGCCTACGAGGCCGACATGGAGCCGCTCCTGGTCCTGACCAAGACAGACCTGGCAGACCCCAGCCCCTTGCTGGACACCTACCACCCACTTGGGCTCACCACGCTGACCACGCACCTGTACCCCGACGGGGGCGTGGGGGCGGTGCGCCAGGCCCTGGCCGGGCGGGTCTCGGTCCTGGCCGGGCACTCAGGGGTCGGCAAGTCCACCCTGGTCAACGCCCTGGTGCCTGGCGCGGGCCGGGCCACCGGAGACGTCAACGAGGTGACCGGGCGGGGACGCCACACCTCTACAAGCCTGCAGGCCCTGGAGCTGCCGGGAGGCGGGTGGGTCATCGACACCCCGGGGGTGCGCTCCTTCGGGGTCTCGCACGTCGAGGCCGACGACCTGCTTCGCGCCTTCCCCGATCTGGCAGCAGCAGCACAGCAGTGCCCGCGCGGCTGCACGCACCTGGAAGGCGCCCGGGACTGCGCCCTGGACACCTGGGCGTCCCAGGAGCCGACCGCGTCGGCGCTACCCCCGGCCTGCGACGAGGTACCCAAGCCAGCGACAGCGGTGCAGCGCCGCTTCCGCGTGGGCTCCTTCCGTCGTCTGCTGGTGCCCTCCCTCCAGGCGCAGGACCCGACGAGGTCCTAGCACGTCCTAGCGCCCGCCTCCTAAGACCCGGGCAAGCCCGGATCAGCCTGGGCGCCGACTGCAGGACACCAGCCCGGCGCCCGGTATCCCCCGGGACCGCAGCAGCCTTCCAGTACCCGCGCCCCTCCAGCAGCTGCGAGGCCCGGCCCTGGATACGTCGGGACACGGGCGGGCACCAGGCCGACCACCGTGTCGACGACGGGTCGTCGACCAGCTCCCCATACACCTCATTCCCAGGCCTTCCGTCCCACACCACGCCATTGCGTGTCAAAAATCACTACTCCCCCTGTGTCACAGTTAGACGGCCCTCAGCACCATCGAGCCGATGGGCAACCACCCTTGGGAGAGGCGACTACACTCCCATCTTGCCCAGCGATACCAGAGAAAAGCGGCCTTCACGGGAGCGTCCGCCATACCCCGCAACGTACCTGCATAGGAATAACAGGTCCATTGCAAGGTTCAGCTACTAAGTCTCTTTGGTCGTTTCCACAACCAAAGGCGCGTTATTCTCCTGCCATGCACAACAGCAGTCTGACATCGCTGCCCCGCCCGGCACTCAACGACCTGTCCGCGCGCGCCGACCTGTCCGCCGCGCGTCGGCGCGTTCTTGAGATCGTCGAGGCCTCTGCCGAGCCCATGACCGCGGTCCAGATCGCGGACGCCCTCAACCTCCACCACAACACGGTCCGCGAGCATCTCGACGCGCTCGCTGCCGCCGGCTTCATCGCCGTGTCCACACGCCCCACGGGCAAGCGGGGACGGCCCGCCCTGCGCTACTCCTCCACAGCCCCGGACCCGCGTCAGGTTGTCGAGTCCTACGTGCACCTCCTGGACTCCATCGCCCAGACTCTCGACAGCCGGGAGGACGCCCGCGCCATGGCACTGGAGATCGGCAGGCTCTGGGCCGAGCACACTCCTGTGGTCCTGGAGACGGCCACCGCAGCAGGCAACACCGTCAAGGAGCGCATGACCGCGCTCCTGCCTCACCTGGCCATGATGGGCTTCGCCCCGGAGGTCAACGGTGACGACATCGTGCTGCGCTCCTGTCCGCTGGTGACCCAGGGCCACACGCCTCACTCCCTCCTGTGCACCATGCATGAGGGCTTCCTTCGCGCCGTGGCCGACCTGGACGACGAGCCCTCCGACAGGGACCCCAACACCGTGCCGGAGCGGATCCGCGTCATTCCCTTCGCCGGGGACGGCTGCCACCTGCGGGCCAACGTGCTCGCGGCCAAGAACGCTGAGGCCTGAGCGCTCGACCGGAGCACCAGGCTCTCCACAGATACTGACCACACACGATGACACCGGCTGGACCGGTCATGGGGGAGGGCAGGCGCCGCGGCGCCTGCCCTCCCCCATGAGGACTGCCAGGGAGACACCACCGGCTACTCGGTTACGTGCAGCACACCCCTGGCCCCCTTCTCCATGTCTGCGAAGGAGTGGGTGACCATCACATAGTGGCCCGGCTCGGCGGGAACACACTCCACGAACCCTCCCTGGGCCGGGTGCAGCCCCAGGGCCTGGGAGCCTGCGGCCCACTGGGCACCGATGCGGCTGGGACCACCGAGCGTCCACGCGCCCTCAAGGAACACCTGGTCGAACTGGAGCCCGACAATGTGGAAGGAGCTGGGCAGGGACGGTCCGGCGTCAAGCACCCAGAAGCGCAGCCGCTGTCCGACCCTGGCCTGAAGAGGCTGGTGGGTGTACTGGAAGGCCACCCCGTTGAAGGACATAAGGTCCGGGGTCTTGGCGGAGACCTTGGCACTGCTGGTCTCTCCCCCCTCCGGCCCCAGGTACAGCTCGGACTGGACGATGACGAACTCACGGTCCACCTGCCCCAGACCGGGCGGGTCGATGATGACGACGCCGTGCATTCCGGAGGCCAGGTGCAGGCTCATGGGAGCCGTCGAGCAGTGGTAGAGCCATATGCCCGAGTGCTGCGCGGTGAAGGTGTAGACCAGGGACTCCCCGGGGGCGATGGAGCGCATGGCGTCGTCGGGTGGGGTGATCCCGGCGTGGAAGTCGATAGAGTGGCTCATCGTGCCGTCGTTGACCAGGGTGATCTCAAAGGTGTCGCCAACGCCGCCGCGCAGCACGGGGCCGGGAACCTGGCCGTTGAAGGTCATGCGCGCCTGGGTGACGCCGCCGCCGACCGCCATGACCTTCTCAGTCACGGTGAAGGTGTGCCGGTGGGTCACCGGCCCCGCAGGGTCTGCGGGCGCTGCGGGCAGGACGGCGTCGAAGGCGGTGAAGTCCTCAGGCAGGTCGGCCTCGTAATCCGCGACGGCGTCGGGCTCTGCGCCGACGCCCGGGGCCTGGCTGCTGTCCTGGGAGTCAGAGGCGTCGGGAGCGGCTGCGGAAGATCCTACTGTGACATGAAATACCATGCCCTGCGCCCGGTGGCCGGCGACAGAGCACCACCCCTGCGTGTCGGAGGTGATGACCCCGGCGTCCAGGACGGCGGACTGGCCAGCAGGTACCCGCCCGGTCGTGGCCCCGGTCTCCAGGACCAGGTCGTGGACCATATCCCCGGTGTTGTCCAGGGTGATGAGGAGACGGTCCCCTGCTGCCACGTCAACCGTATCGGGGACGAAGCGCATCCCCTCCACGGCGACGGTAGCCTCCACCGTGTTGCCCGTGGAGCTCCTCGCAGAGACAGGTGCGCTGCCGTCGCGGCCCGGGCTGCTGGCGCGGCGGGAGCGGTAGACCGCTGCCGCGCCTCCTGCTGCGACGGCGGCACAGGCCGTCAGCAGACCGAGCAGAGCACCACGTCGGCCGGAGGACCCCGCACCGTGCTCACCACGACGCCCCCCGGCACCGGCCGCCGAGTCCTTGCCGGAGCCTGCCGCCCGGGCAGACAGGCGGGCTCCCCTGCCCACAGCGGGGAGAGTCCCCGCCGTGACCGCACTGCGACGGGCCGGGGCGTCAGGACCGTCAGAGTCAGCGGGGCCGCCCTCGCCCTCCTGCGACGCCCCGTCGTCCGGCGACGCTACAGCCTGCTCAGGCTCGTCCGGCGCCACCTCGTCGGACGCGGGCGTGGGCAGCCCCGGCTGCGTCTCGTCCTGCGGATGCTGAGGATCACCGGGACTGTCGACGGCCGGTGAGCTGCGATGCGTCATGGTCAGCTCCTGTCCTGGGTAGTGTCGGGCCTCACGGTCAGCCTCCCCCTAATTCCTACGAGAGCCTCGCCCCGCTACCAGCCACAGGCACCGGCCCATCCCAGCGAGCAGGTAGGCGGTGACCGCTCCTGCCAGGACGCCACCAGCCAGGCGCACCTCCCAGGGGAGGAGGGCGACCACCGCCAGCAGGAGGCCTGTGTTAGCCGCCGTGACCCGGTAGGAGGCGAAGCGGTTCATGACTGCGTTGGTCCTCCGCGCCATCGCGGGGCCGCCGCCGAGCATGACCGGGGTGAGGTAGCTCAGGGCGGCCACCAGGACCTGGAGGGCGAAGCCTGCGCCCAGGGCCAGGCGGACCACGTGGATGGTCTCGCGGGCGGCAGCGAGGTCGTCGGCCAGGTAGGTCCCCAGACCGATGAAGCCGATGCACCCTAGCAGCCAGGAGATCGCTGCCGCCGCCGAGGCGGTGGCAAAGGAGGTCGGGGGGACGCGCAGCGCCGTCTTGAATGCGGGGACCACCACCCCGCAGGCCCCGGCAACGTAGACCAGGACACCGGACAGTGCCAGCGGCCGCCACGCCCCGCAACCAGCCATCAGCACCGTCCCCACCACCAGGAACGGCAGGCCGCGGTGCGCCCAGCGGGCTGCCTCCGGCTCCATCCTGGTGCGCAGCATAGTGGGCCACAGCACCGTCAAGGTGCCCAGCACGGTGGTCCCGACAAACCCCAGGACCATGGTGGTGGTGTGTGCCAGGTAGAAGACGTCGGCCAGGTCTGCCCTGCCCGTGGTGTCGGCCCAGGAGGTGAGGTATCCCAGAGCGGCCCCAAGGGCCAGGAGCACCAGGGCCACGGCGTAGTGCATAGCCAGGGGGGCCATCCTCGCGGCGACGGCGCGGCGGTACTGCACCCCGATAGCCACCACCCCGGTCAGGGCCTGAGCCATGATGACGGCGACCCCGACCACGGTGACCTCAGCCCGGCCGATGGTCACGCCAGTCAGGACCACGACCGTGCCAACAGTGTGGGCGCACAGGCGCGCGTCCAGCAAGGCGGCGCCGCCCAGGGCAGGGCGGTGCAGGAGAGTGTCGGCAAAGTGGGCGGACCAGGTGGTGATCGCCGAACCGATCCCGCCCAGGAGCAGGGCGTGCAGCGGCAGCCAGGTCCCCAGCCGGGCCAGCGGGCCGATGACAGTGAGCCCGGTGAGGGCGGCAGCGGTGACCAGCCAGGCCACGACGACAGCGTTGCGACGTACCTGGGTGGTACGGCGAGAGGCCCCAGCACTGCGCCTGGCGCCTCCGGGCCGCCCTGCCGACACCCCTGCGACGTTCACCGCCTTACCGTAGTGGGCGCCTGCCCGTGCGCGCAATCGTCAGACACAGGCGTGAGGACCGTCCCGACCTGGGACGGCTCGCGCGCACCTGGGCCCGGGTCCCCTCCGCCCCGGACCGGGAGTAGGCTCGCGAGTGCCGCCACACAAGGCGGCCGCACGCAGCAAGGAGAGAACACCGCCATGAGCCAGCCTCCCAACCTCATCCCCGTCACCGAGACCACCTCCTCAGGCAACTCCTGCGGGTGCGCGGAGCACGCCGAGCGCCTGGCTCTGGACGTGCGTGCGATCCCGCACCGGCTGCGCCACCCCGCCGTCATCGGCGCCGCCTCCTCCCTGCAGGTGGGCGAGGGCTTCGACCTCATCGCCCCACACATGCCCACCCCGCTGCTCAACCAGCTTGACGAGCTACCTGTCACCTTCCAGTACACGGTGCTGGAGCAGAGCGAGGGCTATGCCCGCGTCGAGATCCTGCGCACAGCCTGACAGGATGGCGCACCACCGGGTGGCGGCATCCCGGGTCGCGCTGCCCGTGCCCGTCGTGCGTCCACGCCCCCTCCTGCCTGACGGCGTGCCGGAGCGCCTGACCGACCGCTACGGGCGCACGGTGCGCGACCTGAGGCTGTCGGTCACCGACCGCTGCAACCTACGGTGCACCTACTGCATGCCTGCCGAGGGCCTGGACTGGCTGCCCGGCCCGCTCCTGCTGACCACGGAGGAGATCACCCGTCTGGGGCAGCTGGCCGTGGAGCGCCTGGGAGTGGAACGGATCCGTCTGACCGGGGGCGAGCCCCTCATGCGCCGCGACCTGGAGGCCATCGTGGGGGCACTATCCGGACTGCGGACCAGCCGAGGGACCAGGCCCGACATCGCCCTGACCACTAACGGGCTGGGCCTGCACCGACGTGCCGCCGCCCTGAGGCAGGCTGGTCTGGACCGGGTCAACATCTCCATTGACACCCTGGACCCCCGGGGCTACGCCGAGCTGACCCGCCGGGACCGGCTGGACGACGTCCTGGCTGGGGCCGAGGCGGCACAGGCCGCCGGGCTGTCCCCACTCAAGGTCAACGCAGTGGCGCTGCCAGGCACCGTGGAGGAGCAGGCGCCCCGGCTGCTGCGCGAGTGCCTGCGCCGAGGGTGGCAGCTGCGGTTCATCGAGCATATGCCGCTGGGGCCGCAGGGCTCCTGGCGGGCAGACGGCGTCGTCAGCGCGGAGGAGGTCCTGGCAGCCCTGCGCGGAGCAGGATTCGAGCTGACCGAGCAGGGGCGCCCAGGGAGCCGTCCGGCCGCCCTGTGGCACGTGGCCGCAGGGGCGGGCCACCCGGCGGGGGACGTAGGGATCATCGCCTCTGTCACCGCGCCCTTCTGCCAGGACTGCGACCGCACCCGGGTCACGGCCGACGGCAGGGTCATGCCGTGCCTGTTCTCCTCCCAGGAGACCGACCTGCGTGGCCCGCTACGCGCCGGCGCCGACGACGACGAGCTGATCCGTATCTGGGCAGGCGCCATGTGGCTCAAGCCGAGGGCTCATGGGTCAGACACGGTGAGCCCGGCAGCGGACGGCACCTCCAGCACGCCCGACACGACCGAGGCAGGGACCGGCCGCAGGACAGGGACCAGTGACAGGTCAGGAGGCTTTGCCCGCCCGCTGCGGACCATGTCGGCTATCGGCGGGTAGCCGCCCGGTGGACAGGCAACCTGACTGGCAGACCCTCTCCCGTCCGCTGGCGGAGTCTCAGGCCTGGAGACGCGGCTTCTTCCCCGGGCTCTGAGTGCTGATCCTGTGCCGCGGCTAGGATGTCACGACCCACGACGTCTCACCCTACGGAGCCCTGATGACCACCCCCTCTTCTGACCCTGCTGCCGACGCTGTCACCCTGACGCTGCGCTACTTCGCAGCAGCCGCCGACGCGGCCGGGTGCATGGAGGAGCACCTGGAGGTCCCCGCTGGAACGACCCTGGCCGGGCTGCGCGAGGCGCTGGCTGGCAGGAGCCTGGCTATGGCGCAGGTGGTCTCGGTGTCCAGCTACCTGGTCAACTCCCTGTCCACCCCTGCGGACGCGCTCACGCCCCTGGCGGACGGGGACGCCGTTGACGTCCTGCCTCCCTTTGCGGGCGGGTGAGCCGCCGCTTGTCACGGTGGAGGCAGCCAGGCCCCTCGCCCTGTTGCTGCACATCTTTAGGGCGCTGGCTGCGGCAGTCGTTACCCGCAGCTGCTCCAGCACTACGGCTGGCTGCGCCGTGAACTTGTCACCGTCGCCGCCTGTACTGCTCTGGGTACGTGTGCACCGCAGCTGCATATTCACATGCAGGGCTACCTCAACGTTGACGGAAACACCGGGGAACTCATCGAGATCATCATCCAGATGGCCGTCTATGCCGACTTCCCCGCGGCTCTTAACGCCCTCACCCAGCTGCGGGCAGTGCTGGCCGAGCAGGAGGTTCCCTCAGCGGCCGCGGACAGCCCAGGTTGTCGAGGGTAGTAATAAGCCACAGTACTGTCCTGACTGTCCTGCCTCCTCAGCCCAGGTTGCTCCACTGGGCGGTCCCGTCGGCGAAGCGCTGGTGCTTCCACACCGGGAGGCTCCTCTTGACCTCCTCGACCAGCTCGCTGAGGGCCGCGAAGGCGGGTCCGCGGTGGTCGGCGCTGACTGCCACGGCGAGCGCGGTGTCACCCACCACCAGGTCCCCGACACGGTGGACGACCGCCAGGGCGCGCACGCTGTGGCGCACCCCTGCCTCGGTGGCGATCCGGGCGATGACGTCCCCGGCCGTGGGGTGGCAGGCGTAGTGGATCCCGGTGACCCCGCGGCCGCCGTCGTGGTTGCGTATCACACCGGTGAAGGTGACGAGGGCTCCGGCGGCGGGGTCCTCAACCAGGTCCGCCAGGTCGGTGACACTGACTGGAGCCGTGGTGACCTCGGCTCGCACCACGCGCGCCCGGCTCCCACCGGGTGCGGCGGCACACGGCCCAGGGCTCTGCTCGCAAGCGGTCATCACGATCCTCCATCGCCTCCCGTCCTGCCCCTGCCTGGCAGCAGCCCCAAGGCTACCCGCTGGCACCACCCCGGCCTGCGGGCCGGGAGGCTGTCCTGCGGGGCGGGGAGAGCGTGGGGAGACCTCGGGGAGGACCAGAGGAACCAGCGGCGGCCGCCGCAGCCCCCCGCCGCGGCCGCGCCGGGGGACAACCGGGGGGACAATGACGCCGCGTCCAACCCTCACCTGCGCGGAGCCTCCGCGCGAGCCCTCACGGAAGGAGGCCCGTATGCCGATGCTCGCCCCCGAGGAGTACCTGGCACAGGTGCTGGAGGACCTCACCCCCCTGGCGCCTGTGGAGGTGGCGCTGCACCGTGCCCACGGGCGCGTCCTGGCCCGCGACGTCACGGCCCGGCTCCCGGTGCCGCCGTGGAGGAACTCCGCCATGGACGGCTACGCGGTACGCGCCGGTGACACCGTTGGCGCCCGGGCAGGCTCCCCCGTGCGGCTGCCGGTCGCGGGCGACGTCCCGGCGGGTACCGTACCCCCGCCCCTGGAGCCCGGGACCGCCCAGCGGATCATGACCGGTGCCGTGCTGCCCGACGGCGCGGACGCGGTGGTCAGGGTAGAGGACACCGACCAGGCCCCCGGTCCCCGCCCTCTGCCCGGGGCGGTGGAGATCCGCGCAGCCGTGGCTGCAGGTGCCAACGTGCGCCAGGCCGGGGAGGATGTCACCACTGGGGCCCCGGTGCTGGCAGCGGGCACCGTCCTGTCCGCGACCGGGGTGGCCGCCCTGGCCTCGGTTGGCCTGGGCAGCGTCAGCGTGGTCCCGCAGGTGCGTGTCGCCGTGGTCTCCACCGGAGCCGAGCTGTGCGACGTCGGTCGGGAGCTGGCTGCGGGCACGGTGCCTGACTCCAACGGGCTGCTGCTAGAGGGTCTGGTGGCCGAGCACGGCGCCCGGTGCACCAGTACCACCCGTAGCGGCGACGACGCCGAGGAGCTGGTCGGCCACCTGCGCCGCGTCGCGTGCCACGCGGACCTGGTGGTCACCTCCGGCGGCGTCTCCGCCGGGGCCTTCGACCCCCTGAGTACCCTGGACAGTGCGCCGGACACTACGGGGGCAGGCCGCAGCGGCCCGGCGGCGGACGGGTCGGCCCCCGCAGGGCCGACCCCAGGTAGCCCTCCCCCGAGCCGCCTGGAGACCGACCTGGTTCCGCCAGCCCCGGCCCCAGTGCGCCTACGCCGCAGCGCGGTGGCGATGCAGCCGGGCAAGCCGCAGGGGCACGGGTGGGTGCGCGCTGAGGACGGCCGGGAGGTGCCACTGGTGTGCCTGCCGGGCAACCCCGTCAGCGTCCTAGTCTCCTTCACCACGCTAGTGGTCCCGGTCCTGGCCCGGCTGGGGGGCTACGACAGCGGCCGACCCGCAGAGTGGGACAGCCTGCCACCAGGTGACAGCGCCGCCCCCGGCCCGGCAGGCCACGGAGCAGCCTCCGAGCCCGCCGACCCCCCGGGCACGCGGGCTGGTGCCGCCCGTGTCACGGCCCTGCCAGGACGGGCGCGGGCGGCCACCAGCTGGACGACACCGCGGGGTCGGCGCCAGTACGTCCCGGTGCGGCTGGTGGCGCCACCCCCGGCTGCAGCGTCCTCACCGCCGCGGGAGACCACCCCTGACCGGGCGCGCCGACCGGAGCAGGCTGGCTGGGCAGACACGCGGCAGACCACCGCAACGAGCGGGACGGCCTGGGTCGCGCCCACCCACAGGCTGGGGTCGGGCTCCCACCTGGTCGCCTCGTTGCCCGCCGCCCAGGCGCTGGCGGTGGTGGAGGCCGACGCCGCCGGGGTCACCGAGGTCGCCGTGGGTGACGAGCTGGAGCTCCTACCCCTGCCGACTCCTGCCGCCCCTACCCGTGCAGACCTGCCCCGGAACCAGGCCGACAGCGTGCCACCTGCCCCCACGCCACCCGGAGCAGTGCCCCAGGGCGGCAGCCTGGCACCCCACGCCGACATCCCCAGTCCTGAGGGCAGTCAGGACCCCCGGGGCAGTCGGCAGGTCGTCCTCACCCACCTGGACGAGGCAGGCGCGGCACGCATGGTTGACGTCACCGGTAAGGCGCCCAGCGTCCGGCAGGCCCGGGCCACCGCCCTCGTGACCTGCTCGGCGCCGGTGGTCCAGGCGCTGCGCACGGGCAGCGTCCCCAAGGGTGACGTGCTGGCCGTGGCCCGCGTGGCCGGGATCGCCGCCGCCAAGAAGGTGCCCGACCTGCTCCCCCTGGCCCATGTCATCGGGGTCCACGGCTGCCAGGTGGACCTGGAGGTCATCAAGGAGGGGGTCCGCGTGGAGGCCACGGTACGCACTGCCGACCGTACGGGGGTGGAGATGGAGGCCCTGACCGCCGTCACCGTGGCCGGGCTGGCGGTGGTGGACATGGTCAAGGGCGTGGACCGCGACGTGGCGCTGCGCGACGCCAGGGTCGTGGCCAAGTCCGGGGGCCGCTCAGGAGACTGGAGCCGTCCCGCCAGCGCGGACGACACCGGCGGCACACAGGACACAGAAGACACTGGCAGCAGCCGGATCAGCCAGGAAAAGCAGGACAGGCACTGTGGCAGGTCCTGAGCCTACCGGGCGCCAGCCCGGGGTCCCTCCGCAGGCTGTCGGCACACAGGTCGGGAGTGAGGCCGTCGGCTGCCTCGGGAGCGCTCCCACGCTCGACGCCGTGGTCCTGGCCGGGGGCACGGGGCGGCGCCTGGGCGGGGCCTCCAAGCCCGACGTCGTGGCACGAGGCGCCCGCCTGCTCGACCACGTCCTGCGCGGCCTGGACCAGCTGCGCCACGACGGTGTGCCGATGGGACTGGTGTGCGTCGTCGCCCCGCAGACGGTGGCCCTGCCTCAGGGCGTGCTGCGTGCCCTGGAGGACCCTCCCCTGGGTGGCCCGGTGGCCGGCGTCGCCGCGGGCCTGGCCAGGCTGAGCCGCGCACGACCACCCCGGGCTGACAAGGGCCACCAGGCAGCAAGGACCTGCGCGGACCTGCCCGCAACCGGACCGGGCGGACCAGCGCCGCTGACCGCCGTCCTCACCTGTGACGCGCCACAGGGCTGGCGGGCGCTGCCCGAGCTCCTCCGCGCCTGCACGGAGACCGCGACCAGCCCCGACGGCACCGCCGACGAGCCCGGTCGGCCGCAGGCAGCTGCTCAGGGCGCGTGCGCGCTCCAGGACGGCTACGTCCAGTACCTCCTGGGGGTCTACCACACCGGTGCGCTGGAGCAGGCCGTCGCCCCGGGCGGGACGGCGCTGCGGGACACGGCCGTGCGCCGCGCCCTGGGCAGGATGGACGTCCGGGCCGTGCCGCTGAGGCGGCACCCCCGGGCCGCCCACGACCTGGACACCTGGGAGGAAGTCCGCGCCTGGGACCAGCAGACGTCACCGCGTGAGGCCCGAGGGCAGCCTGGACACAGAGGCGCCGCCCAGGACCGCGAGCGCGACCGCGGCAGCCACGAGGGCCGGCGTAAAACCTAGCCGCTGTACTCCGAAGCCGGTGAGCAGCGGGCCGACAGCCATCCCGCCAGCGTAGGCGAGGTTGTACAGGGCGAAGGAGCCGCCAAGCGTCGGCGGTCTTGCGGCGTAGCCCTGGTCAACGACCAGCGCCGTGGCAGGGACGAGGAGGAGTGCGGAGGACAGGCCCAGAAAGACCATCCCCACGCCTGTGAGCCACAGCTCGGTGGCGACACCGACGGTGACAAGCGCAGCAACCACGGCAGCCAGTCCAAGCGCGGTCAGCAGCCGGGCGGACACCGTGCCGACGCAGGAGCCGACCACCGGGTTGGCGATGACTCCGGCCAGCGAGGCCAGGGCGAACAGCAGGCCGACGCTGAGGGCGCTGGTGCCGAGGTGGACGGGGAGAACCGGTTCCAGGCTGGACAGGACCGCGGCCCCCACGAGGATGGCCACCGTGACTGGCACAGAGCCGGGGACTCTCAGGACGGCGAGCGGACCTGCGGCGTCGTCGCTCACGCGTGGGGAGTCCTTGACCAGGACGACGCGCAGCACCCCGTCCAGGCAGGCCACGCAGGCCGCGAGCAGGAAGGGGGAGGCGGTACTGAGGTGGTCCACCATGAACCCGGCCAGGACCGGGCCGACGAGGACACCGAGGGTGATTGTCGACAGCGCGGTCCCCATGGCCTGGCCGCGCCTGTCCATGGGAGTTGTGGCCGCGATCAGGGACAGCGAGGCGACCCAGGACATTCCCCCCGCGATCCCCTGGCAGAACCGTGCGACGAGGAGGAGCCAGTAAGGGCCGCCTACGGCAAAGAGCAGGGTGGCGGCCGCCAGTCCGACAAGGCCGACCAGTAGCGGGCTCCTGGGGCCGTAGCGGTCCACGGCGCGTCCGGCGGCAAAGGTCGCCATGACCATCGCCACGGCGTAGGAGGCGAACAGGACTCCTGTGGCTGCCGGGCCGGCGTCCAGCACCGAGGGCAGCAGCGGGAGCACCGGGACGGCAAGGCCTACCACGAGCATGTCCGTGAACAGGGCTATCGACCCCACGACAAGCGCGCTGGTGGCAGAGGTGCCCTGTAGTTCCAGGGCAGGATTATGACTCTTCATGAGAAGGGACTCCGTATTGGTCTGTAGAAGGGACTCCGTATTGGTCTGTGCGCGGCCCGCGCGTCGGGGTCACCGGAGCTCAACAGGCTCCAGGACCGCGTCGTGTCATCTGCAACTAGTAGCGATGACGGTCATTGCTTTCAGTAGCCGCCACCGCTCCGGAACTCAGGCAGCGGCGGTGTGCTGCTGCGGCACAACAACCACGGCAGACGGGGAGCCTTGTGGGAGACCCGGGGCACCCGGCACGCCCGACGCCCTCAGTGGTCCCCGCCGCCGAGCTGGTCCAGGACGTGGGGCACCAGGGGACCGATAACGGCGACGGTGTCCCTGACCCCGCCGCGCGACCCCGGGGCGTTGACTACCAGGGCGCCGTCGGCCTCACGGGAGGTGACCCCCACCAGTCCGCGCGACAGGCCGGCCAGCGGGGTGCTGGCCAGCCCGTGGGCGCGCACCTGTGCCTCGACCCCCTCCAGGCGGGTGGCCAGCAGCGGCGCGGTGGCCTCCGGGGTGAGGTCGCGCGGCATGACCCCGGTGCCTCCGGTGGTCAGCACCACGCGCGCGCCCGAGGCGAGCGCGTCGGTGATCGCCTCGCGGACGCTGTCCACGCCGTCGGGCACCACGACGACCTCGTCCACTACCACGCCGTGCCGACCCAGGAGCTCGGCCGCCAGCGGGCCCGAGACGTCCTGGCGCTCCCCGCTCACGCAGCGGTCCGACACCGTGACCACGGCGCCCCTCACCGGCTCCGACAGGGTGCGCACCCCGCGTGACCCAGCAGGCCCAGAAGGCGACGCAGGAGCCGACACCGAACCCGACGCAGCGACATCGGACACAGCGACATCCGATGCAGCGACGGCAGGGGAGGCAGGAGCACGTCCGCAGGCCGGGGACGCCTGGTCGGAAACCTGACCGGGTACCTGGTCGGGCACCCGGTCAGATACGTAGTCGGCACGGGGGTCGCTCATGGCACCCAACGGTAGCCACCGCCTCCCGGCACCACCACTCCCGGCCCACGACCTCGGCCCACCGCGCCTCCCGCCTGACCCGCTCCCCGATTTGCGGGACATCACGTTGACGCAATAACTAGCCGCGCCTCGTCGGATAACCCTCATTTCTCCTTGCTATTCTATGAAAAAGTGGCTTTCGTGGTGCGACCTGCACCGATCCGGGCAGACTTGCGTGGCACGTCGACGTCGTCGGTCACCCGTCCCGGCAGCAGGCCAGCAGGACCACCCGCCCGACACCACCCCCAGGAGCACGATGCCTACATCCACCGTCGCCGACACACCGGGCCGGGTCCTCACCGACTGGGACCCCGAGGACCCGAGCCGCTGGTCGGCCACCATCGCCTGGCGCACGCTGGCCATCACCACCTTCTCCCTCATGCTGGGCTTCACGGTCTGGTTTCTCCCCAGCGCCATCGCTCCACGGCTGGGCGAGGTCGGCTTCGACCTGTCCCGGGAACAGCTGTACTGGCTGACCTCCATGCCGGGGCTGTCCTGCGGGTTCCTGCGCCTGGTCTACATGTTCCTGCCGGCCACCATCGGCACCCGCATGATGGTGGGGGCATCTTCTCTGCTCTACGTCCTGCCCATGCTGGGCTGGTTCTTCGCCGTCCAGAACCCTTCCACCTCCTTCCCGGTACTGCTGGGGCTGGCCTTCACCTGCGGCATCGGCGCCGCCACCTTCTCCGGCTACATGCCCTCCACCGGATTCTTCTTCCCCAAGAGGCTGTCCGGCACCGCCCTGGGGCTTCAGGGCGGCCTGGGAAACATGGGCATGAGCGTCATCCAGCTGGCCGCTCCCTTCCTCATGAGCGCCAGCCTCTTCGGCCTGACCTGGGTCCAGCCCTTCGACGACGACGCCCCCATGGTGGTCAACGCCACCGTCTTCTTCCTGCCCTGGTCGCTGCTGGCCGCCTTCCTGGCCTTCACCTACCTCAAGGACGTGCCCGTCAAGGCCAACATCCGCCAGCAGCTCGACGTCTTCGGCAACATCGACACCTGGCTCATGACCGTCATCTACATCATGACCTTCGGACTGTTCTCCGGGTTCGCCGCCCAGACGGCGCTCATCATCAACAACAGCTTCGGCGCCAGCTCCCCGCTGGCCGACTCCTTCCCCGCCTCGCAGCTGCCGGCGGGCGCCTCCTACGCGTTCCTGGGCACCCTCATCGGCTCCTTCCTCCGATTTGCCTGGGGACCGCTGTGTGATCGCTTCGGCGGTGCGGTGTGGACCCTGGTCTCCGCTGTCGGGATGGCCGCCACCATGGCCTTCTGCGCGGTCCAGCTGACCAGCCCGGACCACCCCAGCGACTTCACCCCCTTCCTGTGGGGGATGCTTGCCATGTTCTTCTTCGCCGGGGTCGGCAACGCCTCCACCTTCAAGCAGATGCCTATGATCATGCCCCGCCGCCAGGCGGGTGGTGCCATCGGGTTCACGGCAGCGGTCGCCGCCCTGGGCCCCTTCCTGGTCGGGGTGGCGCTGTCCGTGCTGCCCGCTGCCACCTTCTTCTGGTGCTGCTCCGTCTTCTGCGTGGTGTGCGCCGTCATCACCTGGGTCCGCTATGCCAGGCCGGGAGCCAAGCGCCCCGGGTGACCACCCGCCCACGGCCGCAGCCAGGCTCGTGGCGCGGCCGCCGGGGCTACCAGCCGGGCACAGGTCAGCCCGCAGCAGCCACGAGCACGACAGACGCACCCAGGAGCAGCAATGACCACCACCCGCCCCGCAGGCAGCCCCCAGGACAACCATCCCACCGTCCCCGGACCCGGCACCCAGGTCGAGAACGTCCCCGGACTGTTCGCCCTGGGCTCCTACCTGCGCCGGGGACAGCCCTCGGCCGACGCCCGCAGGCTGTTCCTAGAGGGCGGGCGCGACGCCGACACCTTCTACCGGCACCGGTGGAGTCACGACCGAATGGTCCGCTCTACCCACGGGGTCAACTGCACCGGGTCGTGCGCCTGGGAGGTCTATGTCTCCGACGGGGTCATCACCTGGGAGAAGCAGGCCACCGACTACCCCACCACCGGCCCGGACATGCCCGAGTACGAGCCCCGGGGCTGCCCGCGCGGGGCGGCGTTCTCCTGGTACACCTACTCCCCCACCCGCATCCGCTACCCCTACGTGCGCAGCGTCCTGCTGGACTCCTTCCGTGCCGCCAAGGCCGCCAATGACGGCGACGCCGTGGCCGCCTGGGCACAGGTCACCGGCGAGGAGGACACGGCCCGGGCCTACAAGTCAGCCCGCGGTAAGGGCGGCATGGTGCGGGTGAGCTGGGAGGAGGCCATGGAGATCGTGGCCGCCGCCTACGTCCACACCATCCGTACCTGGGGGCCGGACCGTATCGCCGGGTTCTCCGTCATCCCCGCGATGTCCCAGGTGTCCTACGGTGCCGGGGCCCGCCTCCACGAGCTCATCGGCGCCACCATGCTCTCCTTCTACGACTGGTACGCCGACCTGCCGCCGGCCTCCCCCCAGGTCTTCGGTGACCAGACCGACGTGCCCGAGGCCGGGGACTGGTACAACTCCCAGTACCTCATCATGTGGGGCTCCAACCTGCCCCTGACCCGCACCCCCGACGCCCACTTCATGACCGAGGCCCGCTACCACGGCCAGAAGGTCGTGGCCGTCTCCCCCGACTACGCCGACAACACCAAGTTCGCCGACCAGTGGCTGCGGGTGGCGCCGGGAACCGACGGCGCCCTGGCCCAGGCCATGGGACACGTCATCCTCTCCGAGTTCCACGTGGGCAGGCGCGAGCCCTTCTTCCTGGACTACATGCGCCGCCACACCGACTCACCCTTCCTCATCACCCTGGAGGCCTCACCTGACGGTACCGGCCTGGTGCCCGGGCGGTTCCTCACCGCCTCAGACGTGGAGGGCGTGGCCCAGGGCGCACCGAAGAACGAGTTCCGCCCCCTGGTGTGGGACCGTCAGCGCGGCCCGGCCGACCCAGGCGGGACCCTGGCGGACCGCTTCACCCCCGAGGGCGAGGGCCGGTGGAACCTGCTCATGGACGGGGTGGACCCGGTCATGAGCATCCTGGACCTCCACGAGCCCGGTGCCACCGGGACCGGGACGTCCGCACCGCCCGCCGACGGGTCTGACCCGGCCTCTGCCGCGCACCTCCCGGTGCAGGCAGCCGAGGTGCTCCTGCCCCGCTTCGACCTGCCGGGCTCGCAGACTCCCCAGGGAAGCGTGGGCGGAGGGGTCGTGCGCCGTGGCGTCCCCGTCGCCCGGGTGGGCGACCGGCTGGTGACCACGGTCTACGACCTGCTGCTGGCCCAGTACGCGGTGGCACGCCCCGGCCTACCCGGCCAGTGGCCCGAGGGCTACCAGGACGCCACCGTCCCGGCCACCCCGGCGTGGGCCAGCGAGGTCACCGGCGTGCCCGGACCAGCCATGATCAGGGTGGCCCGGGACTTCGCCCTCAACGCCGTCGAGTCGGGCGGACGATCTCAGGTTCTCATGGGCGCGGGCATCAACCACTACTACCACGCCGACCAGATCTACCGCACCATCCTGGCACTGACCTCCATGTGTGCCACCCAGGGCGTCAACGGCGGCGGCTGGGCCCACTACGTGGGGCAGGAGAAGGTCCGCCCCATCTGCGGCTTCCAGCAGTACGCCTTCGCCCTGGACTGGCACCGCCCAGCCCGGCAGATGATCTCCACGGGATTCTGGTACCTCACCACAGACCAGTGGCGCTACGACTCCACCTCCGCCGAGCGACTGGCCTCCCCCCTGGGGCCGGGCACCATGGCGGGCAAGACCACCACCGACACCATGGTGGAGGCCATGAAGCGCGGCTGGACCCCGTCCTACCCCACCTTCAGCCGCTCTCCCCTGCTGCTGGGCCAGCAGGCGGCGGCCGAGGGCATGGACCCCGCCGACTACGTCGTCAAGGAGCTCCAGGCGGGCACCCTGCGCTTCGCCTGCGAGGACCCTGACGCCCCGGAGAACTTCCCCCGCATCGTGTGCAACTGGCGCACCAACCTGCTGGGCAGCTCGGCCAAGGGCACCGAGTTCTTCATGCGCCACATGCTGGGAGCCGACAACGACGTGAACGCCGCCGAGACCGCCCCCGAGGACCGCCCTGTCTCGGTGACCTGGCGGGAGGAGGCACCCACGGGCAAGCTGGACCTGCTGTGGACCTCAGACTTCCGCAACACCTCCTCCACGCTGCACTCCGACGTCGTCCTTCCTGCCGCCACCTGGTACGAGAAGCACGACATCTCCTCCACGGACATGCACCCCTTCGTGCACTCCTTCAACGCCGCCATCGACCCGCCGTGGGAGGCACGCACAGACTTCCAGATCTTCCAGGACCTGGCCGGGCTCATCTCCGCCTGGGCGCCGCGCTACCTGGGCACCCAGACCGACGTCGTGGCCGCCCCGCTCAACCACGACACCCCCGACGCCCTGACCATGGCGCACGGCGATGTCTCCGGCCTGCCCCGCGAATGGGTTCCCGGGGTGACCATGCCCAAGCTGGTCCCCGTCGAGCGCGACTACACCCAGATCCGGGCCAAGTTCGACACGCTGGGGCCGCTGGCGGAGAGGCTGGGGCTGCCCTGCAAGGGCATCATGCTCAAGCCCGGCCCCGAGGTGGAGCGCCTAGCCCGCAACCACGGGACCTCCTCCTCGGGCCAGGCAGCAGGCCGCCCCCTCCTCGACACCGACATCCGGGCGGCCGACGCCATCCTGACCCTGTCGGGCACGGCCAACGGGCGCATCGCCACCCAGGGGTGGCAGGACCTGTCCACCCGCACCGGCACCGAGATGGTCGGGCTCAGCGCGGAGGAGGCCGCCAAGATCATCTCCTTTGAGGACACCCGCACCAAGCCGCAGGGAGTCATCACCTCCCCGGAGTGGTCCGGCTCTGAGCACGGGGGTAGGCGCTACTCGGCATTCGTGGTCAACGTGGAGCACGCCAAGCCCTGGCACACCCTGACTGGGCGCATGCACTACTACCTGGATCACGACTGGATGCGCGACATGGGCGAGTCCCTGCCCGTCTTCCGCCCGCCCCTGGACTTCCACGCCCTCTACGGAGAGACCCCTCCCGGCACAGTGGGCACCAGCCAGGAGGGCACCGCCCAGGTGGCGGTGCGCTACATCACCGCCCACAACAAGTGGGCGATCCACTCCCAGTACTTCGACAACCTCCACATGCTCACCCTGGGACGCGGCGGCCAGACCATCTGGATGAGTCCTCAGGACGCGGACAAGATCGGGGTGCGGGACAACGAGTGGGTCGAGGCCTACAACCGCAACGGCATCGTGGCCGCGCGCGCCGTCGTGTCCCACCGCATCCCCGAGGGCATGGTGTTCATGCACCACGCCCAGGAACGCACCATGAACACGCCCCTGACCGAGCGCAGCGGCAGGCGCGGAGGCACCCACAACTCCCTGACCCGCATCGTGCTCAAGCCCAGCCACTTTGCCGGGGGCTACGGCCAGCTCGCCTACGCCTTCAACTACATCGGCCCCACGGGCAACAACCGCGATGAGGTCACCCTCATCCGTCGTCGCAGCAACCAGGAGGTGACGTTCTGATGAAGGTCATGGCCCAGATCGCGATGGTGATGAACCTTGACAAGTGCATCGGCTGCCACACCTGCTCGGTAACCTGCAAGCAGGCCTGGACCAACCGCGAGGGCACTGAGTACATGTGGTTCAACAACGTGGAGACCCGGCCGGGCGTGGGCTACCCCCGCGGCTGGGAGGACCAGGACCGGTGGCGCGGCGGCTGGGAGCGCACCGCCAGCGGGCGCCTGCGGCCGCGCTCCGGGGGTCGTCTGCGTCGGCTGGCCCAGATCTTCGCCAACCCGGACATGCCCACGGTCGAGGACTACTACGAGCCCTGGACCTACGAGTACGACCGCCTGCTGTCGGCCCCCAAGGACTCCCCCACCGTCCCGGTGGCCCGGGCCCGCTCCCAGCTGACGGGCGAGTACATCCCCACCATCGAGTGGGGACCCAACTGGGACGACGACCTGGGCGGCTCCACCGAGACGCTGTCGGAGGACCCGGTCCTGGTCGGCATGAGCACCAAGGTGCGCACGGACATCGAGTCCGCCTTCATGTTCTACCTGCCGCGCATCTGCGAGCACTGCCTCAACCCCACCTGCGTGGCGGCCTGCCCCTCCGGCGCCATGTACAAGCGCACCGAGGACGGCATCGTCCTGGTAGACCAGGACGCCTGCCGCGGGTGGCGCATGTGCGTGTCAGCCTGCCCCTACAAGAAGGTCTACTTCAACCACGCCACCGGCAAGGCGGAGAAGTGCACCCTGTGCTACCCGCGCCTGGAGATAGGCGAGCCCACGGTGTGCTCCGAGACCTGCGTGGGGCGCCTGCGCTACCTGGGCGTCCTCCTCTACGACGCCGACCGGGTCTCCCAGGCGGCCGCCGTCAAGGACCCCCAGGACCTCTACGCCGCCCAGCGGGAGATCCTGCTGGACCCCCACGACCCGCAGGTCGTGGCCGGGGCCCGGGCACAGGGTGTTCCCGACAGCTGGATCGAGGCCGCCCAGGCCTCCCCCGTGTGGGACCTTATCGACACCTACGAGGTAGCCCTGCCCCTGCATCCGGAGTACCGGACCATGCCTATGGTCTGGTACATCCCGCCCCTGTCCCCCATTGTGGACGAGGTAGCAGCGGCAGGCCTGGACGGGGAGGACCACAAGGTCCTGCTGACCGCCGTCTCCGAGATGCGTATCCCTCTGGAGTACCTGGCAGGTCTGTTCACGGCGGGTGAGACCAACACGGTGGAGCTGGTGCTACGGCGCCTGGCCGCCATGCGCTCCCACATGCGCGAGGTCCGCCTAGGCCGCGAGCCGGACCCGGCCATCGCCACCAGCGTGGGCCTGGATGCCCAGCGCCTGGAGTCCATGTACCGGCTGCTGGCCATCGCCAAGTACGACGACCGCTACGTCATCCCTACTGCCAAGCCGGAGGTGCCCCGGGGCATGGCCGGGGTGGAGGGCGCGGACCACGACGTGCGCCTGCTGCTGGGCGAGGGTGCTCCCGCAGGCTGCGGCTCCGACGTCGCCTCCTTCCACGGCGCGTCCGGGGCTACCAGGGTGACTCTACCTGTGCCCACCATCAGGAGGGAGCCGGTCCCCGCCGCAGGCCCGGGCACCTCCCCGGTGGGCGTGCCCCGGCCAATCGGCACCGACGTCCCCGCCACGGGCACCGCCGCAGGTGTGTCTGCGGCGCCGGGCGCAAGCGCAGCAGCGCCGACGACGCCGGGCGGGGAGTCCTGACATGGCGGGCAGAGGTGGCACAGCAGGTGCGGCCCCCTTCGTCCGTGCCCCCCGGGTGCTCCAGCCCCCGCCGGTGGTCGCGCTGGACGCCACCGGGCGTTCCATCGTCCACATGGCCGCCTCCCTCCTCCTGGACTACCCGCAGGAGGGGGCGCTCAGCCAGCGCCTGGACGCCGTGGAGGCTGCCCTGGCGAGCAGCCCGGAGGCGGTGCCCCAGGCCGTGGCCGCCCCCCTGAGGCGCTTCGTGGACACTGCCCGCCGCCACGGCGAGCGCACCATGGCAGAGCACTACGTAGAGACCTTTGACCGCCGTCGCCGCTGCTGCCTGTACCTGACCTACTACGCGGTGGGCGACACCCGTCACCGGGGCGCGGCCATCCTGGCCTTCAAGCAGGCGCTGGCAGCCACGGGCTACGAGATGGCCGGTACGTCGGGTGAGGAGCTGCCCGACTACCTGCCCGTGGTCCTGGAGCTCAGCGCCCGCAGCAACGACGAGGTGGCCCAGGTCCTCCTGTCCGCCCACCGCGAGGGCATTGAGGTGCTGCGCTCGGCCCTGACGGACATCGGCTCCCCCTACGCCGACCTGGTGGAGGCGGTGTCCATGACGCTGCCTCCCGTTGACGAGGCCACCGCCGCCCGGGTGCAGGCCCTGGTCGCGGCCGGGCCGCCCACGGAGACCGTCGGTGTCACGGATATGCTCCCCTTCCCCACCCTGCCGGTGTCCTACCCCGCCGCCGAGGCCGACACCGGACCCCACTCCCCGCGTACACGATCACCCCGCCAGGAGGTCCTGACATGAGCCCGGTCGAGCAGAACCTCGTGTGGGTGGCGCTGCCCTACGCCTGCCTGGTCCTCCTGGTGGCGGGCATGGTCTGGCGCTGGCGGACCGACCAGTTCGGGTGGACCTCACGGTCCTCCCAGTGGAACGAGTCGCGGATACTGCGCCTAGCCTCCCCCGTCTTCCACCTGGGCTTCCTCATGATCATCGGCGGCCACCTGGTGGGCCTCATGGTGCCCAGCTCCTGGACCGAGGCGGTGGGGGTGAGCCAGCACGTCTACCACCTGGGCGCCACCTACCTGGGCACCTTAGCGGCGGTACTGACGATCCTGGGGCTCGTGGGCCTCATCTACCGCCGGGTAGTGGTCAGGTCCGTACGTCTGGCCACCACCCGCAACGACGTCGTCATGTACTGCTTCCTCACCGTCCCGGTGCTCCTGGGCACCTTCGCCACAGTAACCAACCAGCTCCTGGACGCCCACGGCTACAACTACCGGGAGACAATCAGCCCCTGGCTGCGCTCGGTGCTGGTCTTCCAGCCCCAGCCGGCTCTCATGGCAGAGGTCCCCCTGTCCTTCAAGCTCCACGTGGTGGCTGGCCTCCTGCTGCTGGCAATCTGGCCCTTCACCCGCCTGGTCCACGCGGTGTCAGCACCCGTGGGCTACACGACCCGCCCCTACGTGGTCTACCGCTCCCGTGAGGCTACCGCCACGCCCTCCCAGCGCCGGGGCTGGGCACTGGTGCGCACTCAGGGCACGGGCAACCAGGGGGCCAACGACATCGCCCCCTCCCAGGGTGCCTGAGGTCTCCATGAGCCCAGCCTCCCAACCCGTCCACGCTACCGTGCGCGCCACGGCCCGCACCGCCCGCCCAGCGGCTGTGGCAGCCACGATCCGGCTGGCCGCCGCCTACCTCGCCACTGTCTTGCTGGCCGCCTGTGCAGGACCCGCCGAGGGACCCCAGGCAGCCACGGACACGGCTACCCAGACAGGATCCTCCGCGACCGCCGCCTCCGCAGAGCTGACCGTCCTGGCTGCCGCCTCCCTCCAGGAGGCCTTCGAGGAGATCGGAGCCGCGGTGGAGGAGGACAACCCGGGCCTGACTCTCACCTTCGACTTCCAGGGCTCCCAGGACCTGGTAGCCTCCCTGGCCCAAGGCGCTCCCGCCGACGTCCTGGCCACCGCCAGCACCACCACCATGGAGGACGCCGTCTCCCAGTCCCTGGTGGGTGAGCCCACCGAGTTCGCCACCAATGTGCTTGCCCTCATCGTCCCGGAGGGCAACCCGGCGGACGTCACCGGCCTGGACTCCTCCCTGGATGGGGCTGACCTGGTGGTCTGCGCCCCCGAGGTCCCCTGCGGGGAGGCCACCGTCAGGCTGGCCGAGGCCCTGGGCGTGACCCTGGACCCGGTCTCGCAGGAGCAGAAGGTCACCGACGTGCGCGGCAAGGTGGAGAGCGGTGAGGCCGAGGCGGGCATCGTCTACGCCACCGACGCCGCCGCGGCCGTCGGCGT
Organism: Actinomyces sp. 2119; assembly: GCF_003591215.1. Classification (NCBI taxonomy): domain Bacteria; kingdom Bacillati; phylum Actinomycetota; class Actinomycetes; order Actinomycetales; family Actinomycetaceae; genus Actinomyces; species Actinomyces sp. 2119. The sequence continues at coordinate 388,833 of NZ_QYRR01000003.1, forward strand.
GGAGCGCCTCGACGTCCCCGACAACGGGGTCGTCAACCACTACCCCGTCGCCACCACCTCACAGACCTCCAACCCGCAGGCCGCCCAGGTCTTCATCGACGCCGTCACGGGAGAGGAGGGACAAGCCGTCCTGGCTGACTACGGGTTCGGGGCACCCGGGAACAGCAGCCCTGAGGAGCCAGCCGGGTCCGGGGAGTCCGACGCCCCCGGAGCCTCCGCCAGCCCCGGGGACACTTCCAGCACCACTGCCAGCACCGAGGCCTCCCCGCCCGCTGGCACCTCCCAGGCCGCCCCGGGGACAGCCCCACCCGCTTCCTCCGAGTCCTCACCAGCCGGGCAGTAGTGAGCCCTCTCCTCCAGCGGGCACAAGCGGCTCCCGACCACCGACCAGGCACCGGCCCCCGTCGCCTCCTCCCCCGGCGCCCCCGCACGGGTCGCACCCCCCTGCCTACCATCGTCGTGCTCCTGGCGCTGGCAGGCGCCTGCGCCCTCACCCTGCCCCTGCTGGGCCTAGGCAGCCGGGTCAGCTGGGGCCAGCTGCCGCACCTGCTCGCCTCCGACAGCGCCCGTAGCGCCCTGCTGCTGTCCCTGCGCACCTGCCTGGCCTCCACCGCGGCCTGCGTGGTGCTGGGAGTGCCTCTGGCCCTGGTGCTGGCCCGGCAGTGGCCGGGGGTGCGCCTGGCCCGGGTGCTGGCGGTCCTACCCATGACCATGCCGCCGGTGGTAGCCGGGATCGCCCTGCTGTCTACCCTGGGACGGCGTGGCCTGCTGGGCGCGCGGCTGGAGGCCTGGGGGGTGGGTGTCGCCTTCTCCACGACGGCGGTGGTCATCGCCCAGGTGTTCGTCTCCCTGCCCTACCTGGTGGTAACCCTGGAGGCGGCGCTGCGCACCCGCGACACCCGGCCGGAGACGGTGGCACGCACCCTGGGGGCCGGGCCCTGGCAGGTCCTGCTGAGCATCACCCTGCCCCTGGTGGCACCGGCGCTGGCCCGGGGCACCGCGCTGGCCCTGGGGCGCAGCCTGGGCGAGTTCGGGGCAACCCTCGCCTTCGCCGGGTCCCGGGAGGGGGTCACACGCACCATGCCCCTGGCCATCTACCTGGCCCGGGAGAGCGACACCCCCACGGCCCTGGCCCTGGCGGTGCTCCTCATCGCCGTGTCCTTCGCGGTGGTGGGCGCGACCACCCTGCGCTGGGACCGCCTGCTCGCAGCCGCCTGCCCAGGCGCAGGAGCCCGGGCAACCCGCACCTGGCCACCCCCAGGCGCTGAGAGGCCTGACCCGTGCGACGCCCCCATCAGTACCAGCACCGCCACCTCTGACGCCACCCGCAGCACCCCTGACAGCAACGGCACCTGTCCCGCCGCCACCCGCAGCACCACCGTCGGCCCCGGTCCCGGCTCCGGCGTCTCAACCAGCCGCGGGGAGGACCTGGAGGTGGTCTTCTCCTCCCCTGAGCGCGACGTCGTCGTCAACCTGCTCGCGCCCGCCGGGAGAGTCACGGCACTCCTGGGTCCCAACGGCTCAGGTAAGTCCACGGTGTGCGCCGTGGCCGCCGGGCTGCTGGACGCCACGGCCGGAAGAGTGTCCCTGGGCGGCAGGATCCTGGACGGGCCCGAGGACTTCGTGGCTGCGGGGCGCCGGGAGGTAGCGCTGCTCGGCCAGGCGCCGACGCTGTTCCCCCACATGTGCGTGCTGGACAACGTGGCCTTCGGCCCCCGCTGCCGGGGGCTGCCGCGCGGCGAGGCTCGCAGCCTAGCCCGCTCCGAGCTCGCCGCCGTCGGTGCGGCCCACCTGGCCGACCGCCCGTGCGGGACTCTCTCCGGCGGGCAGGCGGCCCGGGTGGCCCTGGCCCGTGCACTGGCCATCCGGCCGCGGGTCCTCATCCTGGACGAGCCGACAGCCTCCCTGGACGTATCCGCCCGCCAGGAGCTGCGCCACCTGGTGTCCCGACGCGCGCGGGAGGAGGGCCTGACTGTGCTCCTGGTGACCCACGACGTCGTGGACGTCGCAGCGCTGGCCGACACTGTCGTCGTCCTGGAGCAGGGGCGGGTGGTTGAGACAGGTGAGACGGACCATGTGCTGTCGTGTCCTGGTTCCGACTTCACCGCGCGCCTGACCGGCACGGCAGTGCTGACCGGGACCCTGGCGGGGTCGCCGCAGGCCCCGGCGGTGGAGCTGAGTGCTGGTCCAGCCACACATCCAGCCACGGTACCGGACAGCGAGCCGACTTCTCGTACAGGTGCCGTCCATGCTGCTGCCACAGCAGAGTGGACCGCTGAGCAGAGGTCCGAGCAGGGGTCTGGACAGTGGCCCGGACACGGCCCTCGCACCATCGTCCACGGACGACCCGAGGAGGCGATCGAGGGCTTCCAGCCGGGCCTACCGGGTACGGCCCTCGTACCGCCCGACGCGGTCGCCCTCTACCGCAACGCCCCCCAGGGCAGCCCTCGTAACGTGCTGGCCGGGACGGTGAGGAGCCTGGAGCGTGTCGGCGCCCTGGTGGAGGTGCAGGTCGAGGTCGCTGCGGGCCAGCGGCTGAGAGCCACCGTGACAGCAGGGGCCGTGACCGACCTAGGAATCGAGGCCGACCAGGAGCTGTGGGCGGTGGTCAAGGCGGTCGAGGTGCGTATCGTGCCCCGCCGGGCTCCCGCCGCCGAGCTTCCGCAGGTCCCGCGCACTGTCGGGACACAGCCCTCAAGGCCCTCACGACCTTCGCCCTCCTCGGACCGAGAGCAGACATGAGGAGCAGACAACCATGACCCCTAGTCCCGACCGGCTGTCCGTACCGGCTCGCCCGCCTGACTCCACCACCCCACCGCTGCGGCCCCCGGTGGTCGGCGACGACCGGCTGGCACCGCTGAGCCGCGACGAGCTGGTCCGTTACCACCGCAACGCCCTGGTCCCCGAGGTCGGGGTGGCAGGCCAGCAGCGCATCCGGGCCGCGAGGATCCTCCTGGTAGGAGCCGGGGGCCTGGGCTCGCCCGCGGCCCTCTACCTGGCTGCGGCTGGGACCGGGCACCTGGGGGTGGTGGACGACGACAAGGTCGACGTGAGCAACCTCCAGCGCCAGGTCATCCACACCACCGCCGGTGTGGGCCGTCTCAAGGTGGACTCGGCAGCCGAGGCTCTCTGCGCGCTCAACCCTGATGTGGAGGTCCGCACCTACCGGGAGCGGGTCACCGCCTCCAACGCCGTGGAGGTGCTGCGCGGGTGGGACGTGGTCATCGACGGCACGGACAGCTTTGCCGCCCGCTACGTGCTCAACGACGCCGCCGCCATGCTCGGGCTGCCTCTGGTGCACGGGGCGGTGCTGCGCTCCCACGGGCAGGTCGGGGTCTTTGACTCCCGCCACGGCCCCTGCTACCGCTGCCTGCACCCGGCTCCCCCGCTACCGGGCTCGGTACCCTCCTGCGCCGAGGCCGGCGTCCTGGGCGTGCTGCCGGGGATCATCGGGGCTATGCAGGCCGCCGAGGCCCTCAAGCTCGTCGTCGGCGGGGCCCGGCCGCTGATCGGGCGGCTCCTGGTGGTGGACACCTGGGGCGGGCAGATCCGGGAGGTGCCGGTGTCGCGGAACCCGCAGTGCCCCACCTGCGGGGACAGCTCCTCGGCACCGGCCGCTACCTCCCCCACGTCCGCGCCTACCGCCTGCTCTGCACAGCCCAGGCTAGCTAGCCCGGCGGGTGGCCAGCCCGAGCCAGCCTGCCCCGCACCTGGTACCCCGCCCGCCGCGCCGTCCACGGCAGCCCACGCAGCCATAGGTAGGAGGCCGCCCACGCCCTCTGCCGGGCCTGCACCCCGGCCTGTGCCCACGGTGACGCCCGAGTGGCTGGAGGAGCACCGTGGCCAGGGAGAGACCGTGACCGTCCTGGACGTGCGTGAGGAGGTGGAGACGGTCATGGAGCCCCTTCCGGGCGCTCCCCTGCCGGGCGCCCGGCACATCCCCCTGAATGAGGTGGTTGAGCACATGGACGAGCTTGACATCGAACGGCTTACGGTGGTGGTGTGCGCTGCCGGAACCCGCTCTGCCAGGGCGGTCGAGATGCTGCGGGCCGCTGGCTTCACGGGCAGGCTGGCCAGCCTGGAAGGCGGTGCGCGCGCCTGGAGGGAGCGTAGGAGGCACTAGGGATAGGGATAAGGATCGCGTAAACCCGCCTCAGGCACCGGAAACGTCATAGGACAACACGGTGCCGTGTTGTCCTATGACGTTTCCGGTGCCTGAGTCCATGAGAAGGAAGCCGTGTAGGAGGTAGCGTGCTAGGTGCCCAGTACGGGCGGCGGTACTAGTGCACCCAGGGTGGGGCCCGGACACGCGGGGCCGGGAGGCCCTGTCAGAGCCTTTCTCCGGCATCCGCGCGGGTCTATGGTGGAGGAGCAGCAGGGACCAGCCGTCAAGAAAGGAGTCCTTGTGACCACCACACAGCAGCCTCTTCCCACCACCATGCGTGGTGTGGTCATGCACGGCACCCGCGACGTGCGGGTGGAGGACCGTGAGGTCCCCCGCGTCGTGGAACCCACCGATGCCGTCATCAGGCTGGAGGCAGCCTGCATCTGCGGCTCCGACCTGTGGCCCTACCGCGGCGTGGACGAGGTCACCGAGCCCCGGCCCATGGGGCACGAGTACGTGGGCACCGTCGTCGAGACCGGCTCAGCCGTCAGCAGCGTCAAGGTCGGCGACTTCGTCGTGGGCTCCTTCTGCCTGAGCGACAACACCTGCGAGATCTGTGCCGACGGCTTCCAGTCTCGTTGCGCCAACGGTGGCTTCATGGGCGACACCCAGGCCCAGTACACCCGTGTGCCCCTGGCCGACGGGACGCTGGTGACCGTGCCCGGGGGCAGGCCCCAGGACGAGGACGTCATCGCCTCCCTTCTAGCCGCCTCCGACGTCCTGGGAACCGGGTGGTTCGGAGCCGTGGCCGCCAACGCTGGGCCGGGCCGCACCATCGCCGTGGTCGGCGACGGTGCCGTGGGCCTGAGCGCGGTCCTGGCCGCCAAGGCCCTGGGCGCGGAGAAGATCATCGCTTTCTCCCGCCACGAGGACCGCGCCGAGCTGGCTCGTGAGTTCGGCGCCGACGTCGTCATCGCCGAGCGCGGCGAGGAAGGGGCCACCAAGGTCAAGGAGCTCACCGGCGGCTACGGTGCCCACGGCGTGGTCGAGGCTGTGGGGACCCAGGAGTCCATGATGCAGGCGATCGCCTCCACGCGTCCCGGCGGGCACGTCGGCTACGTGGGCGTGGCCCACGGCGTGGCACTGCCCGGCGAGCAGCTGTTCTTCGCCGAGGTCAGCCTGCTAGGCGGGCCAGCCCCGGTACGCCGCTTCCTGCCCGACCTCATCGACCGCATCCTGTCTGGCGAGATCAACCCGGGCAAGGTCTTCACCATGCGCATCCCCCTGGAGGAGGCCGCCGAGGGGTACCGGGCCATGGACGAGCGCCGCGCTATCAAGGTACTCCTGCGGCCCTGAGCCTGGGCGTCGGCAACAGCCACAACCGCGACCGTGCCCCCGGCGGCGTCTGAGGACGCACGCCGGGGGCACGCCTCTGCCCTGCACGCAGACCGCTCGTGGGGCACTCAGGCCAACCCCTCCTGATACCGGACGTAGCCGTGGTCGGACAGCCACCGCTCAAAGCGCGAGCCGACAATCCTGGCACCGCTGAGGCCCCCGTCCGGCGCCAGCCACTCCTCGCTGAGGCTGCCGGTCGCGGGGTCGTAGCGCACGACGACGTCGCAGGGCACGCGCCCCACGTTCTCCAACGCCCGGCGCACCACCCCCAGGTCGTGCTGGTCGGCCACGTCCCAGGAGGCTTCCATGAGGTCCTGGAAGCCAGCCATCTCTCCGGAGCCCTCCACCCCACTGCTGCGGTGAGCGTAGGCCTCGCTGTGGTTCATGACCCAGTAGTCATCACAGATAAAGCGCGTCGTAGCATTGTGGGTGCCGCGTCCCATATGCACGTAGGTGACGGCCTCGCAGCAGGTGGCCCCGTCCAGGAATCTCCGCCACCAGCCGGACCACGCCTCCAGGTAGTCCGACCAGAGGGTGTCAGCCACACGGCACCTGTCCTCCAGACTCCAGTTGCGCTTCTGGTACTCGCTGTCCGCGGGATCCAGAAGGGGCCCATAGTCCCACTGCGACTCACGGTACCCCAGCCGGAAGAGGACCAGGCTGCTCACCCGGTTGGGCAGCATTCCCGCCGACCTGAGCCTGGAGGCCAGGAGAAGGCTGGTAGTCCCGTTGACCTCCTGCAGGAAGCGCGTGATGTCCTCCCTGCCCCGGCCCCGGCAGGCCCGGACCTCCTCCGGGTCCTGCCAGCCCTCCCCGCCGCGGAAGGCCACCGTAGTACGCGCCGAGCCGTCGCCGTCCACCTCCGTGACAACGCTGAGCGCGTCGTAGCCGTGCCACGGTCCGAGAAAAGTGTCTGCCGCGTCGACCACGTGGTCAAGGTGGCGGGCGTAGACGCCCTCGACCCCCGGATCCACAACACCTGCGACGCGGTCACCAAGCGTCTCCGAACGCGGTGTGCTGCACATTGCTGCTCCTGTTCCGGTGGACCGGTCCGGCCACCTCACCATGACGTTACTGTGCCGTAATATAGTGCGTCCCGCCGAATTCCTCCTACTGAGACACCGCACTTCCCACGACCTGTCGCACAGCCGGGCAGGCGCGGACACAGGAGCGCCCTGACAAGGCAGGGAACCCGTCTCGTCAGGGCGCTGGGCACCACTGCCACGACGACCCTCAGCCGAAGGTGTCCAGCGTCGGGAGCCGGTCCGCCACGAGTGTGGCGGCGTACTCCTCGGCCCGCTGAGCCAGGGCTGCGTCGCTGATCTCCAGCGCCCCCACCGTCAGGAACGGAACCGCGTACCTGGTGCCGATGACCCGCGCCGAGCCCTGGAAGGGGCGCAGAAGCTCGTGAAGCGTGTAGGAGTGGGCCGCCTCGCGCCCGTAGGCGCTGCCACCGGGGCTGACGGCAAGCAGGAGCTCCTTTCCGTGCAGAGCCGTCCCCTCCTCCCCGTAGGCCCAGCCGTAGGTGAGGACGTCGTCCTCCCACTGCTTGAGCAGCGCGGGGCTGGAGAACCAGTACATGGGAAACTGCAGGACAATGCGGTCGGCGTCCTGCAGCGCAGCCTGCTCAGCGGCGACGTCGATCTTGAAGTCCGGGTAGAGGTCGTAGACGTAGCGCACCGTCACGTTCTCCCCGGCGGACTCCGCCCTGTCGGCCAGGGCCTTGTTGACCCGCGAGCTCTCCATGTGGGGGTGGAAGACAAGAACTAGGGTTTTCACAGGGTTCTCCGTTCCTCGGGTCTGCTGGGTCTGCTGGGTGGAGTAGCCGTGGGAGGACGCCCCCGAGTGGGTGGTCGCGGCGGACGCGCCCGCCGTCACCTGCCCGAGCGCGCGCAACCCCTCGATGAGGACCTCCACCTGGTCCTGGAGAGCGCCGCCCTCCAGCCAGGAGTCCTCCGGACGCAGAGGGACGTCCGTGTCGCCCCCGCCGCCCGGCGAGGAGGAGTCGCGCACCTCCGTGCCGAAGGAGGCGCCAGGCTGGCCGAAGCGCTCGTCCCACATCCTGGTGGCGACGTCGACCCCGCGCAGCCCCTCCTGGGCTCCGGCGACGTCCTCCACCGGGGCACGCATCGCCGAGGCGCGCCGGTGCGCCGTCAGCACGGTGGCGACTAGGTAGTCCAGGCCAAGGTAGGCCTCGTGAGGACCCAGCCCCCCGGCCACCAGCGCCGCGTGGGACTTCTTTGCCACCGGGACAAACGGAAGGTAGGCCCAGGGCAGGTCGACAAGCGTGTGGTCCAGGCCCGGGTGCCGCTCCAAGACCGCCCACAGCGCGTCCGCCAGGTGGCGGAGGTAGTCAGGCCAGGCCAGGCCGGCCCGGGGCAGGCGCAGATCCGAGGTGACCCGCTCCAGGCAGGCGCTCACCAGGTCCTCCCGCGAGCTGACCGCGCGCCTGAGGTCACTTGGACGCACCCCGAGACGCCTGGCCACCTTTCCTAGGGTGAAGGTGTCGATCCCTATGTCCAGCGCGGCAGCGACGACATCGTCCCGCGTGAACCCGCCTACGGGCTCGCTGTTCCCCGCATGGTGTGTCATACGCATACAGTAACGATGGCGTAACACGAATGCCAAATCGAATCCCCGGGCTCCGCCTATCTCCTACGCGTCCAGCCACGCCCGACCAGGCACCAGCAGCAGACCCGATCTCGCACCCTCTTCTTCTACCGCCCGCTCTTACGCACACGTTATCGTGGACACGACACTTTCCGTGCCGCTGCACCACCCGACAGCCCCGTCTTAAACAACGAGCCAGACAACAATAGTTTGCGGGTATTCACAAATAGTGGAGGGCCTGCAAACAGCCCGCGCCGACGCCCGCGACATCACGCCACGAGCCGACGAGCACCAGCGAGGACCCTGGCGAGCGTCCGCTGAGCCGCTACCGTGGTGTCATGAGCGAGACCTCCGCCACCTCACGTCCCGCGTCCCCGGAGACCAGGCGCCGCTGGCGTGACGACCTGCGCCTGGCTCACACGATCACCGACCAGGTGGACCGGCTGACCCAGGCACGCTTCGATGCTCGTGATTTCACCGTCGAGACAAAACCCGACCTGACCCCGGTGACCGAGGCCGACCGCGAGGCGGAGCGCGCCATCCGCGAACGGCTGTCACGTGCCCGCGGGCGCGACTCGGTCCTGGGCGAGGAGATGCCGACCACGGGCAGTACCGGCAGTACGGCGCGCCAGTGGGTGGTGGACCCGATCGACGGGACCAAGAACTTTGTGCGCGGGGTACCGGTGTGGGCCACGCTGATCGCGCTGGTGGAGGAGGGACAGGTCGTCGTCGGACTGGTGTCGGCGCCGGCACTGGGCCGACGCTGGTGGGCCACGACGGACGGGGGCGCCTGGACCGGCCGGTCCCTGAGCTCGGCGCGCCGTCTCCAGGTCTCGCGGGTCGCCGAGCTCACGGACGCCTCCCTGTCCTACTCCTCCCTGTCCGGGTGGGCCGGCACCGGGCGCCTGCGTGGCATGCTGGCGCTTATCCAGTCCTGCTGGCGCAGCCGCGCCTACGGGGACTTCTGGTCCTACATGCTGCTGGCCGAGGGAGCAGTGGACCTGGCCGCCGAGCCGGAGCTGGAGCTCTACGACATGGCCGCCCTGGTCCCGATCGTCACCGAGGCCGGGGGCACCTTCACCTCGCTGGAGGGGCAGGCCGGCCCCTTCGGGGGCAGCGCCCTGGCCTCCAACACGCTTCTGCACCCGGCTGCCACGCAGTACCTGGGCACGCTGACCGACTGACGAGCTGACCGACGGCCTGCCGGCCAGCCGCCGACCACCTGCCTGTCGACTGGCCGGGGCCTGCTGACGGGGGACCGGCTGAGGTGGGATCCACATCCAGGAGGATAGGGCAGCTACGGCTCTCCCGGTAGCCTGCCTCTGCCATACAACCAACCCAACTGACCCAGGGAGTCCCCGTGAACTGGCTGCACGCCATCATCCTCGGCATCGTCGAGGGTGTCACCGAGTTCCTTCCGGTATCCTCCACCGGCCACCTCAATATTGTGGAGCGGCTTCTCGGATACGACATTGACTCGGTAGGAATGACCGCCTTCACGGCGGTCATCCAGATCGGCGCAATTATCGCCGCGATCATCTACTTCTGGGACGACATCGTGCGAATCGTGGCGGCCTGGCTGCAGGGCCTGAGGGACAGCAGCGCCCGCAGCAACCCCGACTACACGCTGGGATGGGGAATCATCCTGGGCACGCTTCCCGTTGCGGTGGCGGGCCTGGTCCTGCGGCCCTTTATCGAGGTCACGGCCCGCTCCCTGTGGATCATCGCCGGGGCACTCATCGTCTGGTCAGGCGTCATGTGGCTGGCGGACCGGCAGAGGAACCTCAGCAAGGGGATGCGGCAGGTGGGCATCCGAGACGCCCTGACCATCGGCGTCTTCCAGGCCCTGGCTCCCGTCTTCCCCGGTATCTCCCGCTCGGGCGCGACCATCTCGGCAGGCCTGCTGCTGGGCTTTGACCGGGTGACGGCTACGAGGCTGTCCTTCTTCATGGGGATACCTGCCCTGGTGGCCGCCGGGCTGCTGGAGGCGGTGACGGCAGCGGGCGAGATCGGCCACTCCAGCATCGGGTGGAGCGCCACCCTCATTGCCACGCTCGTGTCCGGCGTGGTGGCCTACGCCACTATCGCCTGGCTGCTGAAGTTCGTCTCCTCCAACAAGTTCACTTCCTTCATCATCTACCGCGTGGCCCTCGGGGCGGTCATCATGGTCCTGGTGGGCACCGGCGTCGTCGCCGCCTGACAGGCCTGACCCCACAGGCCTGTCCGCAGGACGCCTCGCACCAGGCCGCCTACGGGTCGAACCTGCCCCGGGGCGGCACGCCCCTCCTGCCCGGCCCCCGCGCGCTGCCCACTGGTGTCGGCACCCTGTGAGAGGGTGCCGTCATGCGGATCCTCCACACCTCGGACTGGCACCTGGGGCGCAGCTTCCACGGCCAGGTGCTTGACGACGACCACGCCGCCTTCATCGACCACCTGGTGACGCTGGCGCGAGAGGAGCTCGTGGACGCCGTGCTCGTGGCCGGGGACGTCTACGACCGCGCCCTGCCGCCCGCAGCCGCCGTCAGCCTCCTGGATGAGGCGCTGCGTCGCCTGACCGAGATCACCCGGGTCGTCCTCATACCCGGCAACCACGACTCGGCCCGTCGCCTGGGCTTCGCCGCCGACCTCATGACCGACCACCTCCTTATCCGTGCCCGTGCCACGGACGTGGGCCGCGGCGTCGTCCTGCCCGACGCGCAGGGCCACGAGGCGGCAGTGGTGCACGCCCTGCCCTACCTGGACCCCGACGCCGCCCGGCAGTCACTGCCGCCTGTGCTGGCTGAGCTCCTGGGCGAGCGCCCGGGCAGGCAGGACGCCCGTGGCCCCTCCCAGGAGCCGGGCCAGGCCAGTCCTGAGGAGGGAAGTGGTCGGGACACCGCAGCGGCTGCCGACGGCCCCCCGCTCCTGCCCCGCTCCCACGAGGCCGTCGTCAGCGCCGCGCTTCGCCTGGTCGCAGCCGACCTGGAGCGCACGCGTTCGGCCCGCTCGCGGCGTCTGCCCAGCCTGGTCATGGCCCACACCTTCGTCGTGGGCGGCCGGGCCAGCGAGTCCGAGCGGGACATCCGGGTGGGGGGCGTGGACGCAGTACCCGCGCAGGTCTTCACCACTGCAGGCGGCTCGCCGCTGGCCCAGGCCTGCGGCGGCATCGACTACGTGGCCCTGGGGCACCTGCACCGCCCCCAGGAGGTATCTCCCTCCCCCGGGGAGGCGGGGCCGGGACCGCGCCTGGTCTACCCCGGCTCCCCGCTGGCCCTGTCCTTTGAGGAGGCCGACGCCGCCAAGTCCTCGGTGCTGCTCGACGTCGGCCCGCGCGGTGTCACCGCCCTGGAGCGCGTCCCCGTCCCGGTCCGCCACCACGTCCGCACCGTGGAGGGCACGATGGACGAGCTCCTCTCCCCCGCCACCCAGGACGCCACCGGGACGGACTCGTGGGTGCGCGTCGTTCTGCGGGGGGAGCGCCCGCCCGGCGCCCTGGCGACCCTGCGGACCCGCTTCCCCGGGCTGCTGGCCTTCCACCACGAGGCTCCCGCACCCGGGCTGCGAGAGCAGGTGGGTGTCACCGCCGCCGCAGACCCTGTGGAGGTGGCCACCAGATTTCTCACCGACGTAGGCGGCCGCCCCCCGGACCCGGCCGAGCGCTCCGCCGTGTGGCACGCCTACGAGGCCGTCCTGGCCCAGCAGCGGAGCGGCTCGTGAGGATCCACCACCTGACCATGACCGGGATCGGACCCTACGCAGGTACCGAGACCATCGACTTTGACGCCTTCAGCGACTCGGGGCGCTTCCTGCTGACCGGTCCCACGGGCTCGGGCAAGTCCACTGTCATCGACGCCATCGTCTTCGCCCTCTACGGTGACGTGGCGGACACCTCCGACTCCTCCAGGCAGCGGATACGCTCCACCCTCCTGCCCCCGCAGGCGGGCAGCGCCGTCGAGCTCGTCATCTCCACCACCGCAGGCGTGTACCGCATACGTCGTACCCCCGGCTACGAGCGGCCCAAGAAGCGGGGGCAGGGCACCACCACCGAGCACGGGACAGTCAGGCTGTGGCGCCTCGCCCACCCACAGGGCCAGCCCGTGGAGGAGCCCGTGACCCGTGTCGGCGAGGCAGACGCGGAGATCAGGCGTGTCGTGGGACTGAGCCGGGAGCAGCTGACCCAGACCGTCGTCCTGCCGCAGGGAAAGTTCGCCCGATTCCTGCGTGCCGACTCCTCGCAGCGCCAGGAGCTTCTCCAGGACGTCTTCGGCACCGGCGTGTACGACTCCCTCCAGTCCCATCTGGCTGAGGCCTCCAGGGCGGGGACCAGGGCGGTGGAGGAGGCTGCCACCGCCCTGCGGGCCCAGGGCCGCACGCTAGCCCTGGGGCTGGAGCCACTCCTCAGTACCCCGCAGGCTCCGCAGCCGACACAGGGATCAGCAGACCAGGGATCAGCACAAGGGCCGGCGGAGGCGTCGACAGCCGGGACCTGCCCAGCCGCAGCCCCCACCACCGGGGAGGCTGCGCCCGAGCCTCCGGCAGCCCACGCAGCCTGGGCCGGTGCGCTGGCGGAGGAGCTGGAGGCCGCGCTCGCCGCGGCCGAGCCCGATCCTGAGGCACTGTGCCACGTGACCGCCAGGCTGCGCACGCTGTCCCTCCAGGTGGTCGACCTGGCCGCAAGCACGGCGCAGACGGCCCAGGAGGAGCTGCAGCAGGCCCAGCACAGGTACGAGGAGGCGCGCAGCCTCCACGAGCGTCTGGAGCGCCGCCGTGCCCTCCTGGCCGACCAGCAGGCCCTTGACGAGCGTGCCGACCAGGACGCGGAGGCTGCCAGGCATCTGGAGGACGCTGCCAGGGCTGACCGCGTCGTCGCGGTGCTGCGCTCGACCGAGGCCGCCCGAGCCAGGGCCTCCACCGCCGTCAGCGCCCTGGAGGAGGCGGGGGCGCAGCCCGGCACGGGTCAGGCCCCCAGCCCGGGCAAGGCCGTGGAGGCCGTGGAGGAGATACCGGCGGGGGCCGTGGAGGAGGCCGGAGGGGAGACGCTGGACGCCCTCCTGGAACCCGTGCGCCGCGAGGCACGACGTCGCCTCCGCGCGCTGAGCACCTCAGCCCCCGCAAGCACCGGCACCGGCCCGGAGGAGACCGCCCTGAGCACCCGGGCCGTGGACCGGCGTGCCCACCGGCTGCGCCAGGAGCACGGTCACCTGGAGGCGCTGGCCGCCCAGGAGGCCGACCTCACGGCACGCGAGCTGGACCTCCAGGAGCGCTGCCACGACCTTGCCCGCCAGGAGCGCGAGCTCACCGACCAGGCCAAGGCCCTGGCCGGTCACCCGGAGCAGCGCTCAGCCCTGGTCGAGGATCTTGAGGCCACCCGCGACGCCCGCAGCCGCCTCACTGAGCTGGAGCACCGCTACAGCCTGTGCCAGGAGCAGTACCAGGCGGTGAGCGACCTCCCTCGGCTGGAGGCCCGGCTGGACCACCACAACCAGGCCCTGGCCACGGCGAGCCAGGCGGCCCTGCAGGCCGCCGCCCGGGTCCAGGACACCCGGGTGCGGTGGATCGCCTCGGCTGCGGGGGCGCTGGCGGCCGAGCTCAGGCAGGACACCCCCTGCCCGGTCTGTGGCTCCCTGGACCACCCGGACCCCGCGCCAGGTGCTGACCAGGGCACCACGCGCGAGCAGGTCGAGGAGGCCGAGGCCTACCAGGACCAGGCGGACAGCAACCTGGTGGAGGCCCGTCAGCTGGTCAGGACCTGCCAGGACCGTCTGGAGGAGACCCGCCAGGCCACGGCGGGCCTGAGCCTGCAGGAGGCGCAGACCCGCCTGGAGGAGGCCCGCCAGGCCCTGGAGGAGGCCCGTGTCCTGGCAGGCCAGGCCCAGGTCGCCGCGTCGCGCCTGGCCGACTTCGACGCCGCCAGCCAGCGCCTGCGCAGCGAGCACGACCGTGCGCGCACCGCCCTGACCGCCTCACGCAGCAGGCTGGAGGCCGACCGCAGCCAGCTGGAGCAGGACAGGAGCTCCTACGAGCAGGCCCGCGGCTCCTGGCCGAGCGTGGCGGCCAGGGCCGCAGCCGTTCTGGCGCAGGCCGAGGCCGCGGAGACCGCCTCCCTGACGGTCAGGCAGGCGCAGGCCGCGCTGGAGACAGCCGCGCAGGCTGGTGAGGAGCTGGTGGAGGCCCTGGAGGAGGAGGGCTTTACCACCACCCAGGAGGTCCGGCTGGCCCTCCTGGACCCCGGTGCCCGCCAGGCCCTGGCCACCAGGGTGCGTGACGCTCACGCGCAGCGGGAGCGTGTGAGGGCGGGGCTGGCTGACCCGCAGGTCGCCACCCTCACCGGTGCCGAGGAGGCCGACCCGCAGGAGGCCGGTCGGCTCCTCCGGCTCGCGCAGGCCCGCCACCAGGAGGCTGCAGACCACCACGCCAGGAGGCAGGAGGCCCGCGCCCACCTGGAGCGCGGCTGCCAGGGGGTGGAGTCCGCGGCCCGCGCCTACCAGGAGGCGCTGCGCCATCACGCCCCCCTGCGCCAGGTCGCCAGGCTGGCCAGGGGGGACAACCCCCAGGCAACCCCGCTGGCCACCTGGGTGCTCCAGACCCGCTTCGAGGAAGTCCTCGTCTTCGCTAACGAGCGGCTGGCACAGATGTCCTCCGGCCGCTACGAGCTGGTCCGGGTCGCGGAGGAGACCGGCTCGCGCTCCCGCCGCAGGGGGCTGGGGCTGGCTGTCACCGACCACCTGGCGGGCGAGCACCGTCGCGACCCTCGGACTCTGTCGGGCGGGGAGACGTTCTACGTCTCCCTGGCCCTGGCGCTGGCACTGGCCGACGTCGTCGCCGCAGAGTCAGGGGGTACCACCCTGGACACGCTGTTCATCGACGAGGGCTTCGGCAGCCTGGACCCGGAGACGCTCCAGGCTGTCATGGCCCAGGTGGAGCGTCTGCGCGCCGGGGGCAGGACCGTGGGCATCGTCTCCCATGTCGAGGAGCTGCGCCACCAGGTCGCCGACCAGGTTCAGGTGCGCCGCTCGCCCTCCGGCGGGTCCACGCTGAGAGTCGTGCGGTGAGGTCGGTGAGGCAGCCCGCCAGGTGGCACCTACGCGCTCAGGCACCGAGGTCGTCAGCCAGGTGGTCGCGCTCGGTGACGTCGTACCACAGGAGGTCCGCCTGCGCGGCGCGCTCAAAGGCCTCCTCGTCACCGTGTCGAGCGGCCCGCACGTCAGCCTGCGCCTGGGCGTCGTCGACAAAGATCGCGGCCACGTCCTGCCAGTCGACCGCGACCGTGACCTCCACCGTCCCCGGGAGCACGTCCTGGCCGGGGTCCAGCTCGCGCACAGTATCGTCGGCGGCGTCGGCGGCAATGACCACGCGCCGGTCTGCGTGGCGGGCCGCACCGGGCTGGGCCAGCAGGAGCAGGGAGGCGTCCGCCGCGCACAGGGAGGCTGCGACCTCCAGGCCCTCCTGGTCCTCCTCCGGCAGTGCCCGGGCCAGGGTGGGGGTGGCGGCGTGGGCCAGGCGGGGGCTGAGAGACTCGGCCCGCAGGTCCGTCGCGGTGGCGGGAAGGAAGACACGCATGCCCCTAGTGTGCCTGAGGGGGTACCGGGCCGGGAACGGTACCGTCAGCGGCGGTGGCGTCCTCGACGACGCTCCAGGGAGGCCTGCGCATCCCTGACCAGCTGCCCGCCGGGTGGCCCTGAGGACCCGGAGAGGTCCTCGGCCACCGGCAGCGTCCCGGGCGGCTCAGGCGGGGGCGGAGGCGGCGGTCCCGGCTGGAGGGGTGGTGGCGGCGGCTCAGGCGGGTGTGGTGGCCCAAGAGGGCTTGTCGGCTCCGGCGGGCTTGTCGGATCAGGAGGAGGTGCCTCCCACTGGCTCACCATCGCTGCGGGTCGTCGTCGTGCCCGCGCTCGTGGCTCCTGGCGGGTCCTCTGCCACCCCGGCACCTGCCCCTGCCGGGCTCGCAGCGCTGCCCACAGCCTGCGCGGCCCCCGGCCCTGCGACTGCCCCCGCGCACGAGCGGCTGCGCCCGCACGCGGGTCTACCCGGTCCACCAAATCGGCTAACGCCCGTCCCAGGGCACTGGTGGGGGCGGCGTCCAGGACGCTGCGCCCCTCAAGCAACGCCCTGTCAGCAGCGGCCGCGTCCTCAGGGAGCAGCACGACCCGGCTCACGCCCCCGTAGCGCTCCACAGCCTCACGAACAGCCCGGTGAGGAGCGGGTCCGGCGGCGGAGGCCCGGACCCGGTTGACCACGACCTCCGTCCTGGTCCCCGTGGTGGTGACGGTGTCCAGGTCGGCCAGGAGCTGGACGAGCCGCCTGACCCCGACCGGGTCGGCCGCCCCCACGACGACCACGACGTCGGCCGCCGACACAAGGTCGCAGGCGACCGCCGAGCGCCCCGGCTCGAAGGTGAAGCCGTCGGTCTCGTCCTCAAGGGGACCGCCGGACACGTCTACCACGGTCCAGGCGGCGGCCCGGCGGCACTGGAGCCACACCTCGGTCATGGAGGCCGCAGGCAGCTCACGCCACCGCCCGGCACGACCCAGCCCGGCCAGAAGGTGGAGGTTGGTGCCCGCCGACGCCAGGAACCTGCTGAAGGACTCTGCGTCCAGCCTGCCGTGGGTGGCCAGGCGGGCAGCACCTGCCAGCGCCGAGGAGTCGTCTGGCATGCCCAGGAGCTGGACCAGGCAGGGGGCCTCCACGTCGGCGTCGGCAAGGACTGCTCCTCCGGCGCTGGCCAGCCCGTGCGCCAGGGAGGCCGCCACCGTGGAGCGCCCGGGGGCGCCGTGGGTCCCCCATACGACAGCGAGCCTGCCCAGGGCCTCACCGGGAGGCACCCCCTCACCGCCCGACCCCGCCGCGGGCGCCTGCGGTGACCAGGGGACCTCCTCCGGGACGCCCGACGCGGCTCCAGGTCCTCCCGGGGCGGGTGCGGGCGAGTGCAGCCCCGGTGGCAGGGACGAGAGCCGGGAGCCGGGGGTGGACGAGGAACCCGCGACGAGAGGCGCTCCAGCCCCCTGCACCGCCTCGCCCGCCTGTGCAGGCCAGTGGTCCTGGAGCTGACCAGCCTGGCCAGGCTGCTCAGCTCGGCCAGGCTGCTCGGGCTGCCCGGCACGTGAGCGGGCCAGGTCCTGGAGCAGGCCACGCACCTGTGTAGCGGGGGCGTCACGGCGCTCCACGAGCCAGCCCACGCTGCGCCAGCGCTCCTGCTCACCCGGCTCGACCAGCAGGAGGCCGCTCAGGCCTGCCCGGCCCAGCCTGTCGAGGACGGTGCGGTCGATCTCCTCGAAGCCGGTGTCCAGGACGACGAGGGAGGCCAGCCCTGCCATGCCCGCCGACAGCAGCTCGGGCAGGTCGGCGCAGCGGCGCACCACGCTCAGCCCGCTGCCCGCCTGGTCCAGCGCCCGCACGATCTCAGCGTCCTCACCACTGAGGGCCAGGAGGACGCCGGCGCGCGGCGTGCTCACCGCACCGGCTCCTGGCCCGCTGGAACCAGGGCCAGTGACCTGCCCTGGCCCACCGAGGTCAGTACCGAGGCCAGCACAGAGTCGGGAACGGCCACCTCCACGCTGGTACCGGGCAGCCCGACCATGGCTGCCGAGGCCTCGGTGACCTCGACGACCACCAGGCCTGTGGCGACCTCCTCTGCCTGGGCCGACTGCTCCTCCTGGGACTCCTGGGAGGCGGACTGCCCCCGGGTGTCGTCCGGCAGGAGCCACAGATCCACCTCGTCGCCGGGTCCCGTGCCCGTGGTCAGGGGCGTGGCCACCTCCAGGACCACCCGACGCAGCTCCAGGTCCTCACTGGAGCCCACGGCCTGGCGTGGCAGCAGCTCGCCGCGGCTGAGGGAGCGCGTGGCCACCGCGCCCTGGGGCAGGTCACCGACCTCGACGTAGGCCTGGGTCCCCGGGTGGGCCGCCACGGTGGTGAGCACCCCCTCCACCTCCAGGTCGGTACCCGGAGGCACGTCCTGGCTGAGGACGTATACCTGCGTGGTGTCTGCCGCCGCGTCAACCGCCCAGGCTCCCAGGGCGACAGCGGCACCGATGAGGGCGATGCCGCCGGAGAGCCGCGGGTCCTTCCAGGCAGGACGGCGCCAGGGGCTGTCGGGGGCGCGGCGCTGGGTGCCCGCGCGGTGGGGTACATGGTGGGACTGAGGGCGGGGCGGCGTCATGGCATCCTCCTTGGTCGCGTAAGATCATCCTCGACACACGCCAATAAAGCAAGGTTATCCACAGAACTATTCGATGATGGCGTCCTGGGCGCGAGAGTGAGATCATCACTTCATGAGCGCACGCTTCCTCACCATCGCCGACGTCGCCGAGCAGCTCCAGCTCTCCGCCCAGGGAGTGCGCGCCCTCATCCGCTCCGGCGACCTGCCCGCCATCCAGGTAGGAGCGCGCAGGCTGTGGCGGATCGAGGACCAGGCCCTGGAGGACTACATCCAGCGCCAGCTGGCCTCCACCCGCGCCATGGTCGCCGCAGGGACACTCAGCGAGGACGAGGACGCGGACCAGAGGGCCTGACCACCTCCTGCTCCCGACTCCCACTCCTGAATCCCACCCTGACCGCCCGGGCGCGGAACCTGCACCTGGCGCGCCCAGTGCCAGGCGCCCACGCACCTGGCCCCCAGCACCCGCCGGAACCACCCACCACCTTCGCCGCCCAGGCCGCCCGGCACGGGTCAGCACCACCCCAGGCACGGTGCACACGCAGTACTCGCCGGACGCTGTAGTCGTCGAACGCTGTAGTCGCCGGACGCTGGCACCAGGCAGCACTCGCCAATATTTCGACAGCAATCGTCGACCGCCTGGGACCCATCAGGACACCATCGCCACGCAGAACCGTGAGGCGGTCAAGTTCCGCTGCTACGCCCAGGAGGGCCTCGCCCAACCTCCCGCCAAACCTCCCACCCAAGGCCCGCGTATGCATCGCCCTCGTATGTATCTGTAGCAGCTGTTCCAGGTACGGTGGAGCAGCGCGAGCCTATTTAGCGCGATTTGCGCGCAGGTGGAAATCGTCGCGCTCAGGGTGATCAGCGCCAGCCAGGCTCACGCACCCGGGACGAGACACCGACGGCGGTAGGGTCGGCCTGGTCCTGCGACGCCAGGCTCACGCACCCGGGGCGAGACAGGATGGCGCGGATTCCGTCCCCCTCAGCGCACCAGACGACATAGCCACCATCGCCAGACAGGCGAGGGCGCAGGACAGCCAGGATGGCACAGATTTGGCTCAGATCAACAAGTTCCTTTCCAGCGTGATCGGCACCAGCCCACTTCCCGCAGATCTCGCCAAGATGGAACCGCCCGAACACACCCTGCACCCCACACCCAAAGACGTGATAGATCCCATATGACCAAGCGCGCCAGGAGACCAGTCGACTAACTGCCGGGACGGCACAGCCAGGAGAACGGCAGAGCCAAGCCCACCTGCACAGACTCCACACCACCACCGGCACCAGGGCGACCAGACTCATGACGTACGGGCAGGACCTCATGGGTACCGCGCGAGCACAGAGCCGCAAGAGCCGTCAACGGCTGCGGAGGATCTCCACGGCCGAGAGCATGACGGTGGTGACGAGCGCTCCCGCAGCGTACCCCGGCCGCCCAGCCCCCTCCGGGTCGAGGGCGACATCGACGTGGTCGGCACCCACGCGCACCAGCCGACCAACCACCTCCCCGGCGCTGGTGTACAGGCGCACCCGGACACCACGCCGGGCGATCTCGCGCAGTAGGGAGCCCAGGGTGGGCAGTCGCCGGACCTCAGGAGGCGCGGGCCGGGGCAGGGGAGCCATCGTGGCCAGCCCGTCCACGGGCACCACTGCCTGGAGCCCCTGCCCCTCGTCTACCACGGCATAGGCGGAACCGGCCCGGCGCACGACGCCGTCCACAGGCAGGCCGCTACGGGTGCGCAGGCGCACAGCCCTGCCCACCGCGCCTCGGAGCCGGTCGGCAGCAGTAACAGCCGCCGTCTCCGCCTCCGCCAGCTCGGCACTGTGGACAGCCAGCTCAGTGCGCCTCTCCGCCTCAAAGCGGCTCTCCAGGTCAGCCAGCATCGACTCCCAGTCCACACCCCAAGCCCACCACAGGCGGTCGCGCCCGGCAGGTAACGGCACACACCGCAATCCCACCAGATCTCCCCACCAGCTACTCCACCACGAGCGCACCTCACACACAGGTTATTGACAGGCCAGTCGCAGCGATGTATATCTAACATCATCAAACATCATCTAATGACCTAGAGAGGTGCCATGACTCAACGAACCGGTCTGACGGTCCTGGCGGTAGCGTCCGCAGCGCTGACAGCAGCCCTATGCGTGGCACTACTCAGCTCTGTACGCACCCTGGAAGAGACTCCTCTCTCCCTGTGGGGAGGCAGCCAGCTCACCAGCGCCGTCGTCGCTCTTGCCAGCGGGGCCGGAGCAGCCGGGGCGCTGTGGCACGCCGTGTCGGCAGCAGCGGCTCTGGCGGCCCTGCCGGGCGCCGGGGGGCGAGGGCACCCCGCCAGCGACGTAGCGTCGCGGCTTCTTCAGCGCTGGGGCGCGCCCCTTGTCAGACGAGTCGCTGTGGGCGCGGTGGTGGCAGGCCTCAGCACAGCGCCCGCCCTGGCCGCCGAGCCCGACCCGCCACCGAACGACCTGGGCTGGAGGCCCGCATCCTCCGCGACCCAGGAGACCCCCGCTTCCACCACTCCGGAGCCAGGTCCTGCGGAGCCCACCGACCCCCGACCACAGGAGGTCGGCAGCACCCCGCAGGAGCCGGCGGAGCCACCAGGGTCGCCGCCGCGCAGCCATACCGTCACGCCGGGGGAGTCACTGTGGTCCGTCACCGTGCACAGCCTCCCCGCAGGCAGCAGCGCCGAGGACATCTCCGCCGCCTGGCCCGCGCTCTACGAGGCCAACCGGGAGGTTATCGGCCCCGACCCCGCAGTCCTCCGCCCCGGTACCACCCTGATACTGCCGGAGTGGACCGCTACGACCCAGGTACCACAGGAGGGACAGGACACCCGCCCCTCACCTCCCTAGCCGCTCATCCTTCTAGCCCCAGCAGGACCAGCCCCACAGCCTTGACCCCACCGCCCCGACGCCGCTCCGGCTCTCGCCCGATCCCGGACAGCGCCGGGCGGGTAGCAGACCGGCCCACCCACCACTGACCAGAGAGCAGGCAGCCATGGCCACCGACACCGCCACAACCGCCAGGAAGGCCGATGCCGTCGGCCCCTCCGGCCCTCGCACCAGCACTCACCCGCGCCCGACCCGCCCCACCCCGGGACGTCCCGCCACCGGCCGGCCCCCAGGGACTGTAGCCAGCACCCCGCCCCCAGGTACCACCCGGGGCACGCGCGCGGGAGACCTGCTCAGCTTTAGCCCCCGCCTGCCCCCGGAGACCACCACTATGCGTACTGCGGCGAGCACGGTACCGACGGTGTCGCGCACGCCCCGGCGCCGCCGCCCCACCCCGGGCACGACCGGGGCGCCCCAGCAACAGCCTCCGCCCTCCCCCGCACGCACCGCGGCTACCGTGGTCACCGCCGCCGCAGAGGTCCTCATGGGCTCACGCCCCGTCGACCACCTGGCCCGATGGACCACCCCCGCCCTGTTCCGCGCCCTGTCGCGCCGCGCAGGACTGGCCTCCCGGGTCCTGGGGCCAGGCAGGCGCAGAGCCAGGCCAAGGACCCGTTCCGTGCGCACCCAGGCGACGCTGCACGGCGCCTGCGAGGCCACGGTCCTGATCGAGGACGGGGAGCGGGTCCGGGCCGCCGCCGCCCGACTGGAGCCGCTGCACGGCCAGTGGGTGCTGACCAACCTGGAGATCGCGTGAGCACCCCACCCCGGCACCCACGTGCAGAGGACCTGCGCACAGGGTCACGAGGAGCCAAGGCCCCACCCCGGCAGGCAGCCGACCACCGCGCCTTCGCAGACACTAGCGCCCTCCACAATACCCACTGAGGGCTGGACCGTGGACGCCAGCACCGCTACAGTTTACCCAGTTCTGCCAGTCACGTCATTAGTTGGGGCTGGCGGGACACGCCCCTCCACCGCTTCTGTCAAAGGTGGCTGTCATGTCCCTGTACTCCCAGCACTCGCGTCGGGCACCTGGAGCGAGCCCGACTCCGGGCTCCCGGTGCCCTGGATGGTGCGGACGATGTGGGCGGCACGCGCCCAGCCATCGCACCCTGGTCCTTGCGTCCGTGGGAGTCCTCGTCGGCCTCCTCGCCGCCACGGCGTGCGGCCTGGGCGGGTGCTCCCGGGCGGACGGGACGGCGGCCACCTCGCCGACCTCGATGTCCTCCCCAGCCACAGCCAGCACCACGCCCTCGCCCACACTCTCACTGCCTCCCCTACCACCGCAGCAGGAGACCAGTCGCCAAGCAGCCCTGGCGACGCCCCCACCGGACCGACCCGCAGGCATGGACGAGCAGACCCCCGAGGGGGCCATCGCCACCGCCGAGTACCTGCTGAGTCTCATTCCCTACATCAGTGCCACCGGAGACCTGAGCCTGTGGCAGGAGCACACCGAGGACAGCGGCTGCGTCTTCTGCCAGTCCGTCACCGACAACACCAACAGTCTCCACGCCCAGGGCGGGTGGGAAGAAATCTGGAATACCAACGTCACTCAGTCCGGCTACGCCGATCCCGAGCAGGGTTACCACTACTCCCGCGTTGACCTCGTCTTCGACCACGATGCCGTCTACCGCTACGACGGCAGCGGAAGCGACCCGCAGGTCTACGAGGCCCAGACGCAGAAGATGATGACCTTTGCCCTCATCTACCGCGACGGCCAGTGGCTCCTGGGCGAGGCCGAGGTCTATGAGGAGGACCAGTGAGGTACACAGCCGTCCCGCTTCCCACCGTTCCGGCTCGCGCCATCCCGGACCCGGCCTGCGCACACGCGCCCCGTCCCTCCAGAAACCCCGGGCCGGGACGACGCCGGAGGGCAGCGACGTGGTGGGGATGCGTCCTGGTCCTGTGCCTGTTGTCCACCGTCCTGGCTATGGCCCCGCCCGCTTTAGCAACCGGGGACGATGACCGCATCTCCGTATACCGGTCCGGCAACTCCGGCCTGAGCGTGGGCGGCTCCACGACCACGACCGTGGTCCCACCCGGGACCACGACGGGCGGATCGGGTGGTGGAGGCTCTCCGGGAGGGGGCTCCCCAGGAGGGGACCAGGCACCCGCCCCGCCTGACCGCTCCATCCTGCCCCAGCTGGAGGAGAACGTCCGCCAGGGGTGTGCCCAGTCCGTCACCGGCCCCGAGTGCACCAACGCCCTCACCGAGCTGCTCGCCTGCCAGCTGGTCTGCAAGGACCCCACCCCGCAGGCAGCCCCCCAGCTCCCCGTCGCCCAGCCCGAGCCGGTCACCCTGACGGTCTCCGACGTCCAGCGCCTCATGGTCTCCGGCAACGGGCTCACCCGCCAGCCGGGCGGTCCCCAGGCACTGGTCACCAAGCCTGTCATCGCCTACACCAGCGATGCCCCGCAGACCCTGACCACCACCGTGGCCGGGACCCAGGTCACCGTCACCGCCACTCCCACCTCCTACCGCTGGGACTGGGGGGACGCCACCACGGACACCACCACCGACCCCGGCGCCCCCTGGCCCGACCACACCGTCCACCACACCTACGCCACGACTGCCACCGACGTCACCATCACCCTGACCACCACCTGGACCGCCACCTGGAGCCTGCCTGACGGCACCACCCACGACCTGGACGGCACTCTCACTACCACCGACACTGCCACACCCTTCGACCTGGTCCGTCCCCTGGCCTATCTCACCGACGACGCCGAGCACGCCCAGGGGCACTAGCCCCGCTGCTGCACGCGCTCTGCACATCTTGGGCCGCCCTCATCACGTCCCGGCAGAAGAGATCCGCAGAGTTCCGGGCAGCAGCGCACGGCTACTCCCGCCAGGCAGTCCAAAGATATGCAGCCTGTGGCACCCGGTCCCGGTGCGAACCTGAACTTTCCCGGTCACGGGGATGCGGCCTGGGCCTGGGCTGCCTGGCGCTCCCTCTCCTTCCGGGCTCTCCTGGCCTCACGACGACGCGCGTTGGCAGCCTTGCGCCTCTCGTTGGCCGCCACACCCGCAGCCATCCAGTCCGGGACGTTCTCCGCATCCCTGGGGTAGCGCTCCAGCTCCAGCGCACAGTCACCCGGGCCGGGCCGCCCACCACCAGGAGGGTCGAACACCGGCTCACGCATCCAGTCACACTCCTGGTGCAGCACCCACTCCCCCGCCACCATCCACAGCCGGCACCACGTCCACGCACCCCACCCAGGCACAGCCTGCCTATCACGCAGCTTGCCAACCACGGACAGAATCTCGTCAGGAACCTCCGCCAACCGGCTCACCCCGTCCTGAGTCACCCTGCTAGGACCCAGCGTAGACACCAGCCCTATTCCACTGATCTCAATATCAATCCGGGAACCACCAGTACCAGGAAGCCACTCAGCAAGCAGGCTCTCGGCACGAACCATCAACTCCTCAGCAGACATACGAGACATACTCACCAAGACCAGCCGCCTTTCTCACTCATTGACAAAACGGCGCGGAACCGTTCTCATCCTCTGCTCATCAGTCCATGAGACACGGAACTCGGTGGGTACCCGGCCTGCCTGGGGCACCCCGCTCAGCGAGGTCCCCGGCTCCACCCCTGGTGGGCCGTCGTACTCGATCCGGATGTCGATGTTCTCGTAGGCGCCCCGGCTGGCGGCGATGTCGTCCTCGAGCTTCTTGTAGCTGTACGGGTACATCCCCTCAGTCCCCTGGTTGAGGCTGCTGCGCATAGGCACCACGTTGATGTCCTCCGGCCCCCC